>CAYGVX010000031.1:0-17354 GCA_964353725.1 uncultured Candidatus Bathyarchaeia archaeon
GGACACATAGAAGGGGGTTTGCATCCCGAAGCCTGTCCACAGAATGCCCGCGATGAGAGATGCTGGCAACGCAGAGAATCCTACTACGAGTTGGTAGGCGCCGAGCACGCTGGCGCGGTATTTTTCTGGAGCAAGCTCGGAAACGAAAGCCTTTTGAACGGGTTCGGCGGCTGCCCTGTGCAAACCATACAGGACAAAGAGCAGAGCGATTCCCACGAGGGAGCTGGCGTAGATAAATCCCAAGCATAATGCTCCCCAGAAGACGTAGGATAAGAATAACACTTTTTTCCTGCCGATTATGTCGGCCAGTTTTCCGAACGGCAGTGACATGAGGGAGGCGACGACCGTGAAGATGAGGTAGAAGACTGCGATGTCGGGAATTTCGAAGAGTGTGAATGGGATTTTGAAGCCCAGAGTATCTGCGTAGATGAGTAAGAAGGAGTAGCTGAAGGCTCCGAGAGCGAAGAGGGCACTGAGGAAGAGGAACAATCTAAGGTTGGGGGTCAGGTCTCTCACCGTGAGGCCTCTGAAGAGCTTCTCGATTTTCCTGTCTTTGACCACTACGAGGATGAGAAGGGCGCCGACAAAGGATGGCGCGGCAGCAAGCAAGAAGAGGTTTGTGTAGCCCAGCAGGCTAAAGAGTAATATGGCGGTTGTGATGCCGCATACTGCTCCTAGGTTGTCCATGGCACGCAGTAGTCCGAAGTTTCTGCCTCGGTTTTTCTGGGTCGATATGTCTGCGATCATGGCATCGCGGGGTGCGCCTCTGATTTTTCCGAAGCGGTCCAGGATGCGGAACGGAATTACTTGCTGCCATGTGGTCGAGAGGGCGTAGCCTAATCTTGAAATGCCGCCTAAAAGGTAGCCCGTCCAGATGAAGATCCTGCGTTTTCCCAGGCGGTCTGAGACGTATCCTGAGAGGGCTTGGGAGATGGATACGATAGTGTCGCCTAGCCCGTCTATTAGGCCCAAGATTGCCATGTTTGTGCCAGTTAGGAGTAGGATGAACTTTGGCCAGATTGGGTATATGATGTCTGATCCGAAGTCGTTTAGGAAGGAGGCTGCGGAAAGGGCGGCTAGGTGTTTCCTGTTGTCCTTCTGTTCGTTGTTGGTTTTCATCGGCGTGTGTTTCTGGTTTGTTGCTGTTCTTAAGCGTATGCTTGGCCCTTTTTTTGGTGTGTGTGCTCCGTGCGTGAATCTAGATCGTTTCGTTGGGCTTCAAGTGGGGTTGTGGTTCTCTCTTTGGATGTGGGCAGTTCCTGGTCTAGCATAGAAGATATAAGCAACCTTTCCATACATCATCAAGCTTCAAAGGGAGATGCGTCATGAGCACCGAGACCAAGACGAGTATGATGCAGGCGCCGATTTGTAGCAGTTGCAGCCGCACTATACCTACTGGGACGAAGGCTACCAAGCTTAGCTGTCCCAGCTGTGGTGAGATAATCCTCTGGCGGTGCCAGAAGTGCCGACAGTTTGGGCGCTTGTACAAGTGTCCGAAGTGCGGGTTTATGGGGCCGTGAGTATGGCGAACATTGTTGTCAGTTATAAGATCTTTCCAACAGGGTTAGAGGTGGACTTTGAGGAGTTGAAGAGAGAAATCGAGAAAGCTCTTCCTCCGAAGGCTAAGATTTACGCCAACTTTCAGACGGAGCCTGTTGCTTTTGGGTTGAATGCCTTGATAACGCACATCCAGATTCCAGAGGATGAAAGCGGAGTCGTGGATGATGTGGAGACGCGAATACAGAAGATTCCAACAGTGAGTCAGATTCAAACCCTTATGGTAAGGAGAACCCGCTGACTGCCAATTTGCAACGTTTATAAGTAACGTGAACCTTTCCGACTTTGTGTAATTCACACTTACAGAGGATGTATTAGCATGAGTGAATCACAACTCCGCGTCGGAGATGCAAAACAACGAGACGTAGGTCGAGGCATAGCCCGCCTCGACCAGAAGACAATGCAAAGACTGGGCATAAGCGCCGGGGACGTCATAGAAATTACGGGAAAGCGTAGCACCAGCGCTATCGCTTGGCCAGCCTACAGCGAAGACCAGGACAGGAGTATAGTCCGCATTGATGGATTCACGCGTAAGAACGCCAGTGTCGCCATAAATGAGTACGTTGTAGTCAAGTCAGCTACTGTTAAGAACGCCACAAACATTGTTTTGGGCCCTGTTGACATGCGTTTAAACGTAGACGATGATTTCACGAACTTCGTCAAGAACCGCTTAATGGAACGCACTTTCGTCGAAGGTGACACTACGCTCGTCATGATGCTTGGACACGCCATTCCCTTCACTGTCACAAAAAGCCGTCCCCACGGGATAGTCCGCATAAACAAGGACACGAACTTCCAAATACTCAACGAGCCAGCCCCTGAGGCAAAGGGCGTTCCACGTACAACCTATGAGGACATAGGCGGTCTCCATGAGGAAATGCAGCGCGTAAGAGAGATGGTGGAGCTGCCTCTTCGACATCCTGAAATCTTCCAAAGACTGGGTATAGAGCCGCCCAAAGGCGTTTTACTCCACGGTCCACCGGGATGCGGCAAAACACTCCTCGCAAGAGCAGTGGCAAGCGAGTCAGAAGCAAACTTCTTATCAATCAACGGTCCCGAAATAATGAGCAAGTTCTACGGCGAATCAGAAGCCCGGCTGCGGGAGATTTTCCAGCAAGCGCAACAAAACGCGCCGAGTATCATATTCATCGACGAGTTAGACGCGATAGCGCCGAAGAGGGAGGAGGTCACTGGCGAGGTTGAGAGACGTGTGGTCGCCCAACTGCTGGCTCTCATGGACGGCTTAGGCGGAAGAGGAAACGTAATAGTCATAGGCGCAACCAACCGACCTGGAGCACTCGATCCGGCGCTTCGAAGACCAGGCCGCTTCGACCGAGAGATAGAGATAGGCGTACCTGACAAGCAAGCTCGTCACGAAATCATCCAAATCCACACGCGTGGTATGCCCTTGGCCGAGGATGTTGACTTGAAGAAGCTGACTGATATGACGCATGGCTACACGGGCGCGGATATGGCGGCTTTATCCAGAGAAACAGCAATGAAGGCACTAAGGCGGTACCTGCCGGAAATCAACTTGGAAGAAGAACACATCCCGCCATCTGTTCTAGAGAAGATGGAAGTGAACAGCGAAGACTTTGTTAACGCTTACAAGGAGATCACTCCCACAGCTATGCGGGAGGTTTACATCGAGACACCCACGGTGCACTGGAGTGACATAGGCGGACTGGAAGAGGTGAAACAAGAGTTGATAGAGGCCGTGGAGTGGCCTATGAAAAACCCAGAAGTCTTTAGCAGGCTAGGCGTCAGACCACCAAAAGGAATTCTGATTTTCGGTCCGCCAGGCTGCGGGAAAACCCTGCTGGCGAGAGCCGTGGCAACGGAAAGCGAAGCAAACTTCATCACCATAAAGGGGCCAGAGGTCTTCAGCAAGTGGGTTGGAGAGTCCGAGAAGGCGATTAGAGAAGTGTTCCGCAAGGCGAGGATGGCTGCTCCCGCGGTTATTTTCTTCGACGAATTCGACTCCTTGGTTCCGAGAAGAGGCATGGGGTTCGCCGACAGCGGCGTCACAGAACGCGTCATCAGCCAACTCCTGACAGAGATGGATGGCGTAGTGAGCCTGGAGGATGTTGTCGTCATAGCAGCTACAAACCGGCCTGACATAATAGACCGAGCCGTGCTTCGTCCAGGACGCTTCGATAAACTTATCTACACGCCAGAGCCAGATGAGAAGGCGAGGCTGGAGATTTTCAAGATATACACCAAGAACATGCCCTTAGCCCCGGATGTTGAGATTGAGGCTCTTGTAAGGATGACCAAAGGATACAGCGGCGCTGACATACAGGCACTGTGTCGCGAGGCAGCTTTGAGCACCCTCAGAAAAGACCTAAACTCGAAAATCGTGACTCTCGCAGACTTCAAAGAGGCCACGAGCAAGATAGGCCCGACAATCACGCCCGACATGGAAACATGGTACAAAGGATTCTTTAAGCAGGTGAGACAGGCGCAGAAACCCACGACACCAGTAGCGTAAGAGAGGTGGTGAAAAGTGGCATCAAGAACATGGAGCCCTCATCCCCTCTCCACAGTCATAGTGGAGCTGCTGAAACGTAAAGGACCCACAACCGATGCCGAGCTCTACGACATGGTCAAAGAAATACAAGGTGACGTAGGGTTCAACATTCTGAACAAAACACTAATGCGCCTTGAAATAGAAGGGGCAATCCACGTCTCTGCCCTAGCAAGGGGCAAACGCAGAGTCGAGCTCAAAGAAAGGAAAACAAACCCGTAAAAAAAGGGATGCTCGCTTAGCCTAGGCTTCTGCCGAGACTCCTTTCGCCGCTCTTTTCGCCGTTTCACCGAGCTTAGTCGACGGAGTGTAAGCGCCACCAGTGAAGGTGAAACCGCACTTTCTACACTTCCACACTCCGACGGTCTCTCGTCTAACGGCTACTGCGCGGCACTGGGGACAGCTGTGCGGTCTCTTAGACTCCGTCATCACTTCGACGTACCGTTTCCTAAGCGTCGAGCCATAGCGGGCTCTAAACCCTCCAGCGAGGCCGATCTTCTTCGTCCTTCCCATCACTCCTTCACCACTAGCTTGCGTATCTCTGCAGCCTTTCCCTTGGCGATTTTCGTAACTTCCAAGATTTGCTCCTTCGTGAAATACCCTGTTCCCCCCTTCTGAATCGCACAGATTTTTCCGTCCTTCTCGAATGCAATCGTCAGCCTCGCATCCATCACCTGCTCTTCCTCCAGCCACGGATCAACCGCCAGCTTGTCATCTATCTTAGCGAACGTCACCGCTATCGGATAGTTCTGCACAGGTAGAGGAGCGTAGCTAGACTTGACCTTAACCTCGCCTTCTTCAACCCCATACTTAGGCATCTTCGTATTGATTAAGGCAGCTAAGGCCGCGATAGCCGAGGCGTCGATGAGGTTCCCGTCGTGATTAAGCACCCAGACGTCGATGAAGACCACGACCACCTTCTTCCCAGGCTCGAGACAAAGCTTCTCGAGGTTCAAGACCTTAGACTCCCTCAAACCCCGGTCCACGACCCGTGCAAGCTCGATGGATCTCTCGTCTGGAGGACCCGGCTCGAATGTGGGCGACGCCAGCGGTACAAGTTCAGCAGTCACGGTCAATACGCCTTCGTTGGGCGTGTCGGGGAACGGTTCACCAGTCTCAATCTTTACTCCGACCAGAACCTGGGTCTTCCCGAGAAGAACCCTCGCCGACCCTTCAGCCTTTTCAATGACTCCCATCTCAACCTTGATCTCGCGGTAGTCATTAAGCTCTCTTCCGTCCAGTCTCTTGCCCTTACTCATCAGCTGGGCGATCTGCTTCTGCTTCACACGCACTATCATAGACATTACTCTTCCACCTCCTCCTCCTTTCCAGTCACGTAATTCGCCCTCAAAGCTTCCTTCTGCATGATATACAGCTGTCTGCAGCCTTCTAGAGAGAGGTCCACTGCCTTCTCAAATTCCTCGAGTGTCAACTGTCCGTCCATTTGGAGTAGTGTTATGGCGTTAAGATTGGGCATGAACGCCACAGGGACGTCTGCTTCGCCTTTCTTGTCTTCCATGTCTGAAAGGTCGACTACCATTTGTCCTTCCAATTTTCCTGAGGCGCAGGCTACTACTAGGTCGCGCATCGGGATGCCTGCGTCTGCGAGTGCTAGTGCGGCTGCTGTGATGCCTGCGCACCTTGTGCCGCCGTCTGCTTGGAGGACTTCTATGAACAGGTCTATTGATGTTCGTGGGTAGTATTCGAGGAATATCGTTGGCTCTAGGGATTCTCTTATTACTTTTGAGATTTCAAGCTCTCTCCTTGAGGGTGCGGGTGACTTTCTTTCCTCCACTGAGAAGGGTGCCATGTGGTATCGGCATTTTAGCAGGGAACGGTCTGGTTGGGCTAGGTGTCTGGGGTGCACTTCGTGTGGTCCGTAGACTGCTGCCAGAATCTTGTTCTTTCCCTGTTCGATGTATGCTGAGCCGTCGGCGTTGCTAAGTATGCCCACTTCTATCTTCGTGGGTCTCAGCTCGTTAGACTTCCTTCCGTCTATCCTCACGCCCTCTTTGTCTATCAGTTTTTCTTCTGCTTTAGGCATTCTTTGTTTCACCTTCCTTTTCTTTCTCTTTTTCCTTCTTCAACATCTCTGTCACGCGGTCTGTCAAGCCGCTCGTGTGGGACTCGTTTTCTATCTTGTATATAGCCATGACTGCGAGTCTTTCGCCTTCTGGGGTTTTGCCCCTTATGAGCGCTACCCCGTTTTGGCCGAGGACTATTTGGCAGTCTGTTTCTTGTTTGATCATGCCTATCATCGAGCCTTTTCTGCCTATTATTCGCGGGATTTTTGTCGGTGTGACTTCGATTATCTGTCCGTGTGTGATTTTTCCGAGGCCGGGTTCTCGTATCGACACGAGTGGGTCACGGGTTCTGTCGTAGGAAACGATTTTCGCTATCATCAGGTCACCCACGTCAAAGATCGATGACAACTCGTCCTTTTGCGGGTGATAGGAGCGTTCCATCACGTCCCCAGCTCGTAGCATCGCAGGGTAAGGTGCGTTTATGTCTACGAGCCATCCGCCTATTGTCACGTCTGTCACTTTGCCTATGATTGTGTCTCCGATGTTTGGGATGTAGAAGGCTTTTAGGGCTACGACGCTTACTCTGCGTTCGTCGAATTCAACTAGTCCCACACGGGTTGCGTAGAGCCTGTCGTTTTCCTTGAATGTGTTCTCGCCGGCGGCGTAGTTTCCTTCTGCTAGGAGGTCGCCGGGGGTGACAAGCTGTCTTCTTTCATAGAATGTTGGCATTTTCTTTCATCTCCTTTATATTTGTCTTTCATAAAACTCTTACAGTTTTTTTGCTTCTGCGTTTCCTTTTGTTAGTTCTCCGAGTTTTTCCAGAAAGGGTCCGTAGAGACCGGCTGGCATTTCGATTATGGAGAACCATGAGCCGTCTGCGCGCCATTCTTCGCGTTTTATCGTGCCGTATCCTTTTACTGTTCCGTAGACTCTTGCGGCGTGTTCTGGCGGGATCCGCACTTGGACTTGGATCTGCTCAATTTTGATGGGGAGGATTGGGCGTAGCAGTTTTATTATGTCTTTGGCTTGTTCCTCTACTGCTTTGAAGGCGTCTATGGGGTAGTGTATGTGCTCCATAGCTGTTTCTATGCGGAGGGGTGGGTGTGGCAGGTTTGTTTTCGGGTCGACGGCTTGGCGGGCTATGAAAGCTATTATCTGCTTTCGTTTTTCTGCGGTTAGTTGCCTCCGCTGGTCGGTTGTGAGCTGAAGTGTCCCCTTCTGCAAGATCACTTCTGCGATTTTCAGCGAGTCAGTCGTGTTGAAGGCTGCCTTTAGCTTGTCTTCGCCTGCTTTGGTCCCCTTATTGGCGTCGGTGAAAATCATGTCAGTTACCAAGACTTCGGAGAGAGATGTAGGCTTGCCCATGGTGTAGCTCAGGGCAGGCTGCGGTTTAACCAGGACTTCAAAGTGTTCACCGTCGCGGCTAAGGCGCGCCACGGTGTATCGTTCACTCATTTTAGTCTGTCACTCTTACTCTGCAGTCTTCATGTGCTTCTCTATCTCTTCGTCTGGCATAAGTCGCCAAGTCTTCGTGGATGTGGGTATCAACGCCATTTTGACTCTCAGCTGTTCTTCTCTGGCTTGGAGAGCTTTTTTGAGGCATTTGATGGCCAGTTTGGCCGCTTCTTCTAGCTCCATGTCCTCTTTGTAATCCGTCTTCAAGATGCCCTCGACTGTTTCCCTTCCGACGCCCACGGCTACCGCTTTGTATGCCCTGTAGGTTCCGCTTGGGTCTGTGGAGAAGAGGCGGGTGCCTGTTTTGTCTACGCCGCCGAAGATTATAGAGACGCCGAAGGGACGTACCCCAGCGTGCTGCGTGTAAAGCTGTTTGATGTCGCCTATCCTCTTGGAAATCACTTCAACATCTATGGGTTCGTCGTACATCAGCCTATTACTCTGGCAGTAAACCCTCGCTTGGTCGATTAGGATTCGTGCGTCGGAGCCTAAGCCCACGACTGCTGCAACTATGTGCGAATCTACTGGGAAGAGTTTCCAAGTGAAGTTCGGGTCTTGCAGTTTTGATTCAAGCTTCTCTTCTGCACCCAGAACTATGCCTTCTTGGCATGCTATTCCTATTATGGTTGCACCTCGGTTTACTGTTTCGAGGGCGTATTCTACCTGAAACAAGCGGCCGTCTGGAGAGAACACGGTTATGGCCCGGTCGTATGCTCCTGGTGCCGCGAATATTGACAACTACATTTCACCTCATGCAGACGTACTCGTATGCTTGACATGATTCAGCAAGCTACACTAAAAACCTTTTCGTATGGGCTCGCGTGTCATTTCAATTTGAAAGAATTGAGGGGGGATCATCGAGGTAGCCGAGCTCTACACACATGGTAAGGCTTATCTTGTGTCTCAGCAGCTTTTATTAGACGGTGCCATGTTTTGGGAGTTAACCTCAAGGACTTGGTGCCCAAGACCCAAGTCAACCTCAGGGACCTTGCAGGTAAATCCTTCGCCATCGACGCTTACAATGCACTCTACCAGTTCCTTGCCATCATTCGCCAGCCCGATGGCACTCCGCTTAAAGACAGCGGAGGCAGGGTCACGAGTCACCTCAGTGGTCTACTGTACCGCACCTCCAACCTAGTCGAAATGGGAATAAACGCGGCATACGTGTTCGACGGAGTTCCGCCAGCCCTGAAAGAGATCGAGATTAGGCGAAGGGTAAGGATCAAGGAAGAAGCTACAGTCAAGTACGAGAAAGCCTTGGCAGAGGGCAAAGTCGAGGAGGCCCGCACTTACGCTCAAGCCACCTCACGTTTAAAAGACTACATGGAGGAGGACAGCAAGCGTCTTTTGGGGCTTATGGGCATCCCTTGGGTCCAGGCACCAAGTGAAGGTGAAGCCCAAGCAGCCCACATGGCCAAGAAGGGAGTGACAGACTTCTGCGCCAGCCAAGACTACGACTCGCTCCTCTTCGGTGCACCCAACCTAATCCGCAACGTAACAATAAGTGGCAGACGAAAGCTCCCCAAGAAACCAGTCTACGTGGAGGTGATTCCCGAAACCGTCGAGCTCAACAAGACCCTCGCAGAGTTGGGCGTGACATTCGAGCAACTGGTGGACATAGGCATCCTCGTCGGCACGGACTACAACCCCGAAGGAGTGAAAGGTATCGGACCCAAAACAGCCCTGAAGTTCATCAAAGAACACGGAAGCCTCGATACGCTGCTCCAGACGTCCTTGAAAGACGCCCAGTTTCCCGTAGACCCACAACGAATAAGAGATGTCTTTCTCCGCCCCAAGGTCACAGATAGCTACAGCCTAGAGTGGCGAAACCCAGATGTGGAGGGCGTCGTGGATTTTCTGTGCAGAGAACGCGACTTCACAGAAGACCGTGTTAGGAAATCCTTGGAGAGGATGAGCAAGGGGATAGAGGAAGGGAAAGCCAAAACCACTCTTGATGCGTTCTTCGGATAGTAGCTTCCTACACGCCTTGTCCGAAGCGTCCAGTTAGGGGCACGAAAGCAACTCCTCCCAGGTTCTCCTTGGCCGACCCGCCGTCAACGTTTTTGCGCACGCGAATCAAAGATTGGAACAACAAGACATTGCCAACTGGGATGACTAAAACGCCTCCGACCTTAAGCTGCTCCAATAGAGGGGGCGGAATGTCGGGGGCAGCCGCGGTCACAAGAACCCTGTCGTAGGGACTCTGGTTAGGATAGCCTAACGAGCCGTCTCCGTGAACTACGGTAATGCGGTCGCCGTACCCGTGATGCATTATGTTCTCCCTTGCAAGCTGCGCTAAATCGTCGACGATTTCGACGGTGAACACGTGTCCACGCTCTGAGCGTGAAGCTTCCTTGGGTGCTACAACCTCAGCGATTGTGGCAGCGTGCCAGCCGCAGCCCGCGCCGATCTCTAGAACACGATGCCCAACATCTAGCTCTAGTGCCTCGTTCATGATCGCAACCATGTGAGGTGCACTGACAGTCTGTCCCTTTCCGAGGGGCAGTGGTGCGTCAACCGACGCATACTCGATTGAGCGTTCGGGCAGGAAGAGACCACGGGGCACTCTTTTCATGGCGCGGATGATGTTAGAAGAGCGGAGGACTCTTTCTTTAACGAGGTTGTCGATGAGTTGTTCCCAAGTTGTGGTTTCTCGTTTCATTTAGTTTGCACTCTGCCAATTACATGTCCAAGGTTCCTTAAGAGCTTACAAGAGAGGACGAGAGCGCTATTTGACGGTTACTGATTTGGCCAGGTTGCGGGGCATGTCGGGGTCGCATCCATGCTCGATTGCCATGTAGTAGGCGAAGAGTTGAAGAGGCACTGCATAGGGTATCGGGGAGAGGACTTCTGGAATTCCGCGCGTGATCTCTACGTAGTCGTCAACCAGGTTCATTATCTCCGTGTCGCCTTCCTCGCATATAGCGATGACAGAGGCTCCGCGGGCTTTCATCTCCATAATGTTCCCTATCAGAGTCTTCCGCGTTCCATCAGGGGGACAGACAAAGATCACTGGGAATCCCTTTTCGACTAGGCTGATTGGCCCGTGCTTGCTCTCGCCTGCTGGAAACGCTATTGAGGGCACGTAGGCGATTTCCATGAGCTTCAACCGTCCCTCCAACGCCGTGGCGTAGCTTATCCCTCTGCCGAGGAAGAAGAAGCATTTTTTATCCCTGTATTTCTTGGCTAACGCCTTTACCTTCTCCTCCTGCGTCTCGACTATCTTCTCCACGATTTCCGGGATTTTCTCAGTTTTTTCGTCCAAGAGGTCGATTTCTTCTTGCGATATCTTTCCCCTTTTCTTCGCCAGTCGTATTGCGAGCTGCGAGAGGACTGAGAGCTGAGCAGTGAAGGTCTTTGTGGCTGCCACACCTATCTCAGGTCCAGACTGCTGAACGGCGTAAACCCTCGACACACGGGTTAACGTGGAACCCACAGTGTTGGTCAAGCCTAGAATTGTGGCTGCTCTTTGTCGGGCGGTTTCCACCGCGGCCAGCGTGTCTGCTGTTTCGCCGGATTGGCTGACTGCCAGAATTGTGCTATCGATGCTTACAGACTTGCCGTGCTGCTCTGGAAACTCGGAGGCTATCACCGGGTGGGTGGCTAGGAATGACAACTTCGAGAACATGTAAGAGGCTGCCAGACAAGCATGGTAGGAAGTGCCGCAGGCAACCATTATCACTTCTTTCGCTCTGTCCAGGAAAGTGGTCAACAACTCCAAGTATTTCTCCTGCAACCTCAGCGTGTCGCGTAGACAGCGAGGCTGCTCATGGATTTCCTTCAGCATGAAATGAGTAAATCCTTGCTTTTCCGCCA
Source organism: uncultured Candidatus Bathyarchaeia archaeon (assembly GCA_964353725.1). Lineage (GTDB taxonomy): Archaea > Thermoproteota > Bathyarchaeia > Bathyarchaeales > SOJC01 > CAYGVX01. Next base: position 11,380 of record CAYGVX010000031.1, read on the forward strand.
TTTCAGGCGTCCAGTCGACAGTTTTGGGTTTGCGTGTCACCACGCTGCCGTCAACCAGCTTCCTTATCTGAAATGCTCCGTCGCTTAGGATCACCAGTTCTCCGTTTTCTACGAAGACAATTCTGTTTGTTAGAGGAAGGAAAGCCGGGATGTCTGAGGCAAAATACAGGGCGTCCTCAGCGATACCGAGAACAAGGGGGCTTTCGTTACGCGCACAGATTATCTTGTCTGGTTCTCCCGTGTAAGCGACAGCTATCGCGTATGATCCTTGGAGCCGTTTGACGGCGTCGGCCACTGCCTTCTCGAAGTCTGATGAAGCTGCAGCGGCCTCAGGCGCGGGTTCTCTTGTCCTGAGGTTCTCTTCTACCAGATGGGCTACGACCTCTGTGTCAGTCTTAGACCTGAAGACATGCCCCTTGTCCTCCAACTCCTTCTTGAGTTCAGCAAAGTTTTCGATAATTCCGTTGTGAACCACGGCTATGCGGGGCGGGTCTGAGCAGTCAAAGTGCGGGTGGGCGTTGATCTGGGAGGGCGCGCCATGCGTAGCCCACCGCGTGTGACCTATGCCGATTCTTCCAGGCAAATCGTCAAGGTTCAGCACTGCATGGACAGTGTCGATTTTTCCCGCGTCTTTTTTCACTGACAGTCTTCCATCGTCTATTGTTGCTTCGCCCACGGAGTCGTAGCCGCGGTATTCGAGTCGTTTCAGAGCAACGTGGATGATGGGTGCAGCGTTGCCGTTTTTGAGTATGCAGCCGAATATTCCACACATCGTCGTTTTGCCTCATTTGGCTTTGATGATCGCCTTAATTCAAGCTTTAACTAGGCAAAGGGCTCTCTATAAGGATTTTTAGGAAAATCCTCTTAGTTTTGAGAACATTCTGTTAACGGGTATCCATCTCGCAGGCTCTCTGTAGGCGCACCCCTACGAGATTTTTGTCAATAGTATCTGTCTTTCAACCAACATCAGGGGCAAGTCACTTGAACTGGACTCCCCGCTTCACGGTTTCAACGGTGTAGCCTAATTGAGCTAGGTTACCGAGAAGCAAACCGCGTCTGAAGGGGCTCGTGAACATTCTCAAAGCCTGTGAGAACAATCGCTTGGGTTTGAAATAGAATGCCTTAAAATGCTCGTAGATCATCGAGCTCACTTCGTCAAACGGGACTGCAGTTGGAGCAACATTGGGAACGTAGACGCTTTCCTCCCAATGCTTCTCCTCGTCTATGAACTCTTTCGCGACAAGCTCATCCCACAGGGGAGAACCGACCGGTGCGCCTAGTATGTTGAAAGAGGGGACGTCGATGTCCATTTGCTGGGCGAATCGCAAGGTGTTCTGAATCTCTCTCCGAGTTTCGTCAGGGGCTCCCACGATGAACGAGCCTACGATTATGTCAACCCCTGCCTTCTTAGCTTTGTGAGCGGCAGCCTTCGATTGCTGAGGACTTATCTGCTTGTTGTAGTAGTCTAGAATTCGTTGGTTTGCACTTTCTACTCCGAAATACAGCGTCTTGCATCCAGCCTTCACCATCTCCCTAAACGTATCATAGCCGCAGTTGTCCACCCTTGAATCGCAGAACCAGCTCACTCTCAGCTTCCTCTCCATCAACAATCTGCAGAACTTCACCACGCGACGCTGGTTCAGCGTGAAATTATCGTCGACGAAGAGAAACTCCCTGTAGCCTTCGCTGTGAAGAAACTCAAGCTCGTCTATGATGTTCTCGACAGAACGAGGTCTCCAAACTCCCCTAGCGAATTTTCGACATGCACAGAAAGTACACTGGAAGGGGCATCCCCTCGACGATAGGAGTGAAGTGAATCTCTTTGTAGCGGTTTTTACTCCAAAAATCCTCGAGGCGTATTCGCAGTCTATTAAGCCCCTGTCCGGGAAAGGAAGTGAATCCATGTCTCTAACCAGAGGTCTATCAGGGGTTGTCACGATGCTGCCGCCTTTGCCTCTATAAGTTATTCCAGCAATCTTCTTCAATTTCTCTTCCTTGCGTAGGCATTTCGCCAGTTCGACGCACGTTTCCTCTCCCTCTCCTCTCACGACAACATCAACGTCTGGATACTTCTTGAGAATCCTCTCGGCGTTGAACGTTGGGTGATAGTTGCCTAGAACGACGCAGATTTCGGGGTTTTCCTTCTTCACGAGATTAGCGATTCTCCCCGTCTCCTTTGATGAAGTGCCTAAGACAGACACTCCAAGAATATCCGGGTCCTCCTTCTTCACCCAACCTGCGGTCTGCACCGTCGAGAATCCCTTTGCAGCCTGGTCCAAGACGGAAACCTCCACACCGTCCTTTGCCAACACAGTTGCGCAGTAGAGAATGCCCAGCGGGGGCCAAGCGTTGGAGCACATTTCTAAGGCGCCTTCAGAAAGCTTGGGCTGGATGAAAGAGAATTTCACGCGTCGCCCCTCCTATAGAACTGTGGTTGCTGGAATATGAATTTTAGGCAGTTTGGAGGCTGATCAAGCCTTTTTGACGTTCCGGAAGCAATGCCCAATCCGAATTATTGAGTTTAGAAGCCTCATCATGAACCTGGCAGCCCGATAGTAACAGTCCCGTACAGATGTAACCGAGAAACGTAAGGGCAGGATCTGCCGCCTAGGGAGGGGTACCCCCCCCTACCCCCTAGTTTTGGCTGCGTTGTTCATGTGCCTGTGACTCTAGTGCTGCATACTTTCGCTTGACTCTCCCCTTTCCCTGTTGTGTGTTGCGGAGATGCCGTTAAATGCAGAATTTTGTGAGTGTTGTGTTGCTTGCGGTCCAAGGAATCATCTCAAGACGTTATCGAGCCCACGGACGTAGTCATCCCTTCGTGAATGCATGCCTTGGACCGCGGCCAACCCCATTTGACTCAGTTGGGCAAGGAGGATCTGTCGGAGGTTGCAGGAAGATTTCTCATAAACTTGCTTACATGCAGCTCACGGAGACAGGGATCTTGGAGAAAGATGGGGGTTTGCGGGTGACATCTCCACTGTGGTTGGGGTTCAAATCCCACCTTTCATGCACTACCATTGTGAAAACCAAAGAGGGAATAAGGCGGATGATTTACGCGGCAAAAAAGGAGGAGATTTGTTATAGGTTCGCTTCCAGGACCGCTCAAAAAATATTTATAAGGGAAACGGTTTATGCAAAGAAGAAGACCTTTGAAAAGAAAATTGCTGGTCACTGATGGCGAGAAACCACAGGAATTCAAGGAAATCGCCATCTACGACAATCCTGAAAAACTGAAACTCATGCTCAACAAGCTGACATGGAAGATTCTCCTGCTGCTCAGCGAGAAAGAAATGTACCCCATGGAAATCGCCAAGAAACTGAACATCCACGAGCAAAAAGTCTACTACCACATAAGGAAACTGGCAAAAGCGAACGCGATAAGGATTGCGAAGGAGGAGGAGAGAAAGGGGGCAATCGCAAAATACTACACAGCAGATTTTCCAGCGTTCGGGGTGGAGCTGCCGTTCGGCGTGCAGAAGCAGAAGGCAAGCACACCCTCTTTTATTGACGCCAAGCTGCGACGGTTCTTTCACCCCATCCTGAAAGACGGGTTCTTCGACGGGAAAATCGTGGTTGGAAGCCCGGACCCCCACGGTCCCTTCAAGACTAGCGCGCGCGACGGCCACTACGCATCCTACCTCACGTTCTTCTTGGGGCAGTATGCGGAGCTTCCAGACGAGTTCGCGATAAAGCTGGACGTGGACGTAAAGGTTGAAAAAGAGGAGAGGAACAATCTTGTGCTCGTAGGCGGTCCTGGCACTAACCTTCTCACGCAGGAAGTCAACGACCATCTTCCCATAAGGTTTATTATGACGCCTTCAGAGCACGGCTTTCTATTCGGTGGTCTGGTTTCCGAGAAGACAAAGAATGTTTACACTGCTGACACTGTAGGGCTCATCGCTAAGATAGTGAACCCGTGGGACAGGGAGAAGCGAGTGATAGTCTTCGCTGGTAACAAGGCAGTTGGCACTAAGGCGTGTGTGTTGGCGTTGGCGAAGTTCTGGAAACGGGTCTTGAATAGTTATCAGGGTGAGGACGATTTCGCAATGGTTATACAGGGTTTCGACTTGGACAGCGACGGAAAAGTCGACTCCATAGAAGTGCTTGAATAGCTTTTCGGGTGGGAACATGGGAAACGTAGTCGCCAGGAAGATGCGTAGAAGCGACCTGGCGGCAGTCTCTGACCTAGCCCTGTTGGCCAATCCTCACGCAGAGAAAACGAGTTACAATGCTCATCTCGAAGAGGAACTCAGGGATAACCCTGAATTAGCCTTTGTGGCTGTTGAAGATGGGAAGATTGTAGGCTACGTTATGGGTGACGTTCATGGGAGTCACGCAGTGTTGGAAGACATCGCTGTCGATGAGGCGCGTCAAAACCTTGGAATCGGTAGAATGCTTCTTGAAACCGAGCTGGGAGCCCTCAGAACTACTGAAGCAGAAGCCGTTCGGGCAGAAGTGCATTACAAGTGCGCGTCAGCGATTCCCTTCTACTACAAACATGGATTCAGAATATCAGGCGTCTGCCGCAACTTCTTCGGAATGGGGCACGACGCGATAATCCTGGAACTTCTCTTAGCTAAGACGGAGAGAAAATGAAAGCAATCGAGGAGTTCACTGCATATGGCCACGTCAGCATTGTTGCTATGCACAGGACCACATTTGAAATCACGAAGGGCGTCCACTTGACACGGCGAGGAGACTGTGTCGTGGCCGTTGCTTCAGAAAAGGGTGTTAGAGATCTAAGCGACGAGATGAAGACAGTCCTGAGGAAAGCGGGCTCCAAGCTGACGATGATCCTTCAAGCAGGGGAAGAGAGAGAGGTGGTGGAGGCCAGTGGAAGCTCTGAGCTCACGCTGGGTCACTCCGAGGACATGGTGATTCGCAAGAGCAACTTCGTGTGCGACAGGACACTTGCAGTGAAGGCGAATAAGACTGCCGTCGATTTCTCCAGAACGTTCGTGAAGAAGCTGAAAAACCCTCAACAGAAGATTGACGTCACGTTGATTGTTGAGGAAGCCACTTGAGTACAAAGCAACGAACGTGGCAAGTTGCCCCGAGACACTTCTATCCATAAACCAAAGGGATTGTTGAATTTCGCCCGATCGAACCTGCACTGAACCATAATATTGTGTAATATGAGCTCAGAGTGTGGCGGTTTGGATTTTGAATACAGCTTCAAGTTTCATAACTCTTATCTAAATCCAGGCGTCTTCCAATTGCTGATTCAAGATGAGCCAGAAAGAACTGTTTATGAAAGAAGTCGTCAAAACCGTGGGCGACAAAGTGGGCGAACAACCAACCTCCGAGAAAGTTGAACAGTTCGCGAAACATGGCAACCTCTACCTGTTCTTCGAAATCATAAGCCTGAGAAAAGAAGTTGAGCGGCTGAAGAAGGAAGTAGAAAAATAGCGGCCAATCAAGATCTCAACAACACTCGAAATCAATAGCCTCGTGTGGCGGGCCCGACGGGAATTGAACCCGCGACCTACGGATTAAGAGTCCGCCGCTCTAACCTTACTGAGCTACGGGCCCATGTTGTTTCGTTCAGAAAAGAACCGACGGTATGAAATTTAGAGCTTTCGGTCGTGTTTCCTGTTGTACACATTTGAGGATGTATCAAAGAGTTTCCAGATACTTTGCTATCGTTCTTTTCGAGAATGGTTCAACGTTCATTCGTAAAGCCTTTCTTGGATCAACCCAGACAAAGTCTTGAATGTCAGTGTTGTCAACTTTAACATTGTCGGTTTTGGCTTTGCAGAGAAAATCCAAGAAGATGAAATGCTTCGGGTGTATGAACCCTGGTGAATAGACTGCTTCTTGGAATTGTAAGAATCTAATCCGTTCTATCTCTAAACCGACCTCTTCCCTGATTTCTCTTTTCAGCGCTTCTTCGACGGTTTCCCCGAGTTCTACGTGCCCTCCTGGAAGTGTGAAACGATTTTTCCACTTGTTGGACTTGGCCAACAGTATCT
>CAYGVX010000032.1:0-16457 GCA_964353725.1 uncultured Candidatus Bathyarchaeia archaeon
TCTAAAGGTGGCAGAAACACACAGGCCGAAGACCGTTGTCACGACAGGAGTCTACACTATCGTGAGGCATCCGCAGTATCTGGGCGGACTACTAGCTCACTCGGGAATCTCCATTCTACTATCCGCATCCTACTCCCTACTTCTGACTCCCATGATAATCGCAATCGTCTATCTCATTTCAAGAAAAGAGGAGAAAGAAATGCTCAGGGAATTTGGCGAGGAGTACGAAGGCTATAGAGATAAGGTGCCAATGCTAATGCCAAAACTCAAGAGCTAGCGTTCGAGTGCGCTCGTACTGCTTTCCTGAAACTTGTTAATGCTCGTTATCTTCTCAAGAGGTTTCCTTCTCTTTCGGTGGGGGTTCCCACGAGGATATCCAAAAGAGACAAGCGCTACGACTTTCCAATTGCCAGGGATGTTGAGGAGTTGTTTGACCTTGTCTTCGTTGAAGCCTCCTATCCAGCATGATCCAACTCCCATAGCCCAGGCAGTAATGACCATGTTCTCTAATGCAGCCGAAGTCCCAATAATAGACCATTTTTTATTAAGAAATCCGTTGTTTGCACATCCGACAATAGTAATTGGCGAATTCTTGATGTGTCTGGTGAAGAGCCATTTGGATAACTCTTTTTTTATCTCATCATCGGCTAAAACTATGAAGTACCATGGTTGTCTATTCATCGCTGACGGAGCTTGTCTGCCCGCTTCAAGTATCTTTTCCAGTACGTCCTTAGGGATTTCTTTCCGCTCATAGTTTCTGATGCTTCTACGGCTGAGAACAACGTCAACTAGGGACTTTGGGTTCCTATTGGCATGTATCGTGGGAACTTGATCATCATTATGGCTATCCTTTTGAGGAGAGAAATGAGAAGATGCTTCTACCGGACTCGATGTTCCTCCATCATCAGTCTGTGCGATATTTACGAGCCATTTCAAGGGCATTCTCAGAAACCTTCTTGAACGTCTAATGGTTTTCTAGGCATTGGGTGGCGTCTTATAGGATTCAACGGCTCAAAAGGATCAAATGGATAAAGCGGTTCCAAAGGCTGATTTGACAAGCGCAATAGACCGTGCGTCACAGGCCTGGGATCATCGCTACGTCTGGTTTTTTGATGGGAGAAAGGAGAAGCATTCTTTTTCAAAACATGTTTCCTCCATTGAGCCTATGACACACGTCATAAATATGACACGTGTCATGCTTATGTACCTTTTGTGGGCGCGCAGAACCCTTTTCCAACAATCCATGAATTGACTGAGGGCTACCAAATCGGAATGCGCCTAGGAAGGCGCTGGGGGTAATGAGCAAGCGAAGGCCTTCGCTCGGATTGGATGGTAACGCTTGGCTGCCCTGGGACGGCAACATGGGCTCATTTAAAGCGGGGGGGTAGGCGGCGTCTCTGAGGTTCAGTCGCGGTGGTCGTCAAGCATTTATTCCATTGTCTTCATTTGCTGCAACCAGCTCTGCAAGAGCTTAAGCAGTATTGCACTTGCTGAGAGGAAGAGCATGGGGAACGTCGTTAGGAGTGCGCGAGGGCGCCCGTCGTCGTCGATCAACGTGAACCTCAAGTCCTATGGACGTAGGACTCCACCCTTGCAAGCTTCGGTCCCAAGGATTATTCAATGTAGAAGAGCTTGACGAGCTACTCTATTGCGGAGTGATACCAGCTGATTAAGTGTTCTGGAAGCTTGAGCCCTCTTTCGCTTAGTCTTTCAGCCAGTTTGATGGGCAAGGGGCTCAGAATGTACGCAGATCGCATGTAGAATCTTCTGGGTTGACCCACTCTTGTTTCCTCTTGCAAGACTATTTGCATGTCTGACTTCTGCGCCAACAGCGAGTCTTTGTTGCCTGTGATCGCGAGAACTGTTCCTTTGCATTTCTTGAAGATGTCGCACCAATGAATAACAGGTCTGGTTTGGCCAGAGAACGATACCAGAATCTCCATATCTCCTGCTCTTGGGCGAGGAGTGTTTACGCCTCTTGCCATGTACACGTTATCCCCCAAGACACTCTTGATGTGAAAAAGCCTCACACCGGCCATTTTCACTATCTCGTTTGCAGTGCCTTTTCCTCCAAGGAAGATATTCGTTCTTGTTTCTAGGAGGTCGACAATCCGGGAGTAGTTCTCCGACGTCACATAAGTGTCGATGATTGGGGCCAGCTCAGCGAACTCCCTTTCGCAGAGCTTGAGGATCGAGTCTCCTTCTAGGTTTCGGGAAATCGCTTCAGTCATCATCGACAATAGGAGCAAGCTGCCTAGCTCAAAGATATCTCCCATTATCCCACTCTCGCTATAGTCGCTGGAAGGCTTTGCCTTTCCACGACCTTTCAACTCAACCACATGGCCATGGCTGGCAGCTATCTCAGCAATCGGCGAGTCCGCCTCGGATGTGATGAGACCTATTGAGAGCTTGGTTGACTTCTTCTCGTCAATGTACCTCGACAAATCCTGGGCCATTACCAAAGGATCATCCGAAGTCCCACTGCCTGAATTTATCAGAAGAACCACTTTCTTGCATCTTCTCTCAAACCCAGCGGCCGCATCATACATATCCCTCCCCGGAAAACCTGGATCATCATGCGTCACAACAGTCTTGGTTCGCCACCCAACCTGGCTCATAGCTATCTGGCTCATGGCAGCGTTCAACGAGAATAACGATCTCCCAGATCCTCCACACACAATGCAATCCGCCGACTTTAGGTCTTCGTACAACGAAGTCAAATGGGTCTTCTTAACACCAAGAACGTTCGCCCTAATCTTGTTGATGTAGCCAATATGGCTAACGCATCCTACGATAGCCCTTCACCTCGACAAACTAGACATAAGTGCAGGACCCCTCATTTAACGTCTCTTCTCTCCCCATCTTACAGGTTTCCCCCCTAGCTAGCTTTGCATGTCAGGCTGAGTCCCAAGTCACGAGCGCGCACTACTGATGAATCTGTAACCGCATGCACGCGCGATTTCAAATATAGCCACTGCGAAAAGAGAGATTGGCGCCTCGTGCGTTTGGGGCATCTCGCTTTCTTCCACTGGTGACATGCGGCTGTTTTATAAATGGACTTTCGAAATAGATAGAGATTGCTTTGATCAGGTAGGGAGCTCATTGGAGCGACAAGATAAGGAGAAACCTTCGGGGTACTTTGTCTTCACCGAGTATGAGTTGCTCACCCTAGCTGTCTGCATAATTCTTGATGTCGTTGAATACGTGTTTGCGGCTCTACTTCTTCCGGTTTTTGGTGATTTCCTTGATATCGTTGGGATTGTCGCTTGTTTCATCATGTTCCGCTTGATCGGGATCATATCCTTGTTTGAGTTAGTCCCAGGCGCTGACGTTCTGCCTATCTTCATGATTACATGGCTGATTTGGTATCTCGTTAGAAAGCGAAGGGAACTGATATGAACTTGTATTCCTTACTAGGTGCGAGGTGAAAGAAATGGGAGGAGATGAACGAGAAGCGTCAAGCCTTACACGTGGATTGAGCCCTGGAAGAATCGGTCTGGTCATATTTGCCGTTGTTCTAGTCGTCTTCAGTGTGGTATTCGCGGCAACGATGGTCGTTGGTGTCGGCGTTGGCCACGCAGTCATCCTTGTAGACCCTATTTCAAGGTCAATTAGCGACCCGATCCTGGGTCCAACCTATGCGATAAAAGCGCCATGGGTCAGTGCAATCAACGTTTACTACGCGACAGACTCGTACGGAGCCACTGTTCCATGCTTCTCTTCGGATCAGCTTGAGATGCAAATCGAAGTGCTAGTAAGATGGTCAATCGACCCCAACCAGATCAGGAACCTTTACAGCAACTACCCTAACATGAACTACAAGGTGACCATCCAGTCTATACTGGAAGAAACCATGCGGCTGATAACCAAAAACTACACGACCCTGGAAACAATCGAGTTCAGAAACCTTGTTAGAGATCAGATAGAGACAACGGTGCTCAATGTGCTGTCTGTGGAACAGTCGCTGACTGGAGCCCTTATGCGCTTAGAATTTGACCTGAAGAACATCGGCTACCCACAGACGTACACTTCCGCAATTGAGGAAAAGCTTGTAGCGGAACAACAGAAGATACAAGCCGACTTTGAGCGACAGAAAATTCTGATACTTGCCAACGCCACAGCTCAAGAAGTCGTTATCAAAGCAATCGGAGAAGCAGAGGCAAGAGTAATCGAGGCGAACGCAACCAGAGAAGGAATCGAGCTCGTCCTAGCCTCAATTGGTCAAAGTGGAAATGAGACAAGAATCGCGGAACTTTACCTCTGGGTTCAAGCGTTACAGAGAATTGCGCCAGAAGTGGACATACTGATTGTAGGGTCAGACGGCATCCCAGTGCTGATCCCCACAAACTCAACCATACCATAAGCAGTCGAATGTACGCGCATTCTGCGCGCGCTTCACGAACTTCTTGAGCGGAGCCGGTGGACCGTGTCTCAGCACATCGCGAGAGGCTATATCTCGAAATTCGAGTCCTCCATGATCTTCATACGGCGCGCACGCTTCTTTTGGCGGCTACTCGTTGGCGCAACTCTGGAGAACAAGCGTTAGCCTACAGCGAGACCGAGTTCGATTGGTGGACCGCCTACTAAAAGAGCTAATACGGGCGCCAAAATGCACCGGCTGCTCTTGCTTGGAGTTAAAAGCCTTAAGGAAGAAGGTTCCAAAACGCCTTGTTGGCCGGTGAGCTTGTGAACACCAAGTTGTCAGCGTTGATTATTCTGTCCATTCTGATAGGAGCTGGAGTTGGTTACGTGACTGCTGTTGCTCAGGTTTCTACGCTGCAATCTGAGAAGGCTGCATTGGAAAGGGAGGTCCAAACGCTTCAAGCCGACTACCGCCTACTGAACTCGTCTTACCTTGCCCTTCAGGAAGCATACGCGCAAGTGCTTCAAATGCAGGAGAACGACGTCAAGGGGGTCTATTTCTCGCCTAACGGAGGCTGCGAACAAACAGTGCTGACATGGGTAGGGCGAGCGAACGCAACCATTCACGTGTTGATTTACAGCTTCACCTTGGACAGTGTTGGCGACGCGTTACTGGATGCTTATGGTAGGGGTGTGGAGGTGAAGGTTGTTTTCGAGAAGGGCCAGGTCACCCAGTACAGTGAGTATAGGAGGCTGGGAGATGCCGGCGTCCCGGTGCGCAACGACACCAACTCCGACTACATGCACAGCAAAGTCATGATCGTTGATGGCATTGTAGTTCTAACTGGAAGCTTCAACTGGTCAGCCAACGCCGAGGAAAACAACAATGAAAACCTCATCGTTCTGGAAGGAGAAAGTATAGGCAGCGTCTACGAAGCTGATTTCCAGAAAATATGGAACGAAAGCGTCGGCTAACGTGGAAATTCGCGTGCGCAAACCAGAGAGCGGACGAACAGCCCAACGCGAGCGCCCAATGGGTGTGTTGACTCATTATCTCTTTCCTAGCGCGCGTATTCCAGCCTAAATGCTCGATATGCACTTGCTCAACAAACGAGACATAAAAGGGCCAGGTCCAAGTCTAACGTCTCTTCTCTCTCCATTCTACACATTTTCCTTCAGCTACATTTGCGTGTATCGCTGAATCTCAGGCATGAGCATGCATTAATTCTGACAAATGGCATCCCGCGTTGTTGCTGCAAAGCGCGCATACCGAGGAATGCTGTCCCCATCAAATTGACCCGGGCGAAGACTTCCAGGGGCACATGTGCACATTGTCAAGCACTCTGTCGATGTAATAGTGCGGAATTCGAAATATCCCTTAAGCACTTTACTGGGAATGAATCATGTGTCGGAAAGGAGCAAGGAGAGAAACCTCATGCTTATGGCAAAATCTAGGAGAAAGACAATCACAACGTTAGTCCTAGCGGTGTTCCTATACCAGTTGTTGGTTCTAAACGTCTCCATCGGGTACTCTTGCTATCCCACGTCGGACAAACTGGATGTCGAGGCCAATGTGGGCTCAATACACTTCAGAGGAGAAGTCGCGGAATTCTACGTATTGGTATCTCACTTGGGAGAGCCTCTCGACGCAGAAGTTGCAGCTTCCATGTACTATAATGGAACTTTCAGTGCAAACCTGACATCCCTCGCAGAGCACGTTGTTACAGGTCTCTACAGGGTTCCATATACTGTGCCAATGGATGCTTCAGCTGGTAATTATGCACTTGTCGTTAATGCTAGCAAATGTCAACTTAAAGGAGTCACTCTTGTGAGCTTCTTGTTGAGCTCCACGTTGACGAGTTGGAATGCGTGGATAATAGACATTCAAGGGGACTTGGCGACGATAAAGACTGATGTTGACATAATCAAAGTGTCCCTCGAAGCAATAGACGCCAAGCTGGTCAGCATAGATGGGAGAATAGCCACCCTCGAAACAATTCTAGGAACGATCAGAGCGGACATAGACAACATTGACTTGAGGCTAACCCAAATCGAAGGAGACCTAGCGAGCATAACCACAGCGCTGGGCGACATTAACGGAACCTTAATTTCCATCCAAGGAGACATCGCCATAATCAAGACGGACATTGGCCTAATTCAGACAGACATAAGCGCCATCAATGCCACTCTTAAGAGCATCAACAACGCGATAGTAACAATCGAGACCAACATAGGAGAGATAAAGGTCAGTCTAAGCCAGATCAACGCTACACTGGTTGCCTTGAACAAAACCGTTGCAACCATACAAACCGACATAGGCATAATAAAAACAAGCATAGAAGACATTCAACTGAAGATCACGCAAATCAATGGAAGCATAGCTACCATAACCACCGCACTGGGCGACATCAACGGAACTCTAATCTCCATCGAAGGCGACATTGCCAACATCAAGACAATCCTTGGCGACATCAAAGCTTCTCTGCCGTCACCGCAAACCACCGAGCTCGGCGTGCCAATCGCAGCCACCTTTGCAGCCATCGCCGCAGTTTCATCCAGTATCGCCGCTGCATTGCTTGTAAGAAGACGGAGTCACGGCGAAAGCACGTAAGTGGCGCACGTGCAAGGAACAATGCTGGCCCATGTATTACCTGAGGAAATGCTTCTACCTCTATTCATGCGCGTATGGTTAAGAACCGGTTTGGCTTCTATGTACACCCACCCTTTCTTTGGGTTCATGTACAAGGAAAACAGTTATGAGGAATTGTGGGATGACCAGCCCGAGAGATGCATAGAAAGGCATCTGGGGAACGCCTACGCTTGATCCTTGTGTGTAGAGATAGCTACCGAGCAGCATCCCAAAGCCCATCACTATATAGCCTATGAAGTTGATGAACCCGATTACCTTGCCTCTACTCTGTGGCTCCACGAGGTCGGCTGAAAGTGCCGTTATCGCTGACATCGCCAGCAGCTGGGCAATTCCAAACAGAATCATGGATAACATGACGGTGAGGAGGTTGCCAGCCATGAAAATCCACGTGCCTAAGCCGAGGACCACTACCCCGAGAACAAGGGGGATTTTCCTACCTACACTGTCGACCATTTTGCCGATTGGGATGGAGGCAGCGACCATGGTCAACAAAAGAGGCACAAAAACCAGCCACCACTGCTCTTCAGGTATCAGCAGGACATCTCTGGCATAGAGAGCGTTGATCACTTGGGTGAGCGATATTCCAAGCATGATGAAAGTCTGACTGACGAACAACCAGAACATCGACCGAGGCACGACCTTCCAAACGCCGAAGGATTCCTTCATCGCCTTTGGATACGAGGAGATGAAATACCTGAAACGAATTGGATCCTTGTTGGTGATAGTCTCTTTCAGTCTGAGTCGCCAAACGGCGGCTACTAAGAAAAGCGAGGTAACGATCAGGTATATCGCTCTCATACTCCATTCCAGTCCGAACCACAGCAATAGAACACCTGCAATAATCGGACCCGGCGTGTTGAAGGTACCATGAATCAGCTGAATTATTGAAGATCCCATCCCTCTGCGTTCTGGGGGAAGCGAATCTTGGACCATCGCAAACAGCGCTGGCTGATAGATAAGGCAGAGGCTGTTGACGATCACGCCAAGCAGCACAAAGTGCCAAGTTGGAGCGAGGGCGAAGAACAGGAATGACAGAGCCATCCCAAACGTCATCGTTGTTATTAGCCAACGTCTTCCATACATGTCTGCAAGATAGCCTCCGGGAAACGCCACAGCTGCCAATGCAAGGAAATTCGCAAGGCCGATAGCCCCCAAAGCCAACGGCGGACCACCAAGGACATCTCTAACGTAGAACTGAAAATTCGGGCTAGGCATTTCCATGGCGAGATCCATTATTATCCAGCTCACAACGAGAATTCGGTAGTTCCCTGTGATGAAAGAGAACTCTCGCCTAAGGAAGCCAAGAAACCCCATGAAACCCACTTTCTCATCGAAGAATGGGCACTGATAATATAAGCCTTGGCTTCTCTCTTTTGCGGGCGCGCACTGTGTCTAGGTTGTTTTGACAGGATTCTCTGTGTTTTCTCCATCAAGAAAGCAATGCGGGCGTTGATTGGTAGTCACTTTTTCTTTGTTTTCTCGTCGCATAAGAGACAGGTTGTCGGGGTTTTGAACGGGTAGGAATTCTCTTAGGCTCAGAGTTCATTGTCAAATTCTCAGCAGACGCCGGTATATATCAGATCTGCAGTGGGATTAAACGCTCGTGCGTGCAAAAATCCTCATTTGTGAGCAAAATACAGGGAGAGAGGGGCATGTCAAGTCTCTTCCGCAATAAGTCAACAATCCAGATTGAACAAGCGCTCTCGTAGATAGCCTATTTCTAAGCGTCCGCCCACGTGGATGGGAGTGGGCTGAAACTGCTGGGGTTAGGCTTGGTTTTGTGGTTCCTGCTCAAAAAGGACGAGCTCTTGCGTCCCGGTTACAACTGGTGGCTCATTTCTCTTAGCTGCCGCTGGATTACCTGGTATTGACAGGCTGCCTCTTAGGTAGGCTTCCCGACAGCCACCGAAGGCAAGCAAAGAGACCCCGAATAAGGTGACTGCTACAAACGCAGCCGCGTTTCTTGAGGGGAACCAGCTAATCGTAGCAACGCCCCAGATCAACATGGTCAAGCCTATGCCGCTTAGGAACCCGTAGACGTATGCTCCTAATCTATGATTGGAAACTTCTCTAGACAATTTTCACCACATGTATGAATGAGAATCAATCAAAATAAAACAATTATGAATCCGCCGTAACTACATTAAATCATGTTTTGCGCGTTTCAAGTGCAGCACACTTGTCTCCGGCGTATTTGTTTGGCTTCAAACACAGGGCAAGTATTGAATTCTCTAGCCAGTACGCTGCAACCCGACGAATCAGCGTGAAGCTTGATGGTGCTCGTGGCTACATGCAACACTGCCAAAGTCCTAGCTGTCTGCAACGTGCCTGAATTCAAACGGATGAAATGGACAGATACTGCTGAATCGTAAGATTTAACTGAACCAGACGCCAATCTCATATTAGGAAGACTTGCAATGGGAAAACCAAAGACTGTTCCTTTGGCCAGAGGGTTAATAGCTGGGGACACGGACCCCATCTACGGTCAGCTTGAAATATCCCTCATCAACGACAAGAACATCCAAATCATGATCCGGCGAAAACCATACACTGGGCATTTTGACGTCAGCTTTTCCATACCTCACACAAGCCTACAGAGCATCGTTGATGTTCTTTATGAGGCTAGCGAGAAACTTGACGATGCTTGGCTTTCGCGGATTGCCAAGAAAGAGGTGCAGGCAAAGCACGAAGTAGAGACTCCTCGGATTCAGAAGGCGAAAGTCAGATAGACGATTGAACAAGGTTTTCTTCTCTCTGCGTCCAAAGCCCCGTGCGCCGCGGAGTCGGACACATGCTACGTTACTAGTTCATAGATGTACGGCGGCGTTGTGGTTCTGGCTTCAAGATTTGCGCCCAAGAGGGTTTCAAGATATCCGCGCTGGACTTCTGAGTTGTTGATGTAAGGTGCTTTTATGACTATGTACTTGTCCTTCTGATAGAAGTCACCAAGACCTTGGACGCGGAGCCGTTTGAAAACCTCAGCCCACTCCTCTCTGTCGATGGGGTTTAGGTTTGTGCTGGTCTCCATGCCGATTTTCGCGGCTTCGCCAGCCTTCTTGCCCACTTCGTAGTGCTGGTCAGCAGGGATGTGTTGCAGGAGGGTGTTGATGAATTCGATGTGGATGAAGGCGACACGGCTGATGCCGGCGTAGTATTCGCCTGGGTATTTCCAGTCGTAGATCATCATGCTTCTGTAGACGTCGAGCATCTTGGAGACTAGTTGTTTTATGCCTGCCTCTTTGCCGTCATGGATGAGTTGGTCTATGTACTTGCGTTCTTCTTCTTCGAGGATTATGGTGGTGCGTCGTATGTGTTCTTTCTTGTCCTTTTGTGCTGGCGGTGCATCCTTGTCCGATTGCATATTCAGTATATTTTATTGCATACTTTATATGTTTTGCTGTTTCATGAGCTACTACAGAGTGTGCCCATCTGTGTTCTCCGCGCCTAGACTGAGCCGTCTTCCATTAGCTGCCTTCAGGCTGTTACTAGGCTTAACACGATGTTTGAAGGTGAGGGCAGCTGTGTTAGTAGGACATGCTATCTTATTGAAGAATCAGTTCCGTGGAACAGCAACGCGTCCATTAAGGACTGTAAGAGAATAGTGGTATCATGTTCTATCGTGCTTTCTCTGCGCCTCTTCCCTTGTGCCTGAGCCCTCTAACCTTCTTTCCTGCGCTGGTTAGTCCTCGGAAAACCCGTCTCTTCTGTGTCTTCTCGCATATCCAGTTTGCGTCCTTGTCTGCTTTGATGACGGGATGCGCTGGATCGACTAGGATGACCTCGTGCCACTTGTGGCGTCCGTCTTCTCCCACCCAGTAGGAGTTAAGAACCTCCAAGTTCGGATACTTTCTCGCAACCCGCTCCTCGCCGATCATCTTTGCACTCTTCGCGGGCTTGTATTTAACGGACCCCATACGCCTAGGCGTCCTGGCTGCCTTCGGCCTAGGCCTGTGTAAGCCTCCCCGTCTCACCCTAACTCGGACAACTACGAAGCCTTGCTTGGCCTTATACCCCAGCTTACGCGCCCTGTCCAGCCTCGTGGGCTTCTCCACCCTCACGATTGCGGGCTGTTTTCGCCACTGAATAAGCCTGTGCCACATAAGCTCCTTGACAAACGAGTCTTCTGGCTTCTGCCAAGCCTTCTCAATATACTTGTAGGCCATTCCTGCATTCTCCGGTTTACGGTTCAACCTCTTCGGCTACATTCCAACGGATTCTTCATCCGCCGCAGTCAGTAACACAAGACAAATACTAATAAGTCTTTTCCAGCGAACTAGTCGGCAATTGATTTATTAGCCACAACCCCCGTAGCCCTAAACCGATGAATAATGGAGAACTGGGACCTAATCATAATAGGCGCTGGACCAGCGGGATTGACAGCAGGCATCTACTCTGGCAGAAGCGGCATGAAGACTCTTATGATTGAGGAGAAAATGGCTGGAGGCGAGACAGCCGTCGCCCCTTGGATCGAGAACTACCCCGGCTTCGAGAGCATAAGCGGAGCCGAGCTGGCTGGGAAAATGGTGACGCACTGCAGGAAATTCGGGGCTCAGATTAACGAGCTGGAGAAAGTCGTATCACTTGACCTTGGAGGCGAGAGGAAACTTGTGAAGACCGAGAAAGATGAATACTCATCACCTGCAATCATAATCGCCACGGGCACTCATCATCGCCTCCTCAACGTCCCGGGCGAAAAAGATTTTCAGGGAAGAGGCGTCAGCTACTGTGCGCTCTGCGACGGCGCCTTCTTCAAAGGCAAGAAAGTCATCGTTGTTGGAGGTGGAAACTCTGCTGCGATGTCTGCGCGGTATCTTTCTAACATTGCTGCAAGCGTCAAACTGGTGCACAGACGGGAGGCCACGAGAGCTGAGGCTGCTTCATTGGAGTTCTTGGAGAAGCAGAAAGTCGGGTTTTTGCTGAACTCCGAGGTCAAGGAGATTAAGGGTGACAGCGTTGTGAGAAGCGCTGTTTTGCAGAATAACAGAACTGGCGAGGTGGAGGAGTTAGAGGTCGACGGAGTCTTTGTTCAAGTCGGCGAGATGCCCAACACCGAGACCGCGAAAAGAGCAGGAGTCGCGGTGGATAAGGACGGCTTCATAGTCGTTGACCGTCACCAAAGAACAAGTATCCCGGGTGTGTTTGCGGCAGGAGACGCGACAAATGGACCAGTGAAGCAGGTTGGCACAGCTGTAGGGCAAGCCATCGTCGCAGCAACAGAGGCTTTCATGTACGTAGAGAAACCCTACTACTACGAGGGTTAGTTTTCCTTCAACAAGTACTCGTCATACTCCCTCTCAAGCCTATTCTTGTGACTCAACTCTTCTTGCGCCAGCCTGGAAAAAAGCTCACCAGTCTCTGTGCCTTCAAGCCCCTTGGCCAGGGAATTGTAGTATTCGTAGGTTGCCTTCTCCCGTTTCGCCGCAAAAACAAGTATCCTCTGGTAGTCCGCGTCTTCTGACAGGGCAGTGTCTTTCATTGCATCGACTATTTTGAGGTCTTGAATCTTCGTACAGGCACCGAGCCCTGCGACCTTTCCTTCATTCCGAATCACTGCCAAAAGCTTCTCCTTATGCTTCAGCTCTTCCTGCGCCAACTCCTTCAACAGCTTCTTGGAAGAAGAATACTCCACCTTTCCCTGAGCCATCGAATAGAGCGCGTAAGATTGCTCCTCCATTTTCACTGCGGCTTCAAGGATTGCCTTCATGTCAGGCGTCGCCATGAGTTATCCCAGCAGAACGACTGTTTCTTCTCGTTCTCTTAACATAAAGGTTTCCCAGGGAGTATCTACTATCAATTTATTAGCGTGATTCACGGAATATGCTCTTCTCCGGATGATATTTGTTACCAAAAAGGGCTGGTTGCCATGAGCAAAACAGGTGCTGCAGGAATAAGGGTGAACGACAAATACTGCGGTCGCTGCCTGGTCTGCCCTTCTCTCTGCCCATACGAAGCCATCTCCGTCGACGCTGCCTCTTGCGAGGTGAAAATAGACCCCGAGAAATGTCAGTTCTGCGGGATTTGCTACAGTGCTTGTCCCGTCAACGCCATCGAAATAGCCTACTACGACTACGGCGCGCTGGCAAAAATGGTGAATAAGGCGGCTGTTGAGAAAAAGGCAGACACGCTGGTGCTCATGTGCAGAGGCAACAGCCCCCCGACCTGCGAAGTCGAAGCGATTCTGAAAGGAGAGGGCAAGAGCGAATACCTCCCCCTCAGAGTCCCATGCGTGGGCAGAATCCCCCCAGAATTCATAATGAACACGTTAGCATCTGGCATAAGCGAAATCGTCGCCATAAGATGCGAAGAAGATTTTTGCAGGTTTAAGCAGGGCAGCAAGATCAACAACAGACGCCTGCTGTTGACAAAACGGGTCTTAAATGAGCTTGGATACGAAGACGAAGCTTTGAGGGTGCTGACCTACGCTCGAAAAGCAGTCTACGACACGGATAAGTGTGTGGGTTGCGACAAATGCGTCTTCGTATGCCCCTACGACGCTATAGAAGCCGAACCTCTGGCGACACCCAAGATAAACTTGGAAAAATGTGTTGGCTGCGGCGCATGCGCCCTGGTTTGCCCACACCTAGCCATACAGCTCGAAGGCTTCGAATACGAGAACGTGTCACGCCGTTTACAACGTTATGGAGAGGCAGCGAAAAAGCTGAAAACCAGCGGCAAGGCACCTATCGTGCTAGTCTTTGTCTGTCAGTGGTCAGAGTTCTCAGCCCTAGACCGGCCTGAAATCCCATTGTTCGGCAACAAGGCAGTGCTGATGGAGATTCCCTGCTTCAAGGGATTAGACCCCTACCACGTCGTCGAGGCATTACACGCAGGCTTCGACGGCGTTCTAGCCGTGGTCTGCTCCGACGTCGACTGCAAGCTGGAAAAGGGATACGACGTGGCCGAGCGAAACGTCGCCGCACTACGTCAGACACTCAAGGGGTTGAACCTGCAAGACAGGTTTGAGCTCTACACTGCCTCGCCCAGAAAAGTCGGCAACTTCGAGAAACGCCTCAAAACGTTCATCGAGAAGATAAAGGCTCTACCCCAACTCACCCGAGAGAAGCCGATAACAGCCAATGCGAGGTGAAAAGGCGGTGTACAAGATAATCACCAAGCAGGAACTGGCTCCAAAAATCAAGCTCTTCAAGATCCAAGCACCTGAAATGTCAGCTAAGGCTCAACCGGGACAATTCATAATCATAGTGCTGGACGAGAAAGGAGAGAGAATTCCCCTAACAATCGCGGACTATGATGCCAAGGAGGGAAGCATAACCTTCGTCTTCAACGAAGTGGGCAAGACCACAATGCAGCTGGGCTGCCTAGGCGAAGGCGAAAGCATCTCTAACGTCGCCGGGCCACTCGGCAAGCCTTCCGAGATAAGGAACTTTGGCAACGTCCTCTGCGTCGGAGGAGGCGTAATGAATGCCCCCCTATACCTTCAGGTAAAAGCCCTGCGCGAAGCTGGAAACGAGGTCACGACAGCGATCGGGGCGAGAGCAAAAGACCTGCTTATCTTCGAGAAGGAGATGAAGGACGAGAGCGACGAGTTCTACGTAGCCACGGACGATGGTTCAAAGGGGTTCAAGGGTTTGGGCTTTCTAAGAGACCTGTTGAAAACGAAGCGTTTCCAACGGGCAGTGGTCATGGGTCCTGTAGTCACGATGAAAATAGTGTCCGAAATGACCAAGCCCTTCGGTATTCCCACGGTGGTCACTCTGACGCCTATTATGGTTGACGGAGTGGGGATGTGCGGTGTTTGCCGTGTAGCTGTGGGCGGCGAGACCAAGTTCGCGTGCATCGACGGTCCAGAGTTTGACGGACACAAGGTTGATTTTGAGGAGCTTGTTAAGAGACAGCGCATGTTCCTGCCCGAGGAGAGGCTTTCTTCGCTCCTGTGGGAGAAGATGGGAGGCGGTTGCCGTGGCGGAGCCTAAGCCCAAGCCAAAGCCTAAGGTAGTGAAAGAGAGCGTTCTCATGCCTAAGCAGGCACGAGAAGTTCGGAAACACAACTTCAACGAAGTCGCCTTGGGATACACTGAAGAGCAAGCGGTTGCCGAGGCTGAGAGATGCCTGCAATGCCCTGCGCCGAAATGTGTGGGCGGGTGCCCAGTTGAAATAGAGATTCCTGCGTTCGTGAAACTGATAAAGGAACGCAAGTTCGACGAGGCGATACTCAAGGTTAAGGAGAAGAACAGCCTTCCCGCCGTCTGTGGCCGCGTCTGCCCTCAGGAAGAACAATGTCAACAAGAGTGTGTGATGGGCAAGGTCGGCGAACCTGTTAGCATCGGGAGGTTGGAGAGGTTTGTGGCTGACTATGAGCTGAAGAAGGGAGCTGGAACCCCTCCAAAGACACCGTCAACTGGAAAGAAAGTTGCGGTCATTGGCGCTGGACCGGCTGGGCTTACGGTCGCTGCTGACTTGGCGAAGCTTGGACATGAGGTTGTGGTTTTTGAGGCTCTCCACAAGTCTGGAGGAGTGTTGGTCTACGGAATACCCGAGTTCAGGTTGCCCAAGCGGATAGTTGACTCGGAGGCGGACTATGTCAGCAGGCTGGGTGCCAAGATTAAGCTGAACGCTTTGATTGGAAGGCTGCACACTATTCCCGAGCTGTTGAGGAGCGGGGTCGACGCGGTTTTCATCGGCACTGGCGCGGGCCTTCCTCAGTTTCTCAGGATTCCAGGCGAGAACCTAGGCGGGATTTACTCGGCTAACGAGTTCCTGATCCGTGTCAACTTGATGAAGTCCTACGCCTTTCCCACGTACGACACTCCCATAAGAGTCGGTAAGAAGGTGGCGGTTGTCGGTGCCGGCAACGTCGCCATGGACTCTGCCCGCTCCGCCTTGAGATTGGGGGCTGAGGAGGTCTACATAGTTTACAGAAGGTCCCGTGAAGAGATGCCCGCTCGAGCAGAGGAGATAGAGAACGCGGCAGAAGAGGGCGTGATCTTCAGGCTGCTCACCAACCCTACGAAGTTCTTAGGCGACGAGAAAGGCTGGGTGAAACAGATGGAATGCGTCAAGATGCAGCTTGGTGAGCCCGACGAGTCCGGCAGAAGACGCCCGGTACCAATCAACGACTCGGAGTTTCTCATGGATGTGGACACGGCGATTATAGCAGTTGGAAGAACACCAAACCCGATAATCCAACTCACGACAGCGGGGCTAGAGACGACCAAGTGGGGTACGGTGGTGGTGGATGAGGCAACCATGAAGACGAGCATCGAGGGCGTCTATGCCGGCGGCGACATCGTGACAGGCGAAGCAACCGTGATCAGCGCCATGGGAGCTGGGAAAAAGGCTGCCAGAGCGATGCACGAGTACCTATTAACGAAGAAATAGGCGTATCATTCAGGGCGAGGAATATGGCTATCAAGCTAGTAGTCTTCGTCGCCGTCGATATCACAGTTGGGATCAAACGGAACCGGTGGAGGCTTGCGCGCGCGCA
>CAYGVX010000033.1:0-16151 GCA_964353725.1 uncultured Candidatus Bathyarchaeia archaeon
AAAACCAAAGCATCAGAGGCAGAGAAATGACCATAACAAACATAACGGAACTGGTTCAGAAGGAAAACGTGAAAGAAATAGCATTGCAGTTTACGGACATCTCTGGCATACTACACTCCGTTTGGATACCCTCTGAGCTCCTCACGAGCGTGGCTGAAAACGGAATACATGTCGACGGATCATCCGTCGGCATGGTAGGCATCAGTGCGAGTGACTTGAAGCTAATCCCCGACTTGAACACATTCGTTATACTGCCACAAGACCTTTTCAGCAAAAAGGTTGCAAGGGTAGTCTGCGGAATCTACGAGCCAGAGTCAAATAGACCCTTTGTGCTTGACCCAAGGTTCATCCTCAAAAAAAGCATTGACAACGCGAAAAAAACCCTAGGCACCTCAGTAGAATACTACGCGTCTACTGAGATGGAGCATTTTCTCTTCAAAAAGAGTGATGATAACCAGATCGAATTTCTGGATGAGGGGAGATATCTCGCTTCTCCCCCTGCGGATCTGGGCGCTGACCTGCGACTTGAGGTTGTGGAGGACATTAGAAGCATGGGTTTCCTGGTCGAGAAGCACCATCATGAGGTACCTCCAGGAAAGTATGAATTAAACCTGGCCTACTCGCAGGCACTAAAGATGGCTGACACGATATACCTGGTGAAGTTTCTCACAAAAATGAAAGCTGCCAGGAGAGGGCTCATCGCGTCCTTCATGCCGAAGCCTTTCCAGGGTCAATTCGGTTGCGGGCTGCACACACACATAAGTCTAATAGATGACGCCAAGAATCGGAACATGTTCTATGATCCAAACGACCGCCAAGGTCTAAACAAGAGAGCCTTAAACTTCATAGCAGGCATTCTGACTCACGCAAAAGCCTTGGCGGCCATAACCAACCCCACTGTGAACTCATACAAACGACTAGTTCCTGGCTGGGAAGCCCCAGTTTACATTTCATGGGCCAAGTACAACCGCTCAGTCCTCGTCAGAGTCCCCCCAGGAAAAGAGAAAACAACGAGACTGGAGTATAGACCAACAGACGGATCATGCAATTTCTACATCGCCTTTGCAGGCATATTATCGGCTGGACTGGATGGCATCAGAAGAAAAATCGAACCCCCGGAACCAGTTGAAGAAGACATCTACAAGATGAGTGAAGAAGAAAGATCGAAAAGAGGCATAGGGACGCTTCCAGGAAACCTCGGGGATGCCTTGCAGGAATTCTCCAGAAACGACTACCTGCAGGAGGCTTTGGGACACACGTTCAGTGAAAAATTCCTAGAGCTCAAACAAGAAGAGTGGCGAGATTTCAACGTTGCCGTGCACGACTGGGAGAGAAAGAAATACTTGGACGTCTAGTTCTCAAGCGAGGGTAGGGAGGGATTTTACGATGGAAGCTGACTATGTAATTGCTGATGCAGATGAATTGGTCACTTTAAGGGGAACAAGCGACAAGCCGCAGGCTAAAGAGAAAATGAGCAACCTTGGCATAGTGAAGGATGGAGCTGTCGCAGTCAAAGGTGAGAGAATAGTCGCAGTTGGAACCACAGAAGAAGTTCTGAGCAAGTTCAAGAAAGGATTCGAGGTTATCGACGCACGCGGCAAACTGGTTACCCCCGGGCTTATCGACCCCCACGTCCACCTAGTCTTCGCAGGTTCAAGAGAGGAAGAGCTTGAGCAGATGGCCGTGAAAGGAATTCCATACCTGGAAATCAAGGCTAGAAAAGGAGGCATGCCCACAACACTCAAGAAAACCGGTGAAGCAACAAGTGAGGAGTTACTCAAGAGAACTACGCAGATTCTTGACACGATGCTTACCCACGGCACGACAACAATAGAAGCAAAAAGCGGATACGAGATGACATTTCACGGGGAAATCAGGCAGCTGGAAATAATAAACACGCTGAGCAAAACACACCCGATCGAGTTGATTCCCACTTTTCTGGCTCAGGGAATCCCCTTCGAATACGAAAACAGAGTTGACGAACTGACAGACGAAATAGTCGAAAAATGGATCCCAGAGATCGCAAAAAGAAAGCTGGCCGAGTACTGCGATGTATTCTGCGAAAGAGGATACTTCAGCGTCGGCCAGACCCGACGAATACTTGGGACAGGCAAGAAACATGGCATGAAGTTGAGGATCCACGCGGACTGGCTTATCCACAGTGGAGGAGCGAAGCTGGGTGCAGAACTCAGCGTTGTCTCAGCTGATCACCTCATATTCACGCCTATGGAGGACATTGATGCCCTAGCCGGCAAAGGGGCAACTGGGATTTTCTTGCCAACCACTCCTTTCTGCTACTTGGGCGTCTATGCAAAAGCCAGAAAGATCATCCAAAGAAGATTGCCCGTGGCGTTGGGCACGGACCTGAGCGCAGCAAACATGTGCGAATCCATGCAGATGATGATGACCCTCGCAGTACTTCAGATGAAGATGACCACAGAGGAAGCTCTCGTAGCATCAACGATCAACGCAGCCCACTCTATCGAACGTGCTCATGAAATAGGCAGCCTGGAAGAAGGCAAAAAAGCAGACATTGTCATTTTCGACGCTCCAAATCACAAGTACTTCCCCTATCACTATGGCATTAATCTCGCCGAGAAGGTGTTCAAGAAAGGAAAGCTGGTTGCTGAAAATGGGAGAAGGGTTGACCGACATGGCTAAGACCAGACCCGTCAAGTGCATAACAGGAACAGAGCTGCATTGCAGGAATTGGCAGATCGAAGGCATCTACCGCATGCTTCACCATGTTCTAGACCCAGAAGTGGCGAAGGATCCTGAGCATCTCATTGTTTACGGAGGCACTGGCAAAGCGGCTCGGAACTGGGAATGCTTCGAGAAAATCGTTGAGACTTTGGAGAAGCTTGAGCCAGATGAAACCATGCTTATCCAGAGCGGAAAGCCCGTGGCGGTTTTCAAGACGCATGAATGGGCTCCAAGGGCTTTGATAGTGAATGCCATGCTGGTGCCAAAATGGGCGACTTGGGACTACTTCTACGAGCTAGAGCAAAAAGGCCTGATCATGTATGGCCAGATGACAGCGGGTTCTTGGGCTTTTATCGGAACTCAGGGGATCCTGCAAGGCACGTACGAAACGTTGGCGAAAGTGGCCAAGGAGCATTTCGGGGAAAGCCTCAGTGGAAGGCTCGTCTTGACGGCGGGCCTGGGTGAAATGGGAGGCGCGCAGCCCCTCGCAGTGACCATGAATGAAGGCGTAGCCCTAGTCGTGGAAATCGACAAAAGAGCCATAGAGAAACGCCTGAGACACAAATACTTGGAAACATGGACCGACAACCTAGATGACGCAGTGGGCATGGCTATGGAAGCAAAAGAAAGGCGAAAACCAAAGAGCATAGGAATTCTCGGCAACGCTGCAGAAGTCCACCCAGAACTCGTGAAAAGAGGCATAACACCAGACGTCTTGACAGACCAAACATCCGCTCACGACCCCCTGAACGGATACTACCCCCTAGGTTTTTCCAAAGAGGAAGCTGACGACTTGAGGAAAGAGAACCCCAAAGAATACGCTAAGAAAGCGAAGGCAAGCATGAAAGCTCAAGTGGATGCCATGATCAAGATGATGCAAAAAGGCGCTGTAACCTTCGAATACGGTAATAATCTGCGCCAACAGGCTTACGACGCTGGCTGCAAAGAAGCCTTCAGCTATCCAGGCTTCGTACAGCGCTATATTAGGCCCATGTTCTGCGAGGGGAGAGGGCCGTTCCGCTGGGCGTCCCTCGTAGGCGCTCCAGAAGACATCTACAAGCTAGACAACGTAGTCCTCGAAGAGTTCAACTGCAACAAGGAACTGTGCCGCTGGATAGAAAAAGCAAAGAAAGAAGTGAAGTTTCAAGGTCTGCCTGCACGCGTCTGTTGGCTGGGGTTCGGAGAAAGAGCCAAATTTGGCAAGGCGATTAACGACATGGTGCACAAAGGCGAGCTTTCAGGTCCCGTCTGGATAGGGCGTGACCACTTGGACTGTGGGAGCGTCGCCTCGCCAAACCGCGAGACCGAGGGGATGATGGACGGCAGCGACGCCATTGCAGACTGGCCCATACTCAACGCTCTGCTCAACGCTATAGGCGGCGCGACATGGGTCTCGGTTCACCATGGGGGAGGGGTGGGCATAGGATACAGCATCCACGCTGGCGTGTGCCTCGTCGCCGACGGCACCGTGGAAATGGAGAAGCGCTTGACAACTGTTCTGACAAGCGACCCTGGGACAGGCGTCGTAAGGCACGCAGACGCTGGCTACCCAGAAGCGAAGAAAATGGCTAAGGAAAATGCGATAAAGATGCCAATGCTATAGTAGGAATGGGATCTTATGAAAGAAGTGGTCATCGACGGGGAGACTCTAGCCATTGAAGATGTTGTTGCTGTCGCTCGTCATAACGTAACCGTAGCAACTTCTGAGAAAGCCGAGGAAAAAGTGAGAAGGGCACGAGAAACCTTAGAGAGGCTGATCAAAAAGAAGAAGACGATTTACGGAGTGACTACTGGCTTCGGCGCTTTCGGAAATGTGACAATCGCGCCTGAAGACTTGAAGAAGCTTCAAGTGAACCTTATTAGAAGCCACTCTTCAGGCGTTGGAAAACCGCTGAGCAGAGAAGTTACGCGAGCGGTTATGCTTCTGCGAGCGAACACGTTGGCAAAGGGGTATTCTGGAATACGCGCTGAAACCTTGGAAGCACTCGTGCAAATGATCAACAAGGGCGTCCACCCAGTAGTCCCCGAAAGGGGTTCTGTGGGCGCCAGCGGCGATCTGACACCTCTTTCCCACATCGTATTGGTTATGATGGGAGAAGGCGAAGCAGAATACGACAGCATCGTCATGAGTGGGAGGGACGCCATGAAAAAAGCAGGCGTTCTGCCAGTAACTCTCGACGTGAAGGAGGGAGTGGCTTTGAACAACGGCACCCAGATGATGACCGCTATCGCCGCGCTCACTATTCACGAAGCTGAAAACCTGGTGCAAACTGCCGAGGTTGCTGCTGCGATGAGCCTCGAGGCTTTGTTTGGGATAATCGACGCCTTCGACGAAAGAATACACAACGTGAGACCTCACAGAGGGCAGGTTAAAAGTGCTAGGAACATCTTGAGACTCTTGTCAGGAAGCAGGCTGGTCAAACCTGCTAGTGAAGCTGTCAAGGAAAGTGGATATTCGCAGGATCCGTACTCGTTAAGGTGCATTCCTCAGGTTCTTGGCTCTGTTCGTGACGCAATAAGCTACGTTAGACGAGTGGTGGAAGTGGAGATTAACTCTGCCACAGACAACCCTCTTGTCTTCTCAGAGGATGGAGAATGCCTCTCGGGCGGCAACTTTCATGGACAGCCCATCTCAGCTGCCATGGACTACCTGACCATCGCACTGGCAACTGTGGGCACATTTTCGGAGAGGAGAACGGCAAGGTTGGTCGATGAGAGCCTGAGCAGAGGGCTTCCTCCCTTCCTAATACCAAGCAAAGCCACCAGGGGGCTGCAAAGCGGGTTCATGACACTGCAGTACACGGCTGCGGCGTTAGCTTCGGAGAACAAGGTGCTTGCTCATCCAGCCAGCATCGACTCCATTCCCACTTCTGCGAATTTCGAAGACTTTGTTAGTATGGGTCCTATCGCAGCGAGGAAAGCTTCAGAAGTTCTCGGGAACGTTGAGTACATCATTGCTATTGAGCTTCTGTTGGCCGCTCAAGGCATCGAGTTCAGAGGGGCAGACAAACTTGGAAGAGGCACTGAGGCGGCGTATAAGCTTGTAAGAAAGTGTGTCCCAGCCCTTGAGGAAGACAGGGCGATGTACAAGGATATAGAAACAGTTAGGGAAATGATTCGAGCCGAGAAGTTTTTAAAGATTAGCTAGGCGTGTTCCTGTAGTGCCTTGAGCCTTTTCACGATGTTGGGGTGGCTGGAGAAGAGTTCCAACAGCCTGTCCACGCCTGTCACTTTTCTCTGCAAGACCTCTTCCACTAATCTTCTGTCGCTAACGCCTATCTGAGCTATCGCCTGAGCGTCTGCTGCAGCTCTGTCAGGGTCAGATATGAAGAGGGCTTTGAAAGAGTTCAAATGACCAGTCTGAGGCATTCTCCCTTTCAATCGTTTGCTTTCGTTTACGATTTTCGCCAAACCTTCGGAAAGCTTTCTGGAACCATCTTCTACGATTGAAGTGCTGTGACGGTCAGCATAATATTCTCTGAGACGGCTGAGGTACAACGTGAACATGGTGAGCACCCAATAGAGGAAGATGCTGATTGCTCCTATGGCTACTGCCGCGCCGCCGCTGTCGTTCCTGCTTCTGCTCCTAAACATGGAGGACAACATGAATGAGTAGCCGATGTAGTAGAAGATTGCCGGCAGAACAGAGATGAACATCATCACCTGCACATCACGGTGCTTTAAGTGACCCAGTTCATGGCCGATTACCGCCTCGACCTCCTCCTTGTCCAAGGTCTTCATCAACCCCTCTGTTATGGCTACTTTGCTCCCGGTGATGGGAGAGCTGTAGGCGAAGGCATTGGGTATTGGAATCCGCGCCAGCATAAGCCTAGGCGTCTTGATACCGCTCTTCTGGCTCAACCGTTCCACCGTGGCATGCAGTTCTGGGTTCTCTGACGGGGCAACTGGGCGTACTCGGTATATGGCGTCGATTAGGTATGGTGAGATGAGCCACTGCAAAATGTTGAAGCCCACGACGAAGACAATCAGCCAGTTGAGGCTGAAGGTGCCTGTTAGGCTTAGTATAACTGTGAAGAATAGGGTGGATAGTCCTATGATGATTGCTAGGGTTCCAACCATTGAAGCTCGTAGCTTGAGTATGTCCATCTTCAAATCCCGAAGACATTCAGCAATGCAATCTCACTTATATTTTTTGCGATAATGGGCTTTGATTACTTTTGGCTGAAGCTTTTTGAGGTTCGTGAGAATTTTCATCGAGTCGTCTCTCACCAGAGTGGCGAGTTTTTGGCTTATGATGCCTTTTGCCACCGCTCTCTCCAACTCGTCCTCCTCAACCACTCTGACAGAGCCGTCTGATAAGATGTAGATCCCCACTTCCAAGTCTACGTAGCGAATCCATTTTGAGTAGAGCTCTAGAGGTGTATGAAAGTTTATGTGGGTGCCCTTGCAAACGCCGTCCTCAGCGAAGTAACGTGCCGTTTATTACCAACCACCTATCTCCGCCTTAGTCACAGCTCGGTCACGCGTGAGGGTTGGACAATCTCGAAGTTGTTCTCTAGGATCAGCTCAGCAAGAGCTGTAGCGTATATTTCCCTAACTCTTGCTCTAAACCTAAGATCCCTTTTTCTCCACTTTGTACAGGCTCCCAACCCTACTCGTCTCAAACTCCACACCGAGGATTACTTGCGCAAGCCAAATGTTCGTTTCCAAGTGGTCAGTTACTACGCGTGCTAGGAAGACGGATTCTTCTCTCGTCAGGGCTATGTAAGGCACTAGCAGGTCTGCGAGGTGCACGTCTACTGTTGCTTTTGTCTCAACCTCCCGCAGGAGGTTTTCCGCCGCTTCTCGCCCCACTGTCTCGCTGGTTTTTCTAAGCTCACCGATAGAGTCACCGCCCAAAAGAACGCCCTCATCCGTCTGCGCCCACAAGGTGAGGGAGCTACCTTTCTGCAACGGGTTCGAAAAATCGTTGACAACACTGATGGTAGACCTGAAACCTCGCGACTTTAGAAGGCTGCTTGCAGCCTCGGCTTGGCGTTCGGCGACTCTTCGGTCGGCCAAGAAAGTGCACACTGACAATCCTTCCATTTTTACCAGCGACCCGAATTCCTCGAGGGTTAGGGAAGCTAGTTTTTGGACGGGTTGAGCTTCAATCGAGACTTCTCCCATGCCCTTTGGATAGTAGCCATATTTGTGAACCTTCAAAGAGGCTTTCAGTCCCATCTTTTCGAGGATTGGAAGGAGGACACAGGATAGGTAGTTAATCGTGGGGGAGTGGGAAACATCGGTCCCGCCTTTGGAAATGTGCAGACTGACTGGGTTTTTGGCGAAAGCGCACATGGGGAGAACTGTGACTAGAAGCATGGGGATGCTTCCTGCAGTCCCGATTTCCGCCTCTACTCGGCCACCGACAATTTCGCGGGGATAAAACCATAGCTCCTTCGAGCCAAGCGTAGCTCCTTTGACGTCGGCGTTGCAGAGTTTCGCGGCAGTCAACACGGCTTCCAGGTGCTGAGGTCTCAGCCCTGGCTCAGGGCGTTTTAGTCGTATGTTGCGGATGTGAAGAGGTTCTCTGAGGATGGCGGCCATGGCGACAGATAGGCGGAGAATCGTGCCACTACCGCTTTTTTGGTTTCCGTCGACTTCCAGCAACTTTCGCCCTCGAGCAGTCGTTCATGTTGTCACCGGAGATTATTTTAGATTGCGTTGCGGCCCACAGGAGAGTAAGTTAAATGAGGGACTAGAGGGAATAACTAGAGGTCAGGGAGAAGAGCAAGATGAGCGAAGCAAAACCCAACACTGAGGATGTACTGCGAAGGTTGAGCGAGGTACTAGACGTTTTGAAGAGAATCTCAGAAGACTTGCAGGACATTTCAAGGTCTCTCAAGGCAACGACTCCATATGTCGCGCCCACCGTTGCGCCCCCAGCAGACAAACCCACAGGGAAGAGGATAGAAGACTACAGAACGATGTTTGCGAAGGACTTAGAGGCCATGCTCATCTTCGAAGACAAGGGAGCATTCATCAGGATAACGCCCCGCCAGTTTCTGGGTTCTGAGAACTTTGCCAAAATCGCCTCTGCGGTTCGAGACGCGGGTGGGGAATATGTGAGTGCGGGCAGAGACTCTCACTTCAGAATCCCGAAATAGGTGGCTAGTCTGGTTACCACGTTATTTGAAAGTCCTTGAACTCGCTAGCATAAGCCTCCATAAGCACTTCTGTCTCGGACACCTCTGCCCCTGATGGACCTTCTCGGCAAAACTCAATCAGTCTATCCACATCCTTCTTTTCTCCTTCAAAGACCGCTTCGACTCTTCCGTCTGGGCGGTTTCTGACCCAGCCTGTCACATTGTGCCGATGGGCTACTCTGCGTGTTTCCGACCTGAAGAATACACCTTGCACCCTGCCCCTGACAAACACGTGAGCTCGAACTCTCATGGAACCCCCGTCTCAGGTTAGGGTGAGAGAAGATAACTGTTCCTTTCAAGAAGGCTGCAATTGGTTCGCTCTCAATAGTTTCACTCGTCTCTCTCTACTCTACCCAGTGACGTTGCTCCACGCCTCTTAAAAGATCCGTAAGCAACAGTCTTCTTGGCGAGAGAATATGTTGGAAAACAACGAAAAATTCATGATCTACGCCTCCAACGTGCCGAGTGCCGAGCGCTTGAGAGTAATTGGTTCTGCAGTGGCGAAAGTTGCTGACTCTTTGAATCTTGAAACAGAGCTTTCTAAGAAGAGGAAGCTGCTCTCAATTTACGTTTACTATAGGAGTGATGAGGGGGACGAGATTCCCGTTTATTGCGACTGGGGTAAGAGTTGGAAGGAAGAGGATGTTTACAGGGCTATTAGGAACATGATGTTTGTGCTCTCGTTTCACCCGAGTTACTCCAGCCTGCGAACGTTGAGAAAGGAAGTGTGCATATCTGCCTAATGCGTCTTGCCGAACTTTACGCTCTGGTCTGAAAGCTCAACTTCGTAAACTTGGTTAACGTCGAACTTGATGCCAAGCTGGTCGTATTCGTGCTCGGTTAGGAAGAGAATAATCTTTGGAAGGCTAAGCCCTCCCTGCACCGTTGCCATAGGAAGCTGTTGCTGCAAGGCCTGAACCACGCTTTGCACCATCCTTGCCTCTTCAGTGGCGGGTTGAATGGAAAAGCGTGGTATTTTGCGTTCTTCAACAAGCTCTATGCGTTTGCCGAGGAGTCCTTCGGGGTCACGGATTGACTCTATTCGTTGAACTCTGACAAGTAACATTTCGAAACCTCATTCTCTACTATCGCGCAGCGCTAGGTTTTATTGGTTTCCACTACTCCATTTCGACAGTCGCCGGAGGTTTGGGCGTCACATCGTAGTACACGACTGAAACATTTGGGCACGCCTTCAATATCTGGTCCGCTGCTTCGTTCAACGTTGCCCATGGGACTTCAGACACTGCTGCCGTGAGATAGTCTAGTGTTTGGATGGCTCTCAAGGCGACAACGTATGGCCGTTTGTCTGGAGTATCCTTTACGGTGTAGAGTATCCGCGTGAGGGACAGGTCTTCTGTGGTGATTCTTGTTTGAAGGGCGACCAGGCTTGATACGGGTGGGTTGTGGACGCTGCCATTCATTGTCTGGGCTTTAACTGTAGCTATCCCACCATACCGTCTTTTCCCTTCTCTCACGCCCGTAGCCCTCGCCTCCAAAACTTTGAGAGCAACATGCCTTGACGGAACGTTGAGGAAACGGGCGGCAGCTTCTTGCAGACGAATTTCTGCGGGGTAGAAGGATGGTTTGTTATCTAGGATTGCCGCGAAGTATTGACTGGGCTTGTGCTTGGCGAAGTTTTGCTCAACAATCGCTGTTGCCTTTTTCTCCAGTTCCAGTTTATCTCTCTTGATTTCACCCACGATTCTGACAGATAGGCCTGGACCTGGGAAAGGCTGCCTCTCTGCCACTTCCGAAGGTACTCCCAACTGTCGGGCCACCATGCGGACTTGCTCTTTGTAGAGCGAGACGAGGGGTTCGACTACTTTGAACCCGTAGCTTTTGATCGTGTCAATTCCCATTTGTTCGAGGACGTTGTGCTGGGTCTTCACGCCTCCAGTTGTCTCCACCACATCTGCCTTTATGGTGCCTTGGACGAGAACATTGCATTTTTCCTTCTTAGCCGTCTCCCCCAGGACTGTGTAGAAGGTTTCGCGAAAAGCTTTTCTCTTTTCCTCGGCGTCCTTAAGTCCCTCAAGGGCTTTCAGGAATCGTTCTTGGACGTCCAGTACTCTTATTTGAAGGTTCAGGGGTGGTTGTGATACTAGCTGGGCGATGTGCTGCGGTTCGCCTTCCCGCATGAATGCGTCATCCAGCATTGTGCATAAGAGGTTTTTGCCGATTGCCTTGTATGTTAAGACTGCGCTTGTTGTGCTGTCGACGCCACCTGAAACCGCGACTAGGGCTCGTTCATTTCCGATGAGCTTCTTTATCTCTTCAACCTGTTTTTTTATGAAGTCTTGTGGTTTGAAAGCCTCCAACTACTACACACTCACATTAGCCTGTTTACGGTTTCTTCGCTTAAATATGTGCCACTCCGGGGCAGCCTTGAACACCCGATTACCTGTAAGAGCATGTTTAGAGGAATGGGCGGGTTTAGTTCACGCATGTTTCTGAACCTGATGAACGTGGCTTTGGTTCGCCCCCGTATGAATTCCATGTATTCATCGTGGGATTCGAAGATCGTTTCTCCGCTGTATTTGCTCCACAGTCTTTCAACCTCGTCGACCACGCGCTCCTCGAAATCGCCTACTCCCATAATCGCTCGCACAGGGTGATTCACATAGAACAGCAGTAGCTTGGTTTTGACTGGGCCAACTGTGTTTTTGCGGACAAAAACCTGATTATTCTTGCCCGCACGGTTTTGGGCGACACGTCTGTTCCACCACTTTTCTTGGGTGAGAAGAATGTATGCAAATCGGGACACGTGTGGCACTCTCTCAAGAATAGAATAGACTTCGTAGAGGCTATAAAAAACTAATGTATTCGTTTCTCTTGTGTCGGTGTCTGGGTCTTGAGGATTTAGGCCAATAGCGAGACTTTTTCTAGAGTTCCATCAAAAACCGTTTGCATGTTAGTGTTTTTTGCAAGGTTGTTGACAATGATGATCGTCAACGAGTGTGGGCAGGAGGGGACTGGACTTTTGGTCTTGGATGCGAAACTTTTTTTCCACAGAAGTAATAGTGTTGTAGAAGAGCGCACGAGGAGAGATCTGTGAACGAAGCGGAGGAACTAAAGAAAACGGTTGACGTTCTGCGAGAGCTGGGCAACGATTGGAAAGAAAACATAACGATATTCGACAAAGCCGCTCTGGGCAAGGGCGATACACTTCTGGCGATAAAACGCCTATGCAAAGAAAACAAAAAAGGCGCCCTGATAGAAATCGGGCTGGCATGTCTCGCCTTCCCAGAACCAGTAGTAAGCGATATGCTGGGCTCTTTTCTAATAGCCGCTGGTTTGCTTCAGAGACGAATGAAGAACTCGGCACTGTACCTCGAAGATGTCAACAAAACCTTTCCGCACCTCTTCAAAGAATTGATGGAAGTCAGACAACAGATAGTTTGACTCTGTTTGCGAGCCCAGATGCAAGCATTGTGGGGGGAACCACTGGTTGCCGCAAAGAATTCCGGCAAGAACAGTGCATATTGAAATTCACCCTTATTCCTTCCGCTATCAGCCCTCCCACCCAATTCCAGATTGGCAGCCCTTTTGCCACCGTATACGATATGAAGATTCCCATGAAATCAAGCATCAAGTCTTGCCAGACTTCTTTCATTATCTCTGTGACTATTTCTAGTCCTTGCCAATCCCACGATGAGTATGTGGATTGAATACTACGTGGATTGTTGGGTTTACATGCATCTGTACGTGCAAGCGATACCATGGGTACCACCAGCTGAATTCTGGCTCGATTCTCATCCATCCTTCGTCAGCAGTCTTCCATGGAAAACGTGATTGGAACTGCCGCCACGATCAACCCAGAACAGCAACTTCGTCTCCCTTAACGCTTCAACACTCACCAGATTGACCAACTGACCACTTCTTTTCTTGTTTGCCCGATCTATGCTTTAGATAGTATCGTCGATACAAGAAAACCCCAACGCCTGCCAAGAATATCGCCAATAACCCTTGAGAGTCGCTAGGAAGTGGAACCAAAAAAATTAAACTCCACAGAATCAAGACAATTAGAGCGACCGTTATTTTTTTCAACGAAAACCCCAGCTCCAAATTAAGAAAGAGAAAACCACCTAATCCTATAACGACTACAATGGGCCATATGGAAATCCATGATGCAAACAAACCCAATGAAGCTGTCACTGGTAATAGAAAATAGAACAGAAATATGCCTGCCACAATTAACAAGACCCCAATAAGCCTTTTAAGCAAAAGTCTTCGGCTTTCCATTTCAGAACGCACCAAGCTCATCAAGTCTTTGCAGAATAACGCTTTGATACGCAAGATTCACTGGAATACTGATCATGCTATATAGTTTGCCAAAGCCAAATTCAGCAAGACTTTTAATTCTCATTAACAATTCGAGGAAATCGACGACTAGATGAAAACTCATTTTTAGAAGACCTAGTACTGTTGAGAAGAGGGAACCGATGTAAACACTTATCAATCCGTCGATGGAATCCCAAGCCTCGGCTAATTTTAGCATTTTTGTTCCTATTGAAATTCCCAAGGCTGCCAAAAAACCATAAGGTCCGTAGCTAGCTACAATGAGACTTAAGAATTCAGCAGTACCTATTGTGGCCGCTATGCTCCAGATAACCCTTGGCAACAGGTTTAGAACTCTCTGAATCAATTCTTGTGCATACAGCAGCGTGTCCGCGAAAGGTAATACCGCTATTCCTATATCTAGTTCGACTCCTTCATGACGCCAAGAAACGTAGTGGATTCTGTACCATGGTGGCCACCATGTGAACTCGTGCCACACGCAGAGCCATCCCTCGTCTTCTGCTTCTTGCTGCAGTTCTTCTGGCGTCTTGGTTGGCATGGTTACTTCTGTCACTTGGGGTTCTACGACTATAGTGGTCATGTTTGCTGATGGCTTGTAGTTGAACTGCACGGTCTGGCAGACCGTGTACATGCCGCCCATGAAGTCTGTGGCGTTCAGGGTGGCTGTTTTGTTGCCGGTTCCCTCAAACGCTACCTGCAGCGTATAGTGGGTTTTTCCTTCGTCTGGGTTGAAGTTGCGTTCAAAGCTGAAGTGGCCTGTTGCGTTCGTCACCAGGCTTTCGCTCTGTAGAGTGCCGTTGAGATACGCCTTTATCGGCATATCCGCCACAGCCACACCATCCTTCGTCAGCAGTCTTCCATGGAAAACGTGATTGGAACTGCCGCCACGATCAACCCAGAACAGCAACTTCGTCTCCCTGTAAACTTCTAAGCTTATAGGCTTGACCATGTGCTTGACGTCGCTTCCGTTTAAGAGGTTGACGCTAACTGTCACAGTGTGCGCCTCATTGTCCGCGGGATAAGTCCAGTCAACCGAAACTTCAGCTTCATTACCAACGTCAACGGAGACGCTTTCAATAACCTTATCCCAATCACCATCCTCAAGAACCGTGAAGTTCAAGCCAGCCATAAAGGTAGCGCTTGACCCAACCTCAACAGCTAAGGCATGCAAACCAACAACATCACCGGGCTCAAACCGATTCGGCGTAGCATAAAAGTAAACCATCAGAGGCCTAATCTCAGCCTTGACAAGAAAGACCCAAGAACAAGGCCTCGTTTCATAGCAACCCTCGTAATGCGCTGTGAAATAGTATGTGTCCTCCCTGTCCGCCATCCATTCAATAAAAGAGTAGTAGCCAATCTCATATTGGAGTTCTCCATTAACGTAAACGCTGATATTCCCACCCGGACCCGGATAGGTCCAAGGAGTAACATTGAAGAAAAACTCATACATGACCCCCACCGCCAAGTCGACGCAACTGGAATTCGCGATGATATTTCCCCAACCATCATCATTATAGCGCCAGCGCACCCACATTTGGGGAAAATGCCTACAGTCTATGGTAATGTTCCCTGAACAACCAAAATAGGTACCGTTCCCGCTGAAACTGGCTTTAACCGTATACTGATAAAACTCCGGTGAAAAAGAAAACAATGCAATGCCAGAGGAGTTCGTGTAGTCACTTCCTTCATCAACGAGCTCCTCACCAGAGAAACTCGTCTTATACAGCTTAAAAGTGATCAAAGCGTTGGAGACAGGTTCGCTTCTGAATTCGTCAATCAAGTAAGCAACAGCAGTCACAGACTCTGCTCCAGTGGCATTCTCCGGGGAATGATCAAGACTCAGCATTGTGGGGTTCCGCACAGCGCAGAAGTACTGAAGCAAGTTCAAGCGGTCAAACGCTACAGTCCGGTTTGCGTTAAGATCGAAGCCAAAATGCACTTGAACAACCTCGAAACCTGACAAAACTTTGGTCTGAACCAAATGCACACCCTTCTCTATTGGACTGAAGCTGGTCTCAAAACGCCCTGAAAAATCGGTTGTCTCAGATACTTCAGTGAGGCTACCAAACTCTTCGTATTTAGCCCCGACCAATCCCCCTCCAGCATTATAGAGCTTCACACTGTATGCACCTTCCGGGAAAGTAACGCAGCCTTCAATATCCAAATAAGATTCGCTGCAGAAGGCTCCATTGCTGTAGAAAAACTTCGCCAAAATGCTTCTAGGATCAACCATCGAAAGGTAGTTTACGCGTTTGCCGTATTGATTGCTAACGGCAGTGACGTCAAAAATGTCAATCTGGCCGTCACCATTTACGTCATAGTCATTGACATCGGTCCAATCCTCGCTGCTCTCAAGATTTTTGCCGTACCTGCTGTTTACTGCTATAACATCGAAAATGTTAATCTGACCATTCTTGACTACATCTACATGTGATGTACCAGTGGAGCTCTGAGCGTTGTAAAACAAACTAAAACGGAGAAACTTGCGTCCGTTTGAAGTGAAGCTTTTTGAATCGCCCTTTCTCAACTGTCTGCCCATCAAGCCTACTACTGAAACGTTCATTACTGGTTCTTCAAGCAGTTGCGCATAGGTTTTTGTCGGAATTTCAGAAAAAACATGCGTTCTATTATACTCATCCAGACCCAAGACTTCTAAGGAAAAAGTGAAGTCCTCGCTTGACCCCTCTGCACACACGATTGAATTGTTGGTTAGTGTAAGAGACTGAAACACTTGACTCTGAGTGGTTACCCCTGAAGTGATATTTACTCTGACGTCCCACCAAGTTACATTTTCGAATTCCATCTCCAGCGGCACTGTTTCCAGACCTATTCCACTTATGGAGAGATTTGCCTTCGATTCAAAATTCACTAGGATTTCTGCGAGAACAGGTGCAGACAATACTAAGTCGTCAATCATGTAAGTCCTGTTGTCATGGTCAAACTGTGGAGCCAATCTGTAGATATTCATATAGGGTGATTGGGGGGGCTGTTGATAGA
>CAYGVX010000034.1:0-15451 GCA_964353725.1 uncultured Candidatus Bathyarchaeia archaeon
ACTGTGCGCTTGTTTAATCAGACATGGGAAAGTCAAGCATGTGGGCTAACTCTGATTGTGCTGAGAGTGCTGAAGAGACTCTACGGCTGATGGTAAGAGAGAAACAGAAGGGGAGGACCGTGTGTTTGGCTTCGAAAACAAGCACAAACTATATTTCCGCATAACATGCACATAACATGTCTGGTGGTCTGTTTGAAGCTCGTAACGGTTCTCCTACCTGAGGCTTACTTGGAAGGGTTAGATGAGCTCGTGAGAGCCAACATGTATCCAAGCCGAAGCTCAGCCATCCGTTCAGCAGTCAGAGACATGCTAAAAAAGGAGCTTTGGACAAGGGAAGAAAAGCCTTAGCAACCCACGCTTGACTGCTGCTCAGTAAAGAGTTCCTACGTGTTTTGAACGCAGGTCTTCAGTCTTTCAGCGCTTCTTGCTGGGTTTTCAGCCAGCGTTATCTCTCTGCCCACGATCAAATACTTGGCTCCGCTTTTGATTGCCTTCTCAATCCTTCCCCCCTGCGCTCCAATGCCGGGTGAGTAGATGGGCACTGTCTCCCCGAGAATTGAGTACACTTCCCCTATCTTTTCCGGGTATGTGGCGCCCACAACCACACCATCCACGTTCCACTGCAATGCCTTCTTGGCAAAAACCTTGTATTGAAAGACTGGCTTGTCTGCTTCTTCAGTGATTATTTTTTGTCCGTAGCCTTCTGGTGCTCCCTTGTGGCTCATGTAGACAAGCAGAATTACGCCTCGATTCATCTGCCTAGCTGTCTCTAAGACTGGTTGTAGGCCTTCTTCCCAGCCGACGAAGGGGTTCGCTATTACCGCGTCGAAGCCTGCTTTGAAGTAGTATTCTGCTATTATTCGGTTTGTGTTTCCTATGTCGTTGATTTTGCAGTCCATTATGGTAGGCAACCCGTAGTCTTTTGCCTGCGCCAGTAGCTCTTGAACGTTGTTGAACAAGCCCAACGGCAAGGTCAGGTGGTGGTTGAGTTTTACAGCGCAAAGATGGGAATGCGTTTCCTCCAGTATTTCTTTGGCGCTGGTAAACAGTTTTCCGGGTTTGTCGGGAGGCAAGTCTAGAGCCAGAACAATACGAGAGTTTGCCCCCCTCGAGGCTTCCTCCATCCTAAGCTTAAAAGACAAACCGTTGCACCTCACTATATTCTGGCTGTTTAGAGAAATGTTTTTTGGTTTAAGCCTTAACTGGGAGGCCTGGTGAGACTGCGTTTCAAGAATCTGGTTCGGAATACATGTCAACTGGATTCGTTGAGTTCAGCCTTGAGCATCTTTTTTCTGCTGTCGTTTTTGGGTCTCAATAGATCTTCCACGAGCCTAAACTGTCTCTCGTAGATGTGGCAGTTCTTAGAGTGGAATATCAGTTTGCCAGTTGTGAGGCTTAGGCTTCCTCGTCTGTTGATTTCGGAGACGAGTGCTT
Organism: uncultured Candidatus Bathyarchaeia archaeon; assembly: GCA_964353725.1. Lineage (GTDB taxonomy): Archaea > Thermoproteota > Bathyarchaeia > Bathyarchaeales > SOJC01 > CAYGVX01. The sequence goes on from CAYGVX010000034.1 coordinate 1,435, forward strand.
CGTTGAACAGCTGAATGCCCGCTATGTTGGCGGGTAGCCCCGCATAGGCGTCCCATGATCTGAAGTAGCATGTCAGATGCAGTTTTCCTTCGAGGATTTCCGTGTCTATCAGGCTGAGGCACGGTGGTTCATGTTTTTGGTCGTCGACTTGCTTCAATATGTCTTCGGGCAGTCGGACGGCAAGGGTTATTTGTCTGTCTGCGGGTTCTTCGATGTAGCGTTTTACTGCTTCTTCCACTTGGTCTACTGGTTTTCTCAGTCTGCTGCCGTAAGTGTATGTTTCGTCTTCGATTATGCCGGACCACAGGTACTTCAGGGCGTACCATTGGACGTATTTCATGTCGCAAGGTGCCTTATCGTCTACAAGTGGTCTGTTTTCCGGCTGGGCGATTTCTATAGAGAGGTTGAGTTTCTTTGTCTTGGCACGTTCAGCTCCGTAGGCCACTTTGAAAATGTCTCCTTCGTTCCATATGGCCTCGAGAACCTTGTACCATGCATCTGGGCAGTCAAAGGCGTTTATCTTGACATGTTTCATGCTGTGTCTCCTGCAGGTCGGTGCTAAACAGTGAGCTTGGCAGTCTATAAAATTGTTTTTCAACAGCAAGGACTCAAAGGCGTCGCGTCTATATGTGGGCGTAGACGCGGTTGCTTGAGTACTGTCCCGTGGTCATTTCATTCTCGATTTCCTGCAACAGAAGAATCCTTTTGAAGGTTGGTGGGTGAGTGGAAAACCATGAGTTGATTGTTGTCCAAGTTGATTTCGCCTCCTTCTCCATGGCGAGCTGCAGTTCCCTCTCGTCCAAGACACCATCTCGGTCGAGATCGTATGCATCCTTCTGCCTAATTATGCCTTGGCACTCCTGCTTGGCCATGGCGGGGTCGCTTATGTAGAAAGTTCTCGCCCCGGTCGTGGGCTTGGGTGACAGTGATAGCCCGTAAGTGATTTTGGCGAGTGCGCTCTGCAGTTGTCTCGGTTGTCCGGTTACGTAAGCGGAGTAGGCGTCTGCGTAATGCTCGCGCAGTCTGCTCAAGCCCATCACACATAGAAGTGTCACGATATAGACCACATATGATACTAGGGCAACGACGAAGAGCGCTGCTCTGGCGCCGCCCTCCTTCTTTCCACTTGAACCGCCTCTGCTGCTCCACCTTGCAGCTTCGAAGGTTCCCCAGGCAATCCAGTAAGCTAAGAGGGGTAGGGCTGAGAGCATAGTCATGACGACATAGTCCCTATGCTTGACATGGCCAAGCTCATGACCCACAACCGCTTTCACCTCGTCCTTGTTCAGCTGCTTAAGCAGTCCCTCGTGCACTGCCAAAGTAGCGTCGCCCGCTGTTCTGCCAAAGATGAAGGCATTAGGCGTTTCGTCGGGCACTATCGCCAGCCGAGGCACGCGTGTGCCACCCTTGTCCGCTAGCTCCTTTACCGTGGATTCCAACCAAGGGTTTTCGCTCGGCTTCAGGTAGTGTAGGTGCGTGGAGCCTCTTACGATGGCTGGTCCGACAAGGTATTGTAGCAGTATGAAAATCAAGGTGGCTATGAAAGCCCACACTAAAGGCAGTTGAAGGATTAACATTATCACTCCTAAGAAGATGGTGAAGATAACGCTGATGAGAAGGATGGACATTGTCATGGAAAGTTTGAGCTGGGCAAGTCTCGCCAACGCTGCAGCCTCGTTTAAGGCTTAAGATTGTGGGGTAAAAATAAACGTTTTTGCGTCACTCCAACACAACTCTTCTGAGGGTTCCAAGAGCCAAAAAATATTTTTAGATGCAAGAGAATCGTTAAGGGTGATGGAGATGTGGAAATTGAGGCTGAAAGACGGCAGGGAAGTTGAAGTCAGGTTCCTTAGGGCAGACGACAAGTCGGGGCTTTTTCATATGTTTTCGTCTATGTCCAGTGATGCTCTTGAGTGGAGCATGGCACCATACACTATGGATGTTGTTCAGAGGTGGATTGGCAACCTGCATAACCTGATTCCGCTTATAGCAGAACACGACAAAAAGGTAGTCGGCTATGCTTCCATCTACAAGCCTCCCCATCAGAGGAGAAAAGGAGTCGGCGACCTGATCGTCTACTTGCACCAGAATTTCCACAATGTAGGGTTAGGAACTGCGATGATGAAAAAGCTTCTCCAGCTTGCCAAAAAGGAAGGAATGCACAAAATCGAGCTGAGCGTAGTAGCAGACAACGAGGTTGCTGTGCATCTCTACGAGAAGTTTGGCTTCAAGACTGAAGGAGTCAGCAAAGGTTCATTCTATGGTCGCAACGAGAAATACCACGACATGGTTCACATGGGGTTGCTGTTAGATTAACATCTCTTGCGCGACTGTCTTTTTAGCAGACGCAGTTTGTGTCCGAGGATTTCGGTTTCGCCTTGTCTTTCGGTGAAGCTTCCTTGAACAAGGTCTTTACGCAGCTCCAACGTGTTTAGCGTGTCGTAGCCGTTGTGAATCAGAAATCTCATGGAAACTTTGTGCTTGGGCTCCACGGACAAGTATATCGACGTTTCCCCTCTCCTCTTGACCAAGTTTTCGCATTTCGCCAACATTTTGCTGCCCGCGCTTTGTCTTCTGACAGGTTTCTCGATGAAGACTTCTCTCACGAAATACGCTCCGTCCCAGAACTGAACTCTCGCAAAACCGACTAGCCTTGCAGAGTCTTCAGCGACGAAAACCCACGAGTTTTCGCCTAGACTTTCTCTTGCAGTTTCTTCAGCCTCTTTTTCACCAAGTTTTAGTTGTTCCCAACCCTGCCATTCCCGCATCTCGTTGAAAAAGCTCCTGTAGAGACGGGCTAGACTTTCAAAGTCGCTGTTTCGGTATCTTCTGATCTTCAAAAGCGAGTCATCTTCAAGCAAATAATAATATACCATGAGTGTATAGAGTTTTACCGAGGCTTGGAGGCGAAACGTTTGCCAAAGTTTCAGCTAGGGGTTTTGTCTTTAGGTGTTTTCTTGATGATCGTTGCGGTTTGGATAGCGGCTTGGCTTCTGGGATTCATAGCGGCCGCTAACATAGTTCCTTTGATTCTCCTGTCCAGCGGTGTCTGGATTGTCGTCGTCGCCGGTCTAAAGGCAATGAGTCCTGAAAAAGAGGGCGCCTTCAGCAACTTCGGCTGGGGCACACTCTTCATAGTCCTCGGCGGCTCGTTGTACATGATTAGCATGGGCATGGAACCTCTCTACACCGTTGTCTTTGTATTGATATTGGTAGGAGCTCTGGCAGTTGCCACTGCGTTGCGGTCTAGCAGAAAATAGAATCTCTGCTTCAACAAGGCCCAATAAAGTGTTAGAGGCTTCTCCATGTCTATAGTACGAGAAATTAGTTGTGCCCACTGCGGGGCGCCGGTGGAGTTCAGGCCGGGCGAAATCGTGACCACCTGCCGTTACTGCGGTTTCACCCAGGTAATCCAAACAGGCCAACCGTTCACTCTTGAGCATGCCATGTTCCTGAACGAGTACAACGAGGCTCAGATTGAGAGTAGAGTACGCGACTGGATGCGGTCTGGTTTTGCTAAACCAGGCGACTTGGCGAGGGCGTCGAGGATTACTGAGACGAGCTTGGTGTACGTGCCATTCTGGATGCTTGAAGTTGAGGCGGCCAGCTCGTACAAGGGCGTTTTTGAGCGCATCACACCTCCTGTTGTGAAGGAGGGGCGGATTGAGAAGCATTATGACTGGCTCGTTCTAGCAAGGAAGGCAACGCGGTTTCCCACCAGGGAGTATGATGTCCCGTTGGAGGGAAAGGTCCCCTACGACTTTCGAAAGGTTGAGGAGTCTGCGAAGGTCTTGAACAGCGAGGTCGAGAGAGACGAAGCTAAGGAGAATGCAAAGCAGGAGATTGAGGCTCACCATCAGTTTCTGGCTAAGCAAGAGGTTGACAGAATTGTCGAAATACAGACCGAGTTCAAGTTGGGCGATGCTGTATACCTCCATGCGCCTGTATGGTTTGTCGTTTACGAGTATAGGAAAGAAACGTACCAGATACTCTTAGACGGGGCGACTGGAATGGTGATAAAGGGCGACATACCCGCTGCTGGATTTGGCATCTTCTAGACAATGGAGCATAGCGCCTTCATCTGCGTATCAAAGCTTAAGAATTGAAACCACGTAAAACCTTGCACAGGCGGTCCTAATGGTTAAGTGCCCAAAATGCCAAGAAGAGGTCGGGACGTTTTTCTTCTGCAAAAACTGTGGGACTCTTCTCAGAGAGGAATGCCCCAGCTGCAAAAAGTGGGTAGACGTGAGCATGAAGTCCTGTCCAAAATGTGGGAAGTCAAACAGGCTCCACCCCTCCTAACAAGACGTCAAATAACTCCACAATAATTCATCAATCTTCTCTGGCTTGTCAGCTAATCTCTCCCAGAGACCAGCATCTTCATAGGATTCCAGCTTCCCAGCCACGCCGTCGATTACTCTCTTTGGAAAAACACCATCCGTTTCGTAAAACTTCCTGTCCTTCCTAAGACTTTCCGCGGCTTCAGTACACGATAGAGGAAGAACCATGTGTCTTCCACTCTTCTTGGTTGCATTGTCTGCCTCCAGATCGTCAGCAGCTGTCAATGCCTCTCTAGGATTCTTCAACCCGTATTGGACAGCCATAGCGATGCCCGCAAACAATAGGTAGCTGTTCGCCGACGGATCTGGACCTCTATACTCAAATGTTCTCCTGCATCTGTCAGCCTCTTTGGGCCTTCTGTGGTTCCACCAGAGCGGGATGCGAACGAGGGCTAAGCGGTTCTTTGCGCCCCAGCGAATGTGCATTGGAGATTCCTTGCGGGAGATGAAGCGGATGTAGGATGGTGGGATTGTGTTCCCGAAGGCTGCCAAACTGCGGGCGAACTTGAGTATTCCTCCAATCATCTGTTTCGCCTCGTCTGTCAGTTTTCCTTGGGCATTCGCGATCACGTTTCTGTCACCTTTCAGTCCGCAAAGGTGTAGGTGCATCCCGCTTCCGGCGTGTTCTAAAGCTACTTTAGGTGAGAAGGAGACAGAGACACAGTGTCTTGCGCAGACGTTTCTGGCAACCCACTTCGCGATTGTCACGGTTTCAGCCATCTTTGTCAGGGTTTCGGGCTGAAGCTCAATTTCATGCTGCTCCATCACGTAGCCAGCCTTAGACCTGAATTTGCCGACTTCCGCGTGCCCATATTTCGTGGCGAAGCCCAAGTCTTCCAGCCTTGCCAAAATCTCGTTCCGGATGTCTCCCAGCTTCGTGAAAGGGGCAGATTCATGATAGTTCTTCTCAAACGCTTCTGGGAAAGCGGTTTCCTCTTGTCTGTATAGGAGGTAGAATTCCAGTTCAGCCAAAGCCCTGAGGCTGATGCCTGTTGAAGAATGCAGCCTCTCTTCTGTTCTCTGCAGAATGTTTTCGGGGGCAATCTCCAAAGGTTTTCCGTCTTCGTCTAGGTATCGGCACAAGATATTCAAGGCGGGGATGGGGCTGAAGGGGTCGATGAAAGCGGTTTCCAATTTGGGCGAGATGTATATGTCGCTCTTGTTTGGGTCGATGTAGGAAAAGAGACTCGAGCCGTCAACCCTTTCGCCAAACTCCAGAATCTCTTCCAGCCTCTCCCTGTTCTTGGCTGCGAAGCTCAGGGTCTTCAGGTGACTATCCTCGGGAATGTGACAGAGGTTTAAGATTTTTACGTTATTTTCCTCGATGAGTTTGAGAATATCCTCTTCTGTGTGATCTCGCATTCCAAAGCCTCTGCCGCAATGCTGGGAAGGGAAATATGTTTTTTGGGTCTTATTTTAACCCTCCCATGAAACCGAATGCCTCTCTCACAGTCTCAAACGCGTTGCAGCCTCAGCTTCCTTTTCCGAAGGAAACGCGTTGCTTGTGCCGACTCTTGAACACACTATAGACGCCGCGGCTTGACCGTACTCCACGGCTCTTTCAACACTCCAGCCTTGGAGCATGCCCTTTATCAAGCCTGCTGAGAAGCCGTCGCCTGCGCCAGTGGGGTCAACCACTTTAAACTTGGTCTTCAAGCGAGGCTTAACCAAAAATTCCTGGTGTTTATCGACGGAGAAGACTTCGCAACCTTCAGTGCCCTTCGTGAGAATAACACTCTCCAAGCCATATCTCAGCAAGTCAGCAGGGCTTTTTAACCTCGCCTTGGACGCTGCTTGTAGCTGTTTCCAGCCTGCCTGGTTCAGGATGAATATGGTTGTGTGCTCAAGCACTCTCTGAAGGCTCTCCACGCCGAACTTCATGTAGGGAACGCCGGGTCGATAGATCACAGTTTTCCCTCTTGCTTTTGCGCAGTCAGCGATTGCAGAGGCAACTTCAACGAAGACCTCTCCTATGTAGACTATTCTGCAGCGGTCGAGAAGTTTCCAGTCGACCTCGTCTGGCGACGTTAGAGAAATCGCCGACTTAGGCGAACCGACTGCGAAAAGCCACCGACTACCTTTACTGTCGCAGAGAATCAGAGTTTGCATCGAAGAAGCGTTGACTAAACGGACGTTTGACACGTCAACTTTGTTCTTGCTCAGATTCTCCAGCAGCATTCTCCCAGTTGAGTCGTTTCCGATTCTTCCGAAAAACGCGACAGGAGCATTGAGCTTGGAAAGAGCAACAGCCACGTTGGCTCCCATCCCGCCCGGCTGGCGCCCAGTTTCTTCCACGTAGACAACTTCATCCAATGCTGGCAGTCTGTTAAGAGCACCGTAGATGTCCAGGGCTGCGCTCCCGAAAACAGTTACTTCAGGCTCCAGCGTCGGTTGTTTTCTGGCGATCTCAAGCAGATACTGCCTGTCCAAGTCCCGGTGGAACGAGTCAATGTCCATGCCATATCTTCGGCAGACTTCTACGATGCTGGAAGAGTATAGGCGAAATAGTTCTTCAATGACGGTCTTAGTCAAGTCGAGTGGAACCTCCTCTGGAGTTTTCACGAAGAGAATCAGCCACTTACCTAGGCCAGTGGGCTTGTACCACTTTACCCACACAGTCCTCCCCCTTTCGGTGCTCACCTCCATGCCTTCCTCGAGAACAGCAGCCTTCACCATCTTCTTCAAGTATCCTATAATCGACTTGTTGGAGTAAGGCAGCTGCTCTATCAAATCATGCTGGTAGCTCCTCCCGTCAACTCTCATTTCCTCTAAGATTTTTAGCCCAACCCGTGACTGAAGAATATTCCAGAACAATCCACGCTTATCAGAATCCAATGGAAACGGAAGAACGTACGGCCAGACACGTTCACTGCTTGTTCCCAGAGTCATTTTTTCTCTCCCACAAACCAGACAATTATATCACTGGGATTTACAGAAAAGCACTTCTCTGCTGATCCTCACTGTCTGCGGCTAAGTTAAGGTTTATATCAGTAGGTGTTCACGATTCAGGAAAAAGTGAGGCTAATGGGGTTAGTTGACTTTCTCAGGCAGGAGTTCTCCTTCATCACAGGCAATTATCGCATTCTTGTGATAAGCTGGATAATAATGGATCTCGCCATGGAAATGCCCCACCCGAACTTTCAAGCCTACGTCACCGAAACACTCAAAGGACCCGACATGGCTCTCGGGATAATAGGCTTGGCCAACTTCTTTGCGATGGCGGTCGTTGCCTTTCCCGGCGGCTATCTTGCGGACAAGTATGGGAGACGCTGGCTCGTTACGACGATGACTTTCGGGATGGCGTTGTCGTGGTTGATCTTCGCCTTGGCTCCCACATGGCATTTTATCCTGCTAGGCTCTATCATAAGCAGTCTCTGCCTAATCTACCAACCAGCACTGTTTGCGATGGTTCAGGACTCGCTCCCTCCAGAGCGCAGGGGCATGGGTTCCTCGATAATACAGCTTATCCACGGTACCTTCAGCACCCCAGGTCCCATAATCGCGGGTCTAATGCTACTGCAGTTTGGGCTGGAGTGGAGCATGAGAATCATCTACCTAGCCATGACTGCTCTCTATCTCACTGCCGCGGTCTGGAGGTTGAGATTGAAGGAGACGGTAACCAGCGGAGAGCCAATCCGCTTCCGTTACTTCATCTCGTCCTACCCCAAGGCTATTAGGGAAAGCTTCAGCGTCTGGAGAAAATTGCCTGGGTCGATGTTTTGGCTTTTCATAGTCCAAACCACGGTGATGTTCTCCATGGCACTCACAGGGGTGATCAACCAGATCTACGCCTTGAAGGTTCTCGGGGTAACCTTGGAGCAATGGTGGCTCGTCTTCATACCCATGCTGCTAACAGTGGTCGTGGCTTCTATCCCAATAGGGAAGGCCGTGGACAAAGTTGGAAGAAAAACACCGCTCGTCCTAGGGCTATTAGTTCTAAGCGTGGCGACGATGATCTTTGCCCACGGAGACTTTGTGGCCATCATGATTTCGATGTCGCTTCTCGGCATTGCTCAACTGCTTGTGATGACAGCAGTCATGGCGCTCTCAACCGACCTTGTCGACCCAGTTAATAGAGGCAAAGTCGTTGGGTTCAGAAACTTCGTCGGCTACATCGCGATGGGGTTCGCCATGTTGTTGGGCAACTACCTCTTCTTGGAAGGAACGAAGCTAAGCCACCCCGAGTTGCCCTTCTACACGGCGCTTCTGACAATAATCCCGCTTTTCTTCATAGTCCTCTTCCTCATCCACGAAAAACCCCGGCAACAAACACACACAACGGAATGCCCCACTGTTTCCTAGAATCGCGTCATAACAATTCTTATTTCCCAACACCTAATAATGAGTTGGACTGAAGCTTTCATGAATGCAGAAATCATAGCCCACGGTACATGGTACGACAAAACAGCCGCCAAGATGGTGGAAAGAGAACGCAAACTGAACCGAAGCCTCAGACTCATTCGAACAGAGATGGGTCTCGGAGCGTCAGGGCTACCCCACATCGGCAGCTTCGGCGACGCAGCCAGGTCATTTGCAGTCACCCTCGCCTTAAGGGACCAAGGCTTCAACTCCGAGCTAATCGCGTTTTCAGACGATAAAGACGGTTTACGCAGAGTTCCCGCGGGTTTTCCGAAGAAGCTGGAGAGATATTTGGGCTATCCGGTGACCAGCATTCCTGACCCCTTCAAGTGCCATGAAAGCTTTGGGGAACACATGGGTTCTCTACTGGTAGAAGCCCTGGACAAGTGCGGGGTGGAATACCGCTTTGTCTCTGCAAAGAAAGCCTATGAGGGCGGCTGTTTCAACAGAGAAATCGAAACAATTCTGACGAACGCCAGACGGATCGGAGACATCGTGAAAGAGGAGGTGGGGCAGGAGAGGTACATCGGAGCCCTGCCTTATTTCCCCATTTGCAGCAGTTGCGGACGAATCTACACGACAACTGCTCAAGAGTTCCTGCCCAAGGAGGGCAAGGTACTCTATTCGTGTAAGGGGATGGAGATCAAGGGAAAGTGGCTCGAAGGGTGCGGACACGAGGGCGAAGCAGATTACAGAAAAGGCGAGGGCAAGCTCAGCTGGAAAAGCGAGTTTGCGGTGAGATGGAAAGCCCTCGACATACGCTTCGAAGCCTACGGAAAGGACATTGAAGACTCGGTGAGGATAAACGACAGGATCTGCCGAGAAATCCTGACCTACGAGCCGCCCCTGCACGCGCGGTACGAGATGTTTCTCGACAAGAGCGGCAGGAAAATTTCAAAGTCTGCTGGCAACGTCTTCACCCCTCAGGTCTGGTTCCGCTACGGCTCCCCCCAATCGCTGATCCTGCTAATGCTGAAACGCTTCGCAGGCACCCGTGAACTCTCCGTGGTCGACATTCCTCAGTACATGAATGAGTTTGACGAGCTCGAAGACATCTACTTAGGCGCAAAGGAGATTCCCGACAAGAAGGAGCTTGCCAAACTAACGGGGCTTTACAAGTATTGTTGGTGGCTCAAACCCCCTCCGAAGCCCAGTGTCCATGCACCTTACAACCTGCTGGCATACTTGGTCAAAGTGGCACCCAAGGGAAAAGAAGCGGAATATGTCGCACAGAAGCTGCTGGAATACGGATACATGAGGGAAGAGGAAACGCCACTTGATCTGGAGGAGAGAATTGGGTACGCCGCTAACTGGAACAAAGACTTTGGGGAGATTAGGGAAACATCCCTGAAGCTCTCAGCAGAAGAGATCGAAGCGATAGAAGAACTTGTGGGGACGTTGGAGGGCAAGGTGGACGCCGAAACCATACAGAGCGCGATTTTCACCACCGCCCGAAAACAAGATCTGCAGCCAAAGGTTTTCTTCAAAATCCTTTACACAATCCTTCTCGGAACACCCACAGGCCCAAGACTGGGTCCATACATGGTCGCTATGGGGCAACAAGAGACGGCAGAGGCACTGAAAAGGGCGATTAGCATGTCCGGGAAACCATGAAAACACCAATATGCAGAGCGTTATGGAGCAAGCTGGTTGAAACAGAATCAGGATGGATGTTTTGGCAGCTTTTCGCTTCGTTTTCTTTGCTGGTGATACTAGCATTTGCCAGCTAACATGGCACAGCATGCACGTGTACGCACTTCTGCGGGTTTTTCTTGCGCCATCCATGCGTCCGCTCCGCGCCACGCGCGCGTAGTTCCCCAAGTGTCTACATTCGTCGACCCTTAGAAATTGGATAGAACACTACGGAAATGCTCGTGCGCAGGAAACATCAATTCATCGTAAAGGAGACCGAGAATCTCTGTGGCATAAGGCTATGACTGTGCAGCCTTCGGGGGCTGTTTGAGCATTTAGTTCTGTAAATGCTAGATCTGCAAGATGTCTCTATGAATAACCTTATAGCTGGTATAGCGAATATGTGCTTGGGTTGCATGATGGAGAAGCTGAAGAGTATTGATTATAAGATTCTCTTTGCGTTGATGAAGAACTCTAAGATCAGTGATAGGCAACTTGCAAGGCAGATTGGTGTTTCTCAGCCCACTGTCACGAGGAGGAGGGCAAGATTGGAGAAGGAAGTTATTGATGGGTACACTGCTATTCCGAAGTGGGAGAAGCTGGGGTATGAAATCCTTGCAGTAACCTTGGTGAAGGCTCCTTCTAGGCTTGGAACTGATGAGACAGCTAGAGAGTCCAGTGAGAAATCAATAAAATGGCTTGAGAAACAGCCTAATGTCATTTTTGGAGCACTCTGCAGGGGAATGGGAACGTCTGGCATCATGTTCTCAGTTCACAAGAGCTATGCAGACCTAGACGAGTTTCTTACTGGTCACAGGGAGCAACTGGGGAATCTGCTGGAAGAAGTCAACACTATAATTGTGAGTCTCACTGGGAAATCTGTCTACAGACCCTTGAGTCTAAAATACTTGGCAAAAGCAGAATAACCTTTCTTGCAGTGGCTTTGCTGCGCGTGCATGCGCACATGATTCGCTTCTTGAAGGTTGACAGCGTGTGCCCTTTAAAGGCGGTTTTCCCCTTTGGGAGTTGGTTAATAGGGGCGGGCTACGCGCGCGCATCAAGGTTTAGTTTCTTTGCTAGTCGCTTCAGGTCTTCCTCGCTCATCCATTCCGTTTTTAGGTATTCGAGGATTCTTTTGTCGCTTAGTCCTAGGTTCTTGGCCTCCTCAATTGTGTAGCGGTAGGCTTCAACTTCAGTAGGTCTTTCTGTGTAGGCGTAGTGGGAGTCAAACAGCTCTTTTCCACACATAAACTGTTTCACGTGGACGAGCTCGTGGATTATGTCGAGGTAGATATCAACTCGTCTGCCTTTGTTCAAATAGCGGGAGCTAACGATAATGTGTCCGTCCACGTTGCTTACCCACATGTAGCCTCCCACCGGGGTGAGCTCAACTTTGAGGTCTCGCAGCACCTGCTCTGTTTTCTCGCCGAAGAGCTGCCTCACAGTCCTGACTTTCTCGAACCCCTTGAAGTAGTCTGTGAACTGGTGTGTTGAAGCCATGAAACGTGGCATTCCGTCTATGTGCAGCCTTCTGAAAACTCGCAGCATCGTGAGGATAAGCGATTCATATAGGTTCATTGTCGCTGTTTCCTCCTTGTAGACATGGCACCACTCCCTAACTCACTCTGCACATCAACTGAGACGCCCGCGGAAACAGGCTACTTTCTCTCGATCAGTTCGATCAGGGTTCCGTCTGGGTCTTCAATGAAGGCTATCATCGGTCCGGTCACGCTGAGCCTAAAGGGCTCGTCAGTGATCCTGACTTTCTCGTTTCGCATTCTGGAAACGGTTTCCTTCATATCCTTAACGGTAAAAGCAAGATGATCGAAGAGTCGATCCTCATAGTCAGCCTGAACAAACTCTGTCTGTTTTCGGTAGAAGGTCAGCTCAAGCACAGCTCCCTTGCCCTCTGGATCCTGCAGGAATGCTATCTCAGCATTGTTCTCGGGTATCTCCCGTCGGGTCTGAAGTCGAAGACCCATTAACCTAGTGTAGAAATCAATCGACCTGTCCATGTTGCTAGTTCGAATGCTGGTGTGAGCAAACATTAGCCTTGTCCACCTGTCTTCTCGTACGCGCCGTTTATATATAGAAGTGATGGTTGCTATGCACGTAAGCTGTTCTAAAACATGGAACTGAATAACCGTTCCAAGATTAGTAATGCAATTCTACACATAGAGCCATGTTATTGTTTTTGTCTTTATGCGCGCGCGCATCGATCGAAGAAAGAAGACATACTATTCAACTAGCCCTCTATTACGTAAGCGTTCATGCTCCCAAGCTGCGAAATCCACAGGCGGGTTGACTACTTCCTTGTCGGGTTTTCGTGCAAGCCTTGCTGCTTTGTTTGGGCATCCGGTAACGCATAAGCCGCAGCCAATGCACTTCTTGACGTTTACAGTTGATATTCCATCCGACTCAGAAATTGCATGGACTTGGCATCTCTTCCTGCATGTTCCACACCCCACACATTCGTCGGGGTCGATTATTGCGTGATAGTTCGCGTACGCCACGGAATTCTCTATGCCCCATTCATTGACTCCTCGGAGTATGCCACAGCAGCAGCCGCAGCAATTGCAGACGTATCCAAGCCCTTTCATCACGTTGCTGACCGTGTGGACAAGACCGATTTCTTCGGCTTCGTCGAGAAAGGCCAGGGCTTCTTCCTTTGAAATGTCAAGCGGGTGAGGGGATCGGTCAAAAGAGGAAAAGCTTAGGCAGGTTCTAAGTGGAAAATCGCACTTGCGACCGATGTAGTCCTGCTGAACCCGACAGATGCAATCGCGTAGATGAAAGGTTTTGGATTGCAGAAGAATTGCCTTCACGTCATCGTATGGGAGAATCCATTCAGACTTGACGGCCTTCTGAGCGGGGACGACCCGATGTAAAGCTGGTTGCGGTTTCATGATTCCGACAGCTCCACCATTTGCCAAGTACTCCTCGACCAAGTGGGCTAACTCGTGATCCATGCTCTCAAGTTGTGCTTCATAGATTCCCACAACAAAAGGTGCCAATCTGAATAATGACTTCTCATCTTCTTTAGAACTCCACAAGAGCCCCCGCTTCGCCATTTTCGTCAACCTTGCTTCTGCCTCTTCAGCAGGAAGCCCAGTGCAGCTGGCAATGGCCTCAGCTGACTTCGGGGCGCTTGTTAGTTGGCCTGCCAATGAAGCTTCCTCTGGGGAGAATATCTTCCTCAGAATGCGCATCTCAACGTTCGAAGGTGTCCTAGGAAAGCCGTTTGGAAGGTTGTTCAGGGCTTCCGCAAGTTGTTCATAGGCATAATCGCTCAATATTCCTCACCTTCCATCGAAACTATGTAGGCCGTGCTTATTTAATAGTAATCTGCGGTCGGTGGAAATGCTCTGATCGATCGCCACTTCATTTTCAGCTTCTCCTCTGTGTCTTTTCCCAAGCAAGCCAACGCTAGACGGCCACTTTCGAGTCCGGTTCTTGCCGCTCACCTTTCCCGTGCGCGCATTTCTGAAAGAGCTTGCAAGCTACGCCGGAGTCACCGAAACGGAAGTTCTTGATTTCCCACTTGATACAGCAAGACACGATATCATGAACGTAGCTAGAAACTGAAGGAGAACAATGCAATATGAGGACGACCATCCTGAATATGCGTGCACGTTTGACGTCAAACACTTGATGACGTAAGAACAGCTACCGGTTAGAGTTCAAGA
>CAYGVX010000035.1:0-9032 GCA_964353725.1 uncultured Candidatus Bathyarchaeia archaeon
TAAACCTTTACTCGTGAGAACTGGGTTTGGCTTCTGGCTTGAAAAGCCTCTTCTCGTAGGCGGACCTCGGCTTGAACTTGCCCTTGTAAGGTGCTGCTGCCATCCGGCGCTCCACGTTTTTAGCTCTCGCCAAGGCTTTCGCGACGCGTGTCTTTGAGGGTATGCGGATCCTATATGGTTTCTCAGGGATCGTTATAAACGGCTTCTGCAGCGCGGCTTTTCTCCGTTTTCGAGGCTGGCGTGGTGTTTCTTGTGCCACTCTCCTGAAGGTGACGGTTCGTCCATTCAAGTCCACACTTTGAACGTTCCAGCCTGCGCTCGTCCAAGCATAGCCTTGGGCCGCCGTTTCACTATTGTTCCACCATTCTTGGCTTCGTAGGGCTCCGAGAGGCAGGTCGCTGCTGATTATTCCCTCGATCGTGTGGAACTTCAGCGTGACTAGGCTGGTGAATTGTCCTCGACGCCACAAATGCTCTCGCAGCTGAGTATATTTTGAGCCGCCGCGCTGGGGCGCCACAATGCGCCTCGCACAGTTGAGGCATACGAGGTCTCTCTGCTCGCTCCACAGGTTCCTCGTCACACAACCTCGGCAGTAGAGCTTCTTACATCTGGGACAACGTCTCAATGAGTAGAGGGACAGGACTCTGCCGCAGAGAGCACACTCATCCTTCATACAGGAATAATAGCGTGGACGGTGTTGAAAAACATACTGATGAAAAAAGAGTTTGTACCCTACCAGCCAGTTGTGGGGATTAGGATCGTCTCTACCCCGACTTCTCAGCTAGGGAAATAGTATCAGGAACAGGCTGTTGTCGAGCAGCAGAAGGACTCCTTGAGCGATGCAGAGCAGCCCAAGTATTATCGCCACGGGACGTGAAGACAGGATGGTTCCAACCAGCTTGAACACATCTTCGATGAATTTGGTCACCATGTAGGAGAGCAGTGCCGGAACGAGGAAAACCGCCAAGTACACCCATGTCGACGAGATGCCGAGAACTGTTTCTGGCAGGGGGAGCAGGAAGTAGACTAGGCTGACACATGCGCCCCCGATTATCAAGCCCACCACTGCTGCCCAAGGAATGTCTTTCAAGGGTTTAAGGAACAAAGCCAGCCCTGCGGCTATTAGCAGGTATCTGGTTCCAGTGTCCCAAGCGTGTGCCGACCAAGCGCCCACAGCCGTAACTAGCATAAGGATTCCCACGAAGAAACCGAAAACCGACACTATCTTCACCAAGCCGCTCACGGGTGTCCCAACGACCGGCGCGGGCTTCGCCAGCTTCTCCAGAATCCAAGACGCCGCAGCCACGCCTCCCAGAATCAAGATGTACGGAGCATAATCCACCAACAGTGTGAGGTCCAACTCTTCTCCTCCACAGCTTGGAGTAGTGTGTCGATTACTTAAGATTTTTCTGCAGCTGACTTGGTGGTTCGGTGTAGTTTTCATTCACGCACACAATTCTATCTGGACGAACCTACACACGCGGTTCAAAGGAGTCGACGATCTAACGTAAAGGCAGGGACTACTGTTTGAGAATAGGGTTTTTCGTATGGGAGTATCCGCCAGCGCTAGTCGGCGGTCTCGGCACGTACGCAGACTATATCACCCGAGAATTCATCAACATGGGACACGATGTGACAGTCTTCACACTCAACCCCAATAGCCTGAAAACCAGAGAAGTGATGAAGGGAGTGGAGGTGCACCGACCCAAGATAGTGGACGTAAGCAACGTCTTCCCCATGTTCGTCACCGAAGACCTTCGCAACTGGGGCACCAACATACGCTTCTTCAACGACATTTTCATCTACAACATCCTCAGTGCAGCCAAGTTCATAAACAGCGTCGTGAAAAAGGAGGGCTACAACTTCGACATAGCATGCGTCCACGACTGGCTCAGCTGCATCGCAGGCATCACCGTCAAGAACGAGACCAAGCTTCCAGTCGTCTTCCACGTGCACAGCACCGAATGGGGCAGAAGCGGCGGACACGGTTCAGAAGTCGTCTCCCACCTCGAATCCGCCACGGCTCAAACAGTCGATCACATAATCACAGTCAGCAACGCCATGCGAGAAGACCTCATCCGCCACGGCTGGCCAAGCTCCAAAACCAGCGTCGTCTGGAACGGAGTCGACCCAGAACGCTACGATCCCAAAAAATGCAGGAAAGAAGACGTTGAACGAATACGGAGAAAATACGGGATAGACGACGGTTGGCGCATGATCTTCTTCCTCGGACGACTCACATGGGTGAAGGGCGTCCGAAACCTCGTCCAAGCCATGCCCATGATCCTGAAAGAGTATCCTAAGACCAAGTTAGTGATTCTGGGCAAGGGCGAAGAACAGAAGGACATTACCGAGATGGCACACAGACTAGACATATCTGACAAAGTCAAATGTTGCTTCGAGTTCCTACCCGAAGACGAACGCATACTCCACTACGCCGCCGCCGACGTGTGCATCTTCCCATCCATCTACGAACCCTTCGGCATCGTCAGTCTTGAAGCCATGTCCATGGCAAAACCCACAATCGTAGGCGCCCAAGGAGTAGTCGGCTTCCGAGAGCAAGTCATCTCCTCTGGACCCGAGCAGAACGGCATTCATGTAAACGGCAACGACCCCGCAGACATAGCATGGGGGATCAAAGAAACACTGAGAGACCCCGAGAAGGCGAAACAGTGGGGCCTAAATGGACGGAAACGAGTGGCACAATACTTCACATGGCGAAAAGCCGCAGAACAAACCCTAGAAATCTACAGAGAAGCTCAGCAAACTCTCGAAATGAGCAAAGCCCAAGCTCAATGCGCTTCTCCTGAAGAGGTCACTGCAAAACAAAAAACACGCTAAACGTGCTCAAGAAGCTCCGTCAGACTGCGAATCCGCTCAACACCTTCCTCTTCAACGCTGCCTCCTCGGTCGATCAGAAGCGCCTTCAAACCGCAGTTTCTAGCCCCTTTGTAGTCACGCTCAACGAGGTCACCGACGTACATTGCTTCCTGAGGCTTGACCCCCAGTTTCTCCAAGGCGTGAATGAATATTTCTCTGTGAGGTTTAATCTTCCCTGCAAGATTTGAGGTGACTTCCACGTCGAAAAACCCGGTTAAGCCGACTCTTGGCAGAACCTCTCTGACGTCGCTCTCTAAACCGTTCGTAACGAGACCTACCTTCAGTCTTCTCTGCTTGAGCATCCTCAGCGTCTCCTCCACATCAGGGTAAAGCTCAACATTTGCATATTGCCACCACTGTTTGGCGATTCTCTCTGCTAGGAGACGGGAATCCTTGCGAATGCCCAGGTGCTCCAGGATTTTCTCGTTCCATTTCAGCCAAAACGCGTCACCAAGAACTGGAAGCTCTTCCATGTCAAATCGCTTCTCTGCTGCTTTTCTCGCTTCTTCTATCTCTTCGAGCGAACGTTTGACGCCGAAATCCTCCAGCATCTTCCCCAAAATCTCCGCTGCGGGTGGAGTCTTTATCAGAGTCCCTCCGAGGTCGAAGAGCACTGCCCTAACTGCCATTTGTCATGCCGCCTTCGAGGGCTCTTTTGAGGTGAAGCACGGATTTAAACACTTTCCAGCTTTGCACTGCATGGCCATCTGGAGATGCAGAAACCGCGGAAACAGTGTCCTGAACAGCTGGAAGAGCAGATTCTTGTCTGTTGGCCTTTCTTTGCAGCTTTCTCATTTGCCGTGCGATGTGAGAGAGAAATCATGACGCCGATCATATTCAAGGACAGCACAAGAATTGGGGACGACTCACGCCAGAATAGTCTTCGCAGACTACCCCTTAGAAGCCCGCTCCCTAGCCCACACATGTCTCCCCAACAAAACCAAGCCGACCAAAAAGGCCAAACCCACCAAGCCCATCCCCACAGGGTTATCCGCCCTAGTCGGGTCGAGTTCCTGCAGGGGCGCGAACACAATGAAAAAGGTCAGAGCTCCGCTCGCC
Source organism: uncultured Candidatus Bathyarchaeia archaeon (assembly GCA_964353725.1). Classification (GTDB taxonomy): domain Archaea; phylum Thermoproteota; class Bathyarchaeia; order Bathyarchaeales; family SOJC01; genus CAYGVX01. The sequence continues at coordinate 3,940 of CAYGVX010000035.1, forward strand.
AACACGAAACGATGCCTATCACTCGGAGCCTTCCACTCATAGCCCTCAAGAAGCCACACACATAGTAGAACAAGGGCAACACCCAAGAGCATCACCAAAGGCCAGAAGGGTGTCAGGTCTGGCAGCGTCCAGAAACCGATGAAGAAGATGAATGTTCCAACAGCCCCTGTAATCCACATTAAGGGCAGTCTCGGTAGAGGCCGTCTGCCATGCCCACCCCAGTCAGAGGGAAGCCAGTATGCCGCGTAGCCGAACAACACCATCACTGCAATCGTGAGCACGTACTGGGGCATAGGCGGCCAATACTTGAGAAATGAAGCGAAGAGCAGAAAGCCAAAGACCACGACGCCAAAGAGAAGCCCAAAGACCGCTGTTAGCATTCTTCTGTCCACCCAAGCTTCGTGATGGCGTTCAGGGTAAGCCAGCTCCACCAACACGATAGGTATGGTTATGCTGTAGACCGCGTGGTAGATGATGAGCATCTCTGCCCAAACCCAGTTCACGTCGAGCCACCTACCATACACTGCCAGCCTTCCAAGATCTGGCCAGCCAGGGTTGAAGAAGCTGCAGACCATCAGCCCCTCCTCCAGGATGCCGTACGCAGCACCCAGCAGCAGCATCGAGCCGATACCCTTCTTCCAGCGGGTACTAAGCTCTCTGACAATCACTGCGCCGCTACCGTAGAGCGACACGAGTATTGCCAAGCCGAAGGGCGTGAAGAACTCGGCTGGGGGTGCTGACCCAGAGAGCAGTTCTCCGACGGCGGGTGCTAACAGGAAAAGGGCAAGAGCTGGAGGTGGTTTGGCGAGCTTTATGACTTTACTACGGTGGGCAGCAAGCATGATGGTTTGCATGTCTCCTCTGCAATGGAAGTAGCGTATCAATATGGATTGCAGTTTTGCATTTGCAATTCATAAGGCTTTTCTAAGACGTTGCTGCCTTTTCGATTAAAGCTACAAGAAGCGTGATTTAAGGTTGAAAATCAAGGTTTTGCTAGGAATTTTGCTCGTCACTTGCCTTTTGACAACATTCGCGGCACTACCAGTGCGAGTTTCCGCTGACGAACTGCTCGAAACAGATTTCGAGAATGAAAGCTTTGACAAGGTCGTTGACTACTTTGACTATGCTCGAGCCAATGCTCTGCTTAACGGCTTGCCGAAGCCACAGAACTATTGGCACGCGTATGTCTACTTGACGTACGTTAACAAGATGGGCTTGCAGATGCTCTACTCTGGGCTGTGCAACATTAGTCTAGCCGACCAAGCATACCTCACCATACCCATGCAGACGCTTCTGCTGCACTACAAGACTGAGAACAACAGCAGAGACGCCATAGTTGCCTCCTCTTTCCTGATGCTCATGGGCTTCAACGACACAGAAAACTCGATCTACGCCAACTCACCAGACAGGAACGATACTCTGTGGGCATCCTTCAGCTTGGGCCTCAACCTCCAGCAAGTTTTCCCCAACGCCGATTTCCCAGCCTTCAACAGCAAATCAGAGATTTTCCCCCTGACCCCTTCTGAAGACAAGCTGACTTGGAAGTGGGGTATGAAGTACACCAACCTGACGGCTCTGTGGATAACAGCCCACATCACAGACGATGATGAGACGGATACGAGCCACCCGTGGGGACTGGCGACCTACGAGGAGCTAACCTTCAACTACACACTCACACTAGACCCCGACACTAACACTGCTACTATACGCCAAGACCACGCTATCGGCAGAATGCGTGATCTCTGGGTCTTCTGGGGCTGGTTCATCGTGCCCCTGTACAACCACTACAACAGCACAGGCTGCTACAGCTATGGCTCAAAGGTATCCGGCGAAACCATCTACGAGTACTTGCACAAACACAACGTCAAGATGAGCATAGTGAACTTCCAAACATCAATCCTACTCGACAGGAACACCTACAGCGAGTCAGCAGGCGGACAAAACGTGACAAACAATGACGTCTTCGTCGGCAACACCTCTATCGCAACCTACGCAGATGATGGAGAGAAGATCCTCGACGCCTCCTTCGGAGCCAAGGAAACCTACAACCTCTTCAACTACACAGAAGACCCAACAGAAAACACGCCGCACGCCTACGAAGCCAAGACAAGGACCACGCAGATAGACGGCTATGCCCAAAACAAGAACCTCTTCGCTCTACACAAAGCCTTCACGATGTATCTTCCGCTAATCCTAGTGCACATGTATCCCCAGATGTACCAACGAGCGAAGGATACGATAACGAACATGACCCGGGCAGACTACCTCTACTTAATCTCCTACCCCAACTACAGCGGCTACCGAATCGAGCACGACCCGGTCCTAACAGCCTACTTTGCCCCCGCAGCTGCAACCATGTCACCCCCTAACCTCGGAGGTCTCATCCTAGTCGCGGCGATAGTGGGCATGATAATAGTCGTCGCAGTCGTCATATTGAAGCGAAGAAGCCCAAAGCAGCCACCACAGACGCCGACGGGACAACCCATGCAGCAGCCCCCAGAGCAGCCGCCATCAGCAGTCTAGCTACCCTTCTTTCTTTTTCACCAGACAAGAGATCTGTAAGGCCTGGCTCCAAATCTTGCCCCAAGGTCCGTGCGAGCTCCTCAACCCTTCGAAGCCTCGACTTGTGGAACCATAACAGCAGTAAGTACATCTCGGGGTTTCGCGAGGCTCATACGATAAAGAGAGAAGGCTGGAAAGAACAGGCTAGAGTAGACCGCTTAATAGTGATTGTAGGTTTAGGAAGGAGAAGATTATGGAAACAGCCACGGACAGCCCCAGCATCATGAGAATCGCTCTTGGTTCCACCGGCAGGGTCATCGGGGCTTCCTCAGTCTTCTTCTCAATTGAATACTCTTTTATCTCGCTCGTATCCACGTCTATCTGCACCTTGGCAAGCAGCTTCTTCCCCACATCCGACTCGACGACGTAGCGCTGGTTCTCTATGAACACCCGTTTGGGTTTGATTCCCCTTCTATGCCCAAGGGATTTTAAGAAGATGATAGCCATGGAGGTGACTTGTTGAGCGTTAAGAGGGCGATTCTCCAACGGCATCCTCTGAGGAGGCGCAGCGGGAACCAGTTTTTCACGAGCCACTGCCATCTAGCAAGTCACCTGTCTCCCTTACATGTTCCGGAACAGGTTTTAATAAGGAAGTGTGTGTATTCTCGCCTTACAAACCTCACGTCTCTTGAATGCTCAGCGTTTCAAGAGTGAGAGAACGGCGATGGCGATGAAAGCCTGTAGCGAAGTTAAATACGCCGTTTACGCAGTCTCTAAAGGGAACGGACCGTGAAGCCCAAGGTGATTACCCTTCTCTCTGACTTTGGGTTAAAGGATTCCTACGTTGCAGAAATGAAAGCCGTAATACTGAACAAGTGCCCCGAAGCGAAGATCGTAGACATCAGCCATGAAGTCGGCAAGTTCGACATCCGCATGGGCGCCTTCATCTTAGCCTCCGCAGCACCTTATTTTCCAGAGGGCACGGTGCACATCGCCGTCGTAGACCCAGGCGTCGGGACCCAACGCCGCCCCATAATTGTCGAGACTGGACGGGGCCTATTTGTGGGTCCAGACAACGGGGTGATAATGTTAGCGGCTTTGAGAGAAGGCTTAACGCATGTTTATGTTATCGAAAACTCCCGTTTCATGCTTCCGAGGCTTTCTGGGACTTTTCATGGGCGGGATGTTTTTGCGCCCACCGCAGCCCACTTAGCCCTCGGGGTGGACGCTTCTGAATTTGGGCGGGAGATAAGGGATTACATGATGCCGGAGTTTGCGAACCCCGTTCTAAAGGAGAACACCATGTTCGGCGAGGTGTTGCACGTGGACGACTTCGGGAACATAATCACCAACATCTCATCGGACACCGTGAAAAAGCTCACCTTTCACGAGAACGAGTCTTTGCAGGCAAAGCTTGGCAAAAAAACTGCGACCCTAAGGCTTTGCTCCGCCTACGGCGAAGTTGCCAAGGGCAAGCCTCTTCTCATCCTGGGCAGCCACGATTTCTTGGAGATTTCGGTCAATCAAGGTAACGCTGCAAGGCTTTTCGGGATAGAGCATGGAGACCCGATTCGTGTTCGGCGGCGGGTCTAGGGTGGAACTTTGTCCGTCTGCATCAGGTCTTGAAGCCTTCCCACGCCGTCGATCTTCTCGATGTATTCAGCCACGCTCCCAGCCACGAGGTTCTTCCAGCTCTTGTTCTTCAGCATCCTCTCCCTTATCTCTGTGGCTAGGTAAAGGTGACGTTTGTTAAATGGAATGGCTTTCACTGAGAACCCGGCTTCTGTGAACAGGCGGCGCGTGAGGGGCTCGTTGGTGTAGACGTATTCGAATTCGGGCGTGTAACCCTTCACTTCGGCGACCCACATCATGTGAACGTGCATGTCGCGTATGGGTATAATCCAGTACTTCGAGGTCGGGATTCCGGCTTCGTCCAAGGTTCTGCGGACCATCGTGACTCGTTCGCCCGCAGTGAAAGGGTTGTCCAGCCTGTGGCTGTACTGGGCACTACCGATGACGATGACTGCCTCGTTGACCTCGGATAGGATGTGCTTCACGGCGTGGAGATGACCAAGGTGGAAGGGTTGGAACCTTCCGACGTAGAGTCCCCGTTTTGTCACTGCAGCTTCACCTTAGCTGCGTATTACGCGGTTGAGCTTAATATTTGCTGCGTGCTTCAGCCTTCACCCTGCTGGCATTATTATTGCCTGCTCAGGGGTTCCGTAAACCGCGGCTTTTCCCTCTAAGAACAGCCTTCCGACATAGGCGCATGTGACGGCATCCAACTCGTGGTCGCTCAACCCATCACGCAGCCTTTCAATTCCCAGTTTCTCCAACCCTCTTCTCAAGCTTTCAAGCCCTCCCTGCTTCCTAGGAATCCCTAGCACGTCCTGTGCCCCGCCGGGATAGACTTCTATAACCTTGAAATGCTCGTTCTCCAGAGTCTTCTTCATCTGCATGCCTCGGCTAGTGAGTTTTCTCATGGGACCAAGTGTGACCGGAAAGAACCTTATCCCGCGTTTGAGCAGTTCTCTGTCGCACTCCCTCAGATGGACGCTTGTCCTATCTTCTATCGAGGTCCTTCCCTGCGG
>CAYGVX010000035.1:9132-14258 GCA_964353725.1 uncultured Candidatus Bathyarchaeia archaeon
CGCACTCCCTCAGATGGACGCTTGTCCTATCTTCTATCGAGGTCCTTCCCTGCGGAAGGCTTAGGGGCGCGTCAACAGCAATTATCTCTGGCTCAATTTCCCCTACCCACTTGACTATCTCTTCGTCCCTGTAGACCAGAAATGCTTCCGCCTTCATATCCTTCAGTATGCAGAAACCCGTTGGCCTAGTGTCGACGCCTGCTAAATCCAGCCCGACTACAATCATCCAGCTTCAACCCGTCTCAAAAGTGCGCTGAAGAAAGGCAGCTTCTATTCCTGTTTCCGTGGTTGTCTAACCATGCTGACCGGAAACAACTTCAACGTTTTGCCTTCCATCTTCGCTTCGACAATCTTCCCGTGTTTTCGGTTTTCCCTCTGCAGAATCTCCCATTTCAGCCTCAAGCCTCCTCCGTAGCCGCATAAGGTCTTGTCTGCTGCCACGACCCGATGGCACGGAATCAGTGGGGCGAAGGGGTTAGTCGCCATTACGCGCCCTACAGCTCTAGCGCTCCCACCCGCAGCCTCTGCCAAATCTCCATAAGTCGACACGTAACCCGTCGGAATCATCGAGGTCAATCTCAAAACCCGCTGAGAATACGGGGATAGACGGGACATGGCGAACTCCACGCTTAAGGAAACGTGCCTCCCGTCGACAACATCCTTCATCGCCCTCAAAACCTCCTTTGCCAGCGAGTCACTTTCCTGGGCGACTTGAAAAACCGAGTTGATAGGCAGCTCCCTCAACAATCCCTTAAACGCTTCTTTTTCGTTGAAGGCAAAAGTCGTGGCAAATATTCTCTTGTCCTCGAGGGCGACGCCGCACCATACACCTTCAACCTCTTGAACGTGGAGTGTTATCATGACATCAGCTCCTTGATCAACGCCTTAGCGTGGCGATAGCCTTTACTCCTTGACCTCTGCCCTCTTCAGCGCGTACCACGCCACCAGAGCGAACACGCAAACGTAGACTACTGCTACCAGAATCGACCTGAGCAGGATTAGCCCTAGAGGCTCCGTGAAAAGGATTTGGTCGCCCCCGAGAAGTCCAAGTCCACTGCGAAAATCGACTTCCATCAAAGGGTAAAGAGCGTAGTTGACTAAGTTCGTTGCTATCTGGTCAGTGCCCGTCGATATTGCTCTTGTTATGACAGAGATGCCTGGGTATTGTGTCACCAGGTCTCTGGCGAAGCCCACAGCTCCACTGCCCGGCACGTAGTTTAGTATCCGAGCCTGCTCCGTCACCACTGAAACTATTGTAGTCACTATGGTAGCGCCCATGTAAGTACCGAAGGTTCCTAGAGCCGCGATCATGGAACTTTTCGAAAGTGAACCTAGAGCCAGCACAATCGCCATCCACACAAAGGTGCTGAGCAGGCTTCCGAGAAGTGCCAGGGGAAGCAGGTGAAGGTTGTTTTGGGCGCCGTAGATCAATGCTCCACCTATCGCCATATAGATCAGAAGGATTGTGTAGGTGGTGAGGAGAGTCAGGAAGCTTGCGAACACTTTTCCAAGGAAAACCATAGTGCGTGAGACGGGTTTGGTGAGTAGGGGAACGATGGTTCCACTCTCGAACTCGCCTGAGATTGTGTTCATCGCCGTTACTATTGCGAATAGTAGGAAGCCGAAGCCGCCGATGCCGCTGCCAGTCTCTATGACGTAGTTGGGGTTAGCCTCTATGGAAGTGCTCATCAGATTGCTCAGGAGCACCGGTATGAATAGGCTGAGTGTAGCGAGCACGAAGGCAACTATGAGCATGCCCATGAACTTTTTCTTTCGTATGTTCCAAATCAGCTCATACCTCGTGACGGCTAAGAAGCCTGCTCTTCTCGAGTATCGTCCAGTCTCTCCGCCAGTCACTTTGCTCCAGCCTCCTCTTGACCCTTGACCAGCTTAACGAACACGTCTTCCAAGCTTTGACCCTCAGTCTTCATCGATATTATCACTCCTCCAGCCTTCGTGACTGCCTGAGACACCATTGGTCTCATATCATCGCTCGTTTTTGTCTCGATAAACATTCCGTTGCCATCTTCGGTCACGTCGGAGACGAATGGCAACGCCCTGACGCTTTCTACAATCGCCTTCTTCAGTTCTGAGACTTCTACGAGGAGTCTGGCAGGGGCTGCGAATTTCTTGGAGATGTTCTCGAGCCTATCAGAAGCGAGGGTCACACCCTTGTGGATTATAGTTGCATGGGTGCAGACCTGTTGGACTTCGAAGAGCAGGTGTGAGGATAGGAAAACCGTCGCGCCTTCTTCTGAGATTTGCCTCATCAGTTCTCTAACCTCCACCATCCCCACAGGATCCAAGCCTAGACTGGGCTCGTCTAGGATTACCAGTTCGGGGTTGCCCAGCAGTGCTTGAGCGATCCCCAAACGCTGTTGCATACCCTTGCTGTACTTGCCCACAGCGTCTTTCTCTCTTTCCTTGAGCCCTACGAGCCCGAGAAGGCTGTTCAGTTTTTCCTCTCTCTGCGTCTTTGTCATACCATACATCCTTCCGTAAATGTCCAGCAACTCCCCCCCCGTCAGGTGTTTGGGAAACTTGGGCAGCTCTGGCATGTAGCCGACGCGCATTCGGGTTTCCGGGTCGTCTCCGGCAACGTCTCTATCGAGGACTTTTATCTTGCCCGCGTTGGGTTTCAGCAGGCCTAGGAGCATCTTGATCGTGGTGGTTTTGCCTGCGCCGTTGGGACCGAGGAAACCGTGCACTGTGTTTGCTTCTACTTCGAGGTTCAGGTTGTTGACGGCTACGAGGTTGCCGAATTTTTTGGTCAAGTTTTCGGTTGTTATTGCGTGTTTCAACTCTCAACATCTCATAGTCTCAGTCAAGTCTTGCTTGTCAGGTCTAAGCTTATTAGTTCTATCATGGGTGATGTGCGTATTGGGTCTTCATTGCATGGTTGGTGTTCTTGGGCAAAGTTTTCAAGCGGTTTCTGTATTATGATCTTATGAGGAGTTGAGTTTTGAAGAAGACTGAAGTGAAGCCTATTTCCGAGCTCATTCTGAACTCACGTAGGAGCGATAGGGAGTTGGCTAAGGCTGTGGGTGTTTCTCAGCCTACAGTGGGCAGGATGATAAAGAAGCTCGAAAAGGAAGGCTACATTCGGGAATACACGATCGTTCCCGACTTTCAAAGGTTAGGCTACCATCTGATGGCTCTAATCTTCGTTAAGCTGAAGCAGGGACTCACCGCGGAGAAGATTGAGGAGGCTAGACGAATCGCACAGGAAAGCCTGAAAACCGGGCCATTCGAGGTTGTCATGCTCGAGAGAGGGATAGGCTGGGCTACGACGGCGTTTTCATCTCTCTCCACAAAGACTATGCTTCCTACTTGGCGCTTAAGGACTGGTTCGAAAGGTTCACGTTTTTGGAGTTGACTAAGCTTGAATCTTTCTTGATTAACCTAGACGACAAGGTCCGTTATCGCCCCTTGACGTTTGCAACCTTGGCTAAGCACGTGTTGCTGATGGCGGGGCAGGAGTAGACCTTTTATGATTAAGTTTAAATTGGTGTCAGCCTATAGTCAACCAGCGTTACGGAGGAAAACTAGCTTTGGTTGAGCAGAATCAGCAGTACCCTTACTTCCTCATGCCTGGCGCGACTACGTTGGGCATAGTCTTTTCTGATGGTGTCCTACTGGCTTCCGAGAAACGTGTGACTTACGGCTCTTTCGTCATGAGCAAGGTTGGGAAGAAGGTTTTCAAGATTGCGGATCACATTGGCGCGGCCTGCGCTGGTCTTGTCTCTGACATGCAGATTCTTGTTAGGGAGATTGAGGCCTACGCGAACCTCTTCAACCTAGATACTGGACGGAAGATCTCGGTGAGGTCGGCGGCAAAAGTGATGTCCAACCTGCTCTTCGCCAGACGCTACTTTCCGCTTATCACGCAAACGATCATAGGCGGCTTTGACGAGGAGGGCGCCTCCATCTACGTGTTGGATGTACTGGGCTCGGTGCTGCCCGACAAATATGCGGTGGTGGGCACGGGCGCCGAAATCGCCGTGGGCGTGCTCGAGGAGAATTACAGGGAAGACATGAATCTGGAGGAGGCTAAGGAGATGGCTGTCCGCGCCATGAAGTCAGCCATCAGCCGAGACTCGATGAGCGGCAACGGGGTCGACTTCCTTATCTTCACGAAGGAAGGCATCGTCGAAGAGTCGATGGGATTCTAGCACGGTGCCTGTTTTTTCTATGCGTTCCACGCCAGCCATATGAGTGTAACGTCTTCTTCAGATTCTATTTGATGAACAGTATCCTTAGGTATGTAAATGGCTGTTTGGGGTATTATCTCGAAGGAATTATTTGCCACTGTCGCCTTTCCCTTGCCTCCGAGTATGATGAAGGCTTGGGGCCAAGGGTCTTTTTCTCCCTGTTTGTTGAGGGTTTCGCCTTGCTTGACGAGTATCCAGCTAAAGCGTATCCCATCCCAGTAGACTAGGGGAATCGGGTGTGCGCCGTGGGCATAGCCAGCCATTTCGGGTGCGAGACGTTTGATCTTGATCTTTCCCGGCGTGAAGAAGTAGGTCAGGAGTGTTTTCACGGCCTCCCAGACTTCTGACGAGTGTTCTTCCTTGAGGACTTCGAACTCGATAGGCCTCTTCTCGTCTGATGCCCCTCTTCCAGCGAGGGCGAAGGCGTCTGCCTTTCCTTCGGCGATGTCCTCCAAGGTCTGCCTTCTCATGATTATCCTTACATCTGGGTTTGCCGTGCCTTCGAGAACCTTAATCTCGTTTGCCACGACCAGCGTTGCGGATTCGTCGGTGTCTGAGAGACTAACGCAAACCCGGATTTCGTTGTCTTTGACTCTAATCAGGTCCGTATATAGTGAGGCTTCGTTCAGAAGTTTCCTGATTGTTTGGAAACACTTGCTCATGACATTTGTCCTTCTCAGCTTGCCAGTGAACTTGCCCTTTATAAAAATGTGTGGTAGACCGGACTTGAGCCTGCTGGCTTCTATGAGGGTGGAAGGGCTGGTTGTGGGAAACTAAAAAGAAAAAGGGACGAAGGCGACCTGCCACTTTCCTTGGAACTGTTTTCCAATAATCTCATATCCTCCTTGTCAACGGTTGCTGAGAAATGCTTTATACCGTTGTTTGGGTATTAGACAAGTTCTTCGGCGTCTAGGT
>CAYGVX010000036.1:0-14029 GCA_964353725.1 uncultured Candidatus Bathyarchaeia archaeon
CAAACCAAGAAATGATGGAGGTGAGGATAAGCATGGTTAAGGATCCAGTTTGTGGGATGAATGTAGACGAGAAAACAGGAAAATTCAAGTCTGAGTACATGGGCAAAACCTACTACTTCTGTGCTCTCGGCTGTAAAACACAGTTTGACAAGAACCCAAAAAGGTTCGTGAAGTAACCCTTCCAAGGCATACGCGGAAAACCAGAGTCTGCTTTGTCGCTGCCTCCGGAAAACCCTTATCCTCGAAGGAAGCCTTGGCTCTTAGCTGCTTAGACTTCTTCCAGGCCAGACAGGGTGAAGTGTTTTTTGATGTCAGTCAAGGCAGATATGAACAGGCTCATTGTCTGGAGGGTTTTGATTTTCTGCAGCTCTGCGATAAACTTCGAGTAGTCCGTGTAGTTTCTGTGCATCGTAGCTATGATGGCGCTCTTCCCTTCGAGTCCGTTGCCCTCCGCGACGAACAACACTCGTGGGTTGCTTTCGAGCCACTTATAAGGCGAGGTTACTCTTGTCTTTTCTTCTGGAAGCCACTGGACGAAGGTGAAGGCAACCAGCTCGAACCCAAGCTTTGCGAAGTCTGGAATCGCAGTGTACTGTAGCACGTATTTTTCGTCCTCAAGTTTCCTCCTTGTCCGCGTGACTGTGGGCTGCGAGAAACCCAGAGTCTTCGCCAGGTCTCTGTCACTTCTCCGCGAGTTCTTGACCAACTCGTACAGAAGCTTCGGAGCTTTGTCTTGATGCATGTTTCTGCATAGCCGCTAAGTGGTATATAAATATGAGATTCAGTTTGAGGCAGATGCATCTTGTCCTTCTGTATTTATTACTTTTCGCAAGAAAAATACACTTTCTATGATTTCTTTAAAACATGCAGCCCCTCGGTAAGCCTTTCAGCCTTGCCTCTCTGCACTAGCACTGTGTCTTCAATTCGAAAGCCGCCGAAACCGATGATGTAAACACCAGGCTCGTCGGTGACCACGTTACCCGTCTTCAACACATCCTTGCTTACAAAACTCAAGTTTGGCTGTTCATGCACCTCAAGGCCAATGCCGTGGCCGAGTCCATGAACGAAGTACTCGCCATACCCGGCCTTCTCTATGATCTTTCTTGCAACAGCATCTACGTCTGCCGCCTTCGCTCCCGCCTGCGTTTTCCGGAAAGCCTCTTCCTGAGCCCTCTCCACCGTACGGTAAATCTTCTCTTGTTTTGCAGTCGGTTTGCCTACCACGAAAGTTCGCGTCATGTCGGCACAGTAGTTTCTGTATTTTGCTCCAATGTCAACTACAACCATGTTACCCTTTCTCAATTTGTCTTCCCCGCAGCCTCCGTGCGGGTACGCCGATCGCGGACCCGAAGCTACGCTGGTCTCAAAGGCCAAGCCGTAAGAACCGTGAGTTCGCATCGCATACTCAATCTCCCCGGCGACTTCAATCTCTCTAAGCCCCGCCTTAATCATGTTGTGGGCTGCCTGCATGCCAACCATCGTGAGCTCTCCTGCCTTCCGCATCCTCTTCAACTCGTCTTGATCCTTCACTCTACGTAGGTTCCAGACATACTCCCCTTTTTCTTCAAGCCTTGCAGTCCTCTTCAAGGCTACGCTTAGTTTTTGGTGTGTCTGAACGTTCATGGTGTCAAAGGCGAGTCTCTTCAGCTTCGTTCCCTTGATTTGCTCCACGATTTTTCTGATTAGGTCTTCGCCGCGTTTTACCAGTTCAACCCTGCAGTTTCTTACTTCGGTCCTCGCCCACTCATAGTTGACACCGTAGATGTGAAGCGTGCAGTCGCCTTCCTTCGGAACGAGCATAACAGCCCCGCCTAATGTGTCTGTGGAGCCTAGGGCTTCGACGAAGTAGAGCAGGCTCGCGGGGTTTGTGACCAAATAACCGTCATACTCTCCCATGAATGCCTCTCTCAGGGCTTGGACTCTGTTCTTCAATGCGTATCCCCTTAGTAGAATGATAGTTCCAGCAAAAAAGACTATATATCTTTTGTATGGTTGCCTAGCCGCCACTCATTAGCGACATGAGGATGACATGGTCTCCGTTCTTAAGCCTCGTCTCTACACCTTCAAGCTGCCCCATCAACACGCCGTTCACCGTCACCACAAACCCAGTCTTTACGTCTTTTAGGCCAGGCTCAAAAACCTCCTTCCTGAAAGGTACCCCATGACTGTCCGACAGCTTGCCCAGCAACTTCTGAAGCGTACTGCCCTCGCTCAATTCAAGTTCTTCGACTCGCTTGTTAAGCATGTTCTCAATGAAGCCAAGATACTCCACTTTCACTTTCACGTTGGCCGCGCCTCCCAAGAGAGCCTTTTTGAGATGCACCTATTAAGCTCTTCCAAGAAAGCACATCACGTGATTCTACTTGAATAATTGAATGGTCTTGTTTAGGAGATGCGATGAGTTCCAGATTTCTTGTCTAACCACCGAAGACACTTCAGATCCCATCGCGCATTCGGTCTTGGGATAGTGCGCGCCGAGGGCAACTCCAGAAAGGAACTGAGCTCCGAAGCGGCGGCGATTAGCTCCCAAAGACGAAGCTGTAGGAATCTTTTTCGACGCTATACAGTCCTAGAAGTCGCAGATTCGCGATAGACCTCCCCAATCTGATCTACGCTAGGGTCTCGTGATTGCAGAGCAGCCAAAATATCCAATTCCTGCGTCCCTTGCGCAGAGTTTCCTTCGTGTTTTCTCTTTTTGACAAGGTTCAGCGTATCTCCTGATAGCTCATCGCGCGCGCATACACTCGATTTCACAAGAAAAAGAGAGGGTTGTTTACTGGGTTTTCATTAGCTGTTGTTCTATTTTCTTCATTTCGTTAAAGAGATACTCACCCGCATCGGCGAACTCGGGTTGATTGAATTCTTTCCTTGTCCCTTCTACATAGCACTTTACTTTGTTTTGCCAATATTCTATGAAAGCTTCGCCTCAATAATCCCATACAAGGTCTGCGCGCGCGAAATTGAGTTTTTGTTTAAACCTTCATGAGTTGAAAAACATGATTAAATACGACTTGAAAATGGATAAAGACGAAAGCAATGCAGCATTCTGGAAATTCATCGGAAACCCACTTTACAGAATGCACGAAAAAGCCATCGCAGGGAAATGTCGTGACAGTGAACGATACAGGAAAAGCTATTTGAGAAGATGGACAATCTAAGCGTACAGTTTTGTCAGTAACCATCTTTTGTAGAGGGCATATAAGCATCCGTTACACTGTAAGAAGCGGTGTTAATGCCAAAGACTAAAGCAATAATAGGCATTCAAAACGTTGTTGCTGCTGCAACCTTGAACCAGAAGGTCGATTTGAACGCTGTTGTCAAGAGTTTTCCAGAAACCGAGTATCGTCCAGAGCAGTTTCCTGGACTAGTATTCAGGATTAAGAGACCGAAGACGGCTACGTTGATTTTTAACTCTGGTAAAATGGTTTGCACAGGTGCAAAATCGGAAAACGAATCCCGCAGAGCTGTCATGACAGTTGTTAGAGAACTGAAAAAAAGTGGAATAGTCATAGTCAAGAAGCCGGACTTTAGGGTTGTGAACATCGTTGCTTCTGTAAGGTTAGGCGGAAAGGTAGATTTGGAACAGGCAGTGAGCAAGCTTGGAAAAACCATGTATGAGCCGGAGCAGTTTCCAGGAGTGATCTACAGGATGGACGAGCCTAAGGTGGTAATGCTGATATTCGCAAGCGGGAACCTTGTTTGCACCGGAGCGAGGAAAGAACAGGATGTTTATGACGCCGTGCACAAGCTTCACGAAATACTGGAGGAACAAAACCTCATATTCTACTAATGAAACTTCATACGCCGCGCGCGCGGAAAAGTCGCCTTTCCCAAAAGAAGCAAAGCTTGAGCATGGAAATTTATATAAATTCCAGAGCATGCAAGTATTCCTGCCAGAAGCCGACACAAAAGACCGGCATTTTTTGGTCCAGGAAATATTCCCAGGTAGAGCTTCGCCAGCATTTGAAGGTCATGGGCCCACATCTTGTGCACGCGAAGGCTTATGCGCACGCCCATGACTCACACATGTCTTGACCGAAAATCAGATTTGTCCTTTCGAACACCTATAACCGGGGAACGTTATACTTGGTCAATTTCTGTCCTGACTGCGGAGAGAAACTGCCTCTCCCGAATCCTCGCTTCTGCCCGAATTGTGGAAGGCAACTTGCTGCTCGAGGAGAAACAGAGAAACCAGAGGAGGAGCGAAACGTTAGCGCCTCAGTTCAGGACCTCGGAAAGAAGTTAGAAGAATGCGTGGAGAAGATTCTGGTTGGCAAAGGCTACGTGACTAAACGAAGAAAGAGAATTGAGGGGCCCCGCGGCATATATGAGATAGACATTGTTGCCAAGAGAGGAAATGTCACTCGGGCTGTTGAGTGCAAGAATTGGAAGGACCCTGTGGGGATTGAGCAAATTCGCAATTTCTGGGCTAAACTCCAAGACATAGGTTCCAAGTGGAATGGCCTTTTTGTTTCCTTAGAGGGCTTTACTGAGGACGCGGAGGGATTTGCGGAAGCCTGCAACATCGACAGATGGGACAAGGACTTTCTCAAGGAGGAGTGGCTAGCTGTCGGCGTTGGCAGAGCTACATACGCCGCAAGAGGGGAGACACGAACCGTGAAAAATGCCCTTCCCTTAAACGTCAACTTCTCTCAAGCGTCCGAAACAATACTCAAGAACGAAGAGAAGACGTCGGTTTCCGGCATGTTGTCATATCATCCCTACTTTGTTGCTTCCTACGCATACTATGCCAAGTTCAAAGACCCGACCAAAGAAACCCACACGTTCAAAGACGAAGGGAAGGTTTTCATCGACGCATTGGACGGAGCTGTCCTGAATCCTTCTCCAACGAAATTGGCAGGAACAGTGAAGAGGACGCTGAAACTGCTTGTATCAAGGGAAGCAAGGGAAGAGAGTAAAAGAAACAAAAGGCTAGTAGAGGAGCTCTCCAGAGATTCCTCACTGCGAGAGTATGAAGTGACGGGCGGAGACAAGTTTAAGGTTCGAATCTTGGAGCCAGTTGCCAGTTCCAGCTCCGCAACAAAATCGACCATCGAATTTGTTACCGCGAAAAACACAGAAACAATAAGATACAGAGCAATGACAAAGGGCAAGGAACCTACTATCCGAACTGTAACATACGCTCCAAAGCGTCTGAACATAAACATCAAGAGCATAACTCTCGTAAACGTCCCTAGATGGGACATTGACTTTGAGGCTTTCAACAAAACTTACTCGAGAGAGATGTTAGCATATTCTGGAACCGTGCTTGAAGACACTCTTCGCAATTGCCCAAAATATACTGGGCCTTTCAAGAAGGAAAACATCGCTGTCTGCGAGAAGTGTGGCCAAGCTCTATGTGACAAGCACGTTTTTGCATGTCCAACATGTGGCAAATGGCTCTGCGAAGAACATGGCGCTGCCTGCAAGTCTTGTCACCTAGTCTTCTGCAGAGAGCATATACCCTTCACCTGTGCGCTCTGCAATCAGCCCGTATGCTCAGGCTGCAGAGTTGCATGCCCAATCTGTGGCAGAGAGTACGGCAGAGACCACACGGTTAGCTGTAGTCAATGTGGGAAGGCAGTCTGCACCGAGTGCGTGACTGTGACAGGACTAATCAAGAAAAAGCGCGTTTGCAGAGAGTGTCAAAGATAGCGCGCGCAGACTGATTTTCTGTAATATATATGAGGAAGAGCAGAAACGTAGCTTTTTCTTTTTTCGAGTTCTAAACAACAAGATTTAGACTGCTCTCGCCAAAATAGGTTGACAAGCATGTCTGATAATGCGCGCGCGCAACAGACGAGAGATTAGAAGTAGCCCGGGAGAGATTCGAACTCTCGTCGGAGGGTCCAAAGCCCTCCATGCTTGTCCACTACACCACCGGGCTTCACACTGCCTATTAAACGAACCCTCGTAAAAACCTTAACACCTACTTATACATAGTGAAAAGGCGGGAAAGCCTTGGGCTTCAACCTAACCCCGATAGTAGTCAAGGAAACCCTCAGCCTCCACGACCTGAGAGGCAGAAGCCTCGCAGTAGACGCCAACAACTACCTTTACCAGTTCCTCTCCCTCGTCCGCACACGAGACGGAACACCCCTCCAAGACTCCCACGGAAACATAACGTCCCACCTCGCCGGCCTGCTCTTCCGTTCCACTCGCCTCATACACGAGTTCAACATAGACCTCATCTTCGTCTTCGATGGAAAACCTCCAGCTCTGAAAGAACAGGAAATCAGAAAGAGACGAGCCCAACGAGAGAAAGCCCTTAGTGAGTGGCAGAAAGCATTGCAAGCTCGAGACTGCGCCAAAGCCTTCTCCAAGGCAGTGATGAGCAGCCGTCTCACATCGAGCATGGTTGAAGACGCCAAAAAACTACTCGCACTCCTCGGCATCCCTCACGTACAAGCTCCAAGCGAAGCAGAAGCCCAAACCGCCTTCATGGCAGCACAGGGCGACGTGTGGGCGGCAAGCAGCAAAGACTATGACAGTCTACTATTCGGCGCGCCACGGCTCTTGCGCTTCCTGACAATTTACGGGCAAGAGTACCTTCCCAGCAAAGGGGTTGGAAGACCCATAAAACCCGAGCTAATAAAACTGGCCCAACTCCTTTCCCACCACGAAATCACCCGCACACAGATCGTCGACCTAGCGATTCTAGTCGGCACAGACTTCGACGAGGGCATAAGAGGCATAGGACCAAAAACCGCCCTAGAATTGGTCAAGCAGTATGGCAAAATCGAGAACCTGCCAAGCAACCTAGCATCAAGAATCCCTCTACACTACGAGGAAGTCAGGGAAATCTATCTTCACCCAGAAACAACAACCCGGTACACCCTAGGCTACGGGAGTCTTCAAGAGGATGAGCTTTTCCGCTTTCTGTGCAACCAAAGAGACTTCGCTTCCGAGCGTGTTGAGACCGCTGTTCAGAGAATGAGAGAAGTCTACAAACGCAAGAGCCAAACAGGGCTCGAAAACTGGCTCGACAGCCCGAAACCCTCGAAAATTACAGGAAAACGTCAGAAAATTATTTAAACCAATCCCAAGAGAACATAAGCTTCATGATAAGAGGTACATAGAATGAGAACAGACTACGCTTTGTATGCTGTAGCTCTAATCTGCTTCATCATAGCGGTCTATGCTGCCGTAAGTGTGGAAGAGCTTTACGTCTACACACTTGCAGTCGTGGGCATAGTCTTCGTAGGACTCGGGTACATGGCAAGACCCAAAACCATTGCAGCTTCGACAGCCCCGTCTCCGTCGCCTCCAGCAGCTCTACCCGAGATAGAGGCAGCACCTAAGACTGAGATCGATGAAGAGCCGAAGAAGGAGCCTGTGAAGAGGGCCGCGCGAAGGACGACGAGACGCAGAAAAAGAACTTAGCCGCCTTCTTCTCCTACAACACGAGTTTCCCTTTTCAGTTGCCTATCCCACAAGATAATCCGAGGAATTAACTTAGGGCTTGCCTTGGCGTTTCTTGAAGGCTTCTTGGAGACAGAAGCATTCTTGGTTGTCGAGTTTCCATTTCTCGCATACATCAAGCGTGGAGTATATAGGGTTCTTCTGCTCTAGGAAATGCAGCATGCAGAATATCTGGTCTGGGTATCGGTAAGTGTTGTGCTGATGGCAGTTACCGCAAAACTTCTCTACAGGGGCTGTCTGTTTCTTCATTTCTGCTTTCTCCTCAAATGACTGCTTCCAAGACGTTCAAGAACTGATGCGACGATTAGTGGGAAGGCTATCATGACGTCGCCTACCACTGTGATTCTGTCGGCCTGCAGCTTGATTTTTCCCCAGCTCATGGCCTCCCTCAGGGTTGAGCCTGAGAGTCCGCCTGTTTCTGGTCGATCCATTGTTATTAGGATGGCGTAGTCCATGCCCTTTCTCGCTATGGCAGCTGAATGCTGCACGGTGTTCCTTGGAACGCCTCCGCCTAGAACAATCATGCCCAACCGAGGCGAATTAGTCGCAATGTCTATAATGTCTTGGGCTTCTTTGAAGGCATCTAGAAGCAGAACGTCTTGGGGTTTGCGCGATGCGTGAAGCCAGTGGATAAAGCCGAACTCTGAGTCGCGTATTGCTGGGACAAACACGGGAACTTTGGCTTCGTAAGCGGCTCTCACGATTGAGTTCGAGTCAGTCAGACGTTTGCCGATCTCCACCATCAGCTCGTTGGAGGAGATGGCGTGTCCCCTGTGCTCGGCGGCGATCTCGTCGAACATCAGAGCCAGTTTTTGGTCTTCTTTGACAAAGTCTTCTTCGGGCACATACATGTCGTAGATGCGATACGTGTGATACTTGAAGAGCATATTGTCATCTGCGTTCCAGTAGCCCTTGTAATGATGCCCCCCCATAGCCTCGAGCAGGTCGTGGACCATGTTGGCTCCAGTGGTTACTACCACGTCAACGTATCTTTTGCGAATCAAGTCTACAATGATCGTGCGAAGCCCGGCTGGAACAACGGCGCCCGCCACCGAGAGGAAAATAGTGCACTCGTCGTCTCGAACCATGCGCTCGTAAATATCGCATGCAGTCGCGACGCGACCCGCCCCGAAAGACCCTGAGCTGCTGAATTCCTTGATCAGCTGGTTGACGGTCATCTGGTTATTCAGTTTCATGTGGACTACTGGATTCTTGAGAAGTTCTTCACGTTCCACACTTATCCACTTCTTGATGCCTCCTTTATTGCTTTGTCGTGAAAAAGCTTTCTGTAAATCAGAAATGCATACACAGGTGTCATCAGTGAGAGGCTTGAGAGATTATGGAGACTTGCCGAGTACAACTTGATTAACCCGATTGCTACTTGGCCTTTTCCATGAGCGAAAAACGGAAGGAGTGAAGCTCGGCGTTCATTACGCTTTTCGTACAACTGGATCGTCTCTCATGAATCCCCCGACTTTTTCCTCAGACTTTGCACTCAATACGACTACCCAAACACTCTGTCCCAGCATGGACCAGCGAGAACTGGCTTCCCATCAAATCTTCCTTTCCGAAATCGTCTGTTTCACAGGCTTTCAACTCTTATCTTTGTCCCCACCGCCATGGCAAACCCCCCACTCTTCAACCTTAATAGCTTAGTCCCTCTCACTGGAAACAAAAAAACCAAAGTGGCAAAGGTTAAGAGAATGTTAGTTAGATTACAGAGACAGAAATGCGACTAACGAAGTGATGAAGCATGCAGACAAAACGTCATCCAACCAAATACATGGGCGAGGAATACCGACGCTTAGTGGCCGAGAGCTTAACCTGGGAACTTAAGGAGCTTCAAACTGCGAGCGAGCCTTTCTGCACTGTCGACGGCAAAAAAGTCATCATGTTATGCGCCAACAACTACCTAAACTTGGCAACGCATCCCAAGGTAGTCAACGCAATGATAGAGGCGACTAAGAAGTATGGTGCAGGAGCGGGCAGCGACCGCTCAATCGCGGGCAACATGACTTTGCACGAGGAGCTTGACCGCCGCCTAGCGAAGTTCAAAAAGGCGCCCGCTTCACTAACTTACCAAACAGGTTTTATGGCTAACGAGGGACTAATTCCCCAACTGTGCGGCAAGGGCGACCTTTTTGTCTCTGATGAATTAAACCACGGTTCTATCATAGACGGCGTCCGCTTGACCCACGCTGACCGAGCAATCTACAAACATAAGGACGTAGAAGACTTGGCCCGCGTTATGGACGAGACGGAGAAACATCAGCCCCCCTACAACCACATTTGGATCCTAACGGACGGCGTGTTCAGCATGGACGGTGACATAGCACCCTTGTCTGGAATAGCCAAAATAGCTGAAGAACATGGGGCAGGGGTCTACGTGGACGACGCCCACGGAGAAGGGGTCCTAGGCGAAGGCGGCCGTGGAATAGTCAGCCACTTTGAGCTGAACCGAGACCAGGTACATGTTGAGATGGGAACTTTTTCCAAAGCCTTCGGTGTCATAGGAGGCCACGTGACCGGTAACGAAGACCTTCGGCACTTTGCTTACAACAAGTCAAGGAGCTGGCTACTCAGCGGAGGTGTGCCGCCGGGCGTGGCTGCAGCGTGCATCGCGGCGATTGACGTACTTGAGACAGAACCAACTCATGTCAAGAGAGTGTGGGAAAACCGTGAATACTTCCTAAAAGCAATGCAAGACCTAGGCTTCGACACAGGAAACAGCGAGACCCCAATTGTGCCCGTTATGTGTGGTGACAGTAAGACAGCGAAGGATTTGGCAGACTTCATCTGGACGAAAGGGATCTTTGCGCTGCCAATAGTCTTTCCAATGGTAGCTCGAGACAAGGCGAGGATACGGGTTCAGCTTTGCACAAAGCACACAAACGAGCACTTGGATAAGGCGGTTCAAGCTTTCGAGGAAGGAGGAAATAGGCTCCGCTTAATCAAATAGCCGCCATCCTCCCCACGTTTTTTGTTACGCAAGCCAGAACGGTTTTGACAGAAGAGAATAGCTATTCAGAAATGCTAGGCTGCATCGTCAGGGTTAAATGTGCTGCAGCCTAAATTCACAATCTGGAACGGAGTGTATGCGGCTGTCTTTCTCTGATTGGATGCACAGCATAGCCCTGCAATTCGGGTACTTCGGCGTGTTTCTAATCAGCCTTATAGGCACAATGGCAATAATCATTCCAATCCCTTACACTCTTATCATTCTTCTACTCGGCATGGAGGGCTGGGACCCTATCTTGCTGACTATTTCAGGAGGCTTGGGCTCATCCATGGGGGAGTTCGCGGGCTACCTACTCGGATATTATGGCAGGAGGATAATAAGCGCGGAGAGGCAGAGGAAGATGGACTACCTCCTTAAGCTATTCGGCAAGTGGACTCCTGGCGCGATCTTTGTCTTCGCTTTGACGCCGCTTCCTGACGACCTGGTCTTCATACCCCTTGGGATTCTGCGGTACAGCCCTGTCAAAGCGTTTGTCCCCGCCCTCGCAGGTAAGCTTCTCATGTGTTACATTCTCGCGTCCTTCGGCAAAGTCTACGGCAACGTCCTCACAGCTCTGTTTGGCAATGAAGGATGGATAGGCGCTGTCATAACGGGAATTCTGTTAGTTATCGTCATATTTGTCCTATACCGCGTTGACTGGGAGAAGGTCTTCGACAAATACGTCGCTCACAAAGGAGCTAAACATGATTCCCCTTGACTATTTCCTTGTAACAGCCCTCGCGTTTCTGCTCGGAATAGTCGACGCCTCCTTCGGTATGGGGTACGGAACTCTGTTGATCCCAATGCTCCTCATGCTAGGCTTGGAGCCTTTGCAAGTGGTTCCAGCCGTGCTCGTTTCGCAACTTGCAGGAGACTTTCTGGCCGCCCTATTTCATCACAGATTCGAGAACGTTGATCTCTCCATCGGTAGCAGTCATTTCAAGATCGCCTTAATCCTGGCAATCTTAAGCTTAGCGGGCTCTGTAATCGCCGTGCTGGTCGCCATCAATCTCCCCGTGTTCTACCTGAACATTTACATCGGAGCATCAGTGACTATTTCGGGGTTCATAATTCTAGCTGCGAAGAAGAAGGCCTACCGTTTCTCATGGCGACGGCTGTTCAGTCTTGGCTCTTTCGCTGCCTTCAACAAAGGCATAAGTGGAGGAGGGTACGGACCAATAGTCATTGCGGGCCAGCTCCTGACAGGGGTAGAGGTGAAGAGCGCGATAGGAATCACCGCTCTCTCGGAAGCGGTCATCTGCGTATTCGCCGTGGTGGCTTACCTCCTGGTTCATGGAAGCATTGATTTGCTTCTTTTAGCCCCCTTGTCCATTGGCATCATCCTTTCAACACCCATCGGCGCTTTTGTCGTGAAGAAAGTCGAAAGCACAAATATCAAGCTGATCATCGGGGCGCTCACGCTTACACTAGGATTGCTGACACTGCTGAAAGCCATGATTTCTTAGCTGAAAAGAGTTAAGCATTTAAAACGTGTCTACAAACCATTTAGTGGAAGGAGGAAACTTTGCGGGTCTTCGCCGACCTACATATTCACAGTCGCTTCAGTCGAGCCACGAGCAAGAAAATGAGTATCGAAGAGATTGCGCGATTTGCGGGGATAAAAGGTTTGAACGTTGTGGGTACTGGTGATTTCACCCATCCTGACTGGATACGAGAGCTGCAGAACGACCTGGCTGAGGAGTCGAACGCAGGACTCTTTAAGCCAGCTAGAACCACCAACCAAACCTGTTTCATGATCACAGGCGAAGTCAGCACAATCTTCACGTTCAGAGGCGAGACGAAGAAAATCCACCACGTAATCCTTACGCCCAGCTTTGAGACCGCAGCACAGATAAACGATAGACTCGCCAGCTATGGTGACCTGAGATCTGACGGAAGACCCATGCTGGAGATGAGTGCACCGCAGCTGGTGGAGGAGGTCATGGCTGTTTCACAGTGGAATGAGGTTATCCCCGCACACGCGTGGACACCGTGGTTCAGCCTTTTCGGAGCCTTCAGCGGCTTCGACGGCATGGAAGACTGCTACCAGGACATGACACGGCACATTCACGCCTTGGAGACCGGCTTGTCTTCTGACCCACCAATGAACTGGCGCCTAGAAGCTCTGGACAAATACACCCTGGTGTCGAATAGTGACAGCCACAGCTACTGGCCATGGAGGATAGGTCGAGAAGCTAACGTCCTCAACCTGAAAATCCCCACTTATAATGAGATAATAGACGCCATACGCACGAAGGACCCAGAACGATTCGAGTTCACCATCGAAACAAACCCCGCCTACGGCAAATACCACTGGACTGGGCACAGAAACTGCAAAGTCTCCATGCCGCCTCAGGAAGCGATTAAGTTCAACAACCTTTGTCCAGTGTGTCGTAGACGGTTGACCAAGGGTGTCGAGCAGAGAGTCGAAGAACTCGCCGACAGACCAGTTGGCTTCAAACCATCAAAGGCTATAGGTTACATGCATTTGCTGCCCCTGTCAGAAGTCGTCGCCGCCGTCTTGGACGCCTCGTCGCCAAGCTTGGAAAACGTCTGGCAGATCTACAACACCCTGATAGCTAGATTCGGCAACGAATATGCCGTGCTAATTGATGCTTCGGTGGAAGAACTGGCTCAAGTCATCGACCCCAAAATCGCTGAAGCAATCGTCAGAGTAAGAGCCGGAGAAGCTCGAGTTACACCTGGTTACGACGGCGTCTACGGCCAGCTGGTTTTTTTCGACGAAGAGGAACCCGAAAAGAAGAGATCGAGCACGGTTCCCCAGCGCAGCCTGACAGAGTGGGTCTAACTATGCTTCTTATGTCTTCAAATGCCCAAGGGCAAAGTTTAACTCTCCACCATGAGTAGATACCTGCAAGGTGAAGGGAGATGAACAGACCAATTATGGAGATAAACAAGCCCTATTATGTTGTCAGACTTGACGAAGACGTGCTTGAGGTCGACCTGAAGGATGGCGTCAAGAAAGAGCTCGAAGACGCCGTTGAAAAACACCCGATCCTTAAAGAGAGCTTGGGGTTACTGCTGCAAACAGTGGTTCCCCTTGACGTTTCGCTGTACGAGATAAAATCTGTGAAAGTGGACAGGAAAGGTCTTAAGATAATTATCCCGTTGCGTCGGGACATAACGATTCCACTAGAAACAAACGAATCCCAACGACTAGCCGACAAGTTGAACGAGCTAATACCCGTAGCGAAGCTGGAGCATGCAAAGAGCATAAAGGAGTTCGAGGAAGCGGAGAAAAGAGAAAGGCCAAAAATTGGGGGGCCACTCTAAAATCGACAAGAGCTTCCATCCTTTTTGCTACGGTTTTTCCCACCCAACGAGGTGAGTCCTGATGGCTGAGTTTGAGGAGAAATTCGTAAAACCCATCATAAATGCTTCTTACCCGGGAACACTGGCCGCATTAAGTTTGGCAGTGCTGCAGGTTAGTGGAACAGGCCTCTCAAGAGGCTTGAAAATTGTTCTATTGATGGGTGCTGTGATGTTCCTCCTGTCAGCTTTCTTCATATTTTTCTACAGCATTTACCCAACACGGAAAAAACTCTGGACTGGAACTGCCCTAACTTTCTTGCTGGGGCTATGTTGCTC
>CAYGVX010000037.1:0-12578 GCA_964353725.1 uncultured Candidatus Bathyarchaeia archaeon
CTTCCACGTCCTTGTACTTGACGTCCATCGCCACCGGCCAGAACACGATGTCCGCAGCCGCCACCACGTCCAAAATCCGCTCATTAATATCCAACACCGCAATCTCACAGCCACCACAACTCGCAGCCCAATAAAACGCAAACTTCAATTTTTCAGTCATTCTATGCAGCCTCCTTGGGAAGGTGTATCAAGATACTTGAAGTGTCTACACGAAGCTCGTTGAGGGCAAGCTCTTCAGGCTTCAGCCCGATAGCCAAGCCTAGAAGCTGAGTATAGTGAAGCGTGGGTATACCATAAGTCTCGTTGAACATCCTCTCGATGCGCGCTTGGTTTGTGTCGTACATCATGTGGCAGAAGGGGCAGGCTGTTATCAAAGCTTGAGCCCCAACATCTTTAATGTGACTCAGCTTGTCCCTGGTAAGCTGGAGGGGGATTTTGTCGTTTATTCCAGCCGAAGGCGCCCCGCAGCATTCAGCCTCGTCCATGTAGTCCAAACATTGAGCGCCTGTCACCTCGATTAGTCTTTTCAGCATCTTCGGGTCTTCGGCATCGTCGAACCCTGAATATTCTCTGGGTCTTAGCACGTGGCAGCCGTTGTGCTCTGCAACCTTCAACCCAGCAAGAGGTCTAGCTACAGCGTCCTTGATTTTCTCTAACCCAACGTCTTCGACTAAGGCTTGCACCAAATGCTTCACTTCACCCGTGCCTCTGAATTCCAGTCCAGCTTCCTTCAAACATATGTTTATCTCATCCCGAAGCTTCTTGTCATCTTTAAGCGTTTTGTTAACCTTCCTCAGAGTCCCAGCGCATCCGGGACAGAGAGTGAGAACGTTCAAGCCTTCTCGCTCTGCCACCGCGAGGTTTCTAGCAGCCATTACAAGCATCATTTCGTGGTCCACTGGATCCATTGGGAGTCCGCAGCAATTGTACTCGGGCATTTCCACGAGTTCCACGCCGAGTCTCTGCAAGGCCTTCCTCGCAGAAATCTCATAGCCAGCCACTCGGTATGGTATTGCACAGCCCAAGAAGATTATGTACCTGTTCTGCTTCGCCATCGTCTATTCTCCTTTCTTCTCCATCAGTTTTGGGAAGGGTGCTTTGCTGAGTGTCTTTCCTAAGCTTTCAGGGTTGCCCTTAGGCAGCCGTGGTAGTCCTTGTTCTTCCCTCTTCTTGATTCTCAAGTCTGGGATTCTGTAGGCGTAGCCTGTTTCGAGGATGGCTGAGCCTAGCTCCTTGAAGACTCTGGGTATGTAGCCTTGCTGGGCAGCTAGGTTTTTCAGAACTCGTACGACGTTTGCGACCTCAACGTCTTGGGGGCATCGGTCGGTGCACGTGAAGCATGATGCGCATAGCCACAGGGTGTCGCTGGAGAGCACTTTGTCTTTCAAGCCGAGTTGTGCCATGCGGATTATTTGTCTGGGGCGGTAGGTGTCGCTGAACCGGGCGATGGGGCAGTCTGAGGTGCATGTGCCGCATTGGAAGCATTTGAGCAGTTTCTCTCCGCCATGAACCTTGACGATCTCATACTTGAAGTCCCTGTTGGTCTCTGAAGCTTTCAGGCGTTTTTCTTCGATCGCAACTGCTTCAGTCACTGCAGCTTGCCTCCGTTCTTCTTAAGAGGGCTCGGTCCGAGCTTCTTTAGCTGCTCAACCATTTCCCGCACTATCGAGGCGAATTTTTCTCCTTCGCTTGCAGAAACCCATTCTAGCCGCAGGCGTTCTGACTCCAACCCAAAGTCCTGTAATACTCTTTTGAGGAGGGCGATACGTCTGGATGCTTTGAAGTTCCCGCTTAGGTAGTGGCAATCTGATGGCAGGTGGCAACCGGCGATGAGTACTCCGTCTGCGCCGTTTTTGAAAGCTTCGAGAACGAAGACGGGGTCAACTCTACCACTGCACATGACGCGTATTATGCGGATGTTTGGGGGATATTGGATTCTGCTTACGCCTGCGAGGTCTGCTCCTGCGTAGGAGCACCAGTTGCACAGGAATCCTATTATTTTCGGCTCGAAACCGTCTTTCTCACTCATGCTTCTACTTCCTCCGTTAAGGCAGCTCTGACTTGAGCCAGGATTTCTTGAGTAGTAAAGTGTCCCAGGTTTATGGCTTTTGTGGGGCATGCTGTTCCGCATACTCCGCAGCCTTTGCACAGGGCTTCAATCACATGGGCAACTACCTTGTCGCCCTCCTTTTGCTTCAGCTCTACGGCGCTGTAGGGGCAGAGGTTTTCGCAAATCCTGCAGCCACTGCACAGGTTCTCGTCCACGTTGGCTACTATCCCCTCCATCTCCAACGTCTTCTTTGACAGGATTGTTGCGGCTCGGGACGCAGCAGCGCATGCCTGTGAGATGCTTTCGTCAATGAACTTGGGTGAGTGCGCCATTCCGCAAAGGAATACCCCGTCGGTTTGAAAGTCTACGGGTCTAAGCTTCATGTGGGCCTCCAAGAAGAACCCGTCCTTCGTCAGGGGAACTTTGAGCATCTCTGCGATACGCTTGTTGTCCGAGTTCGGAACCGTGGCGACGCTCAGAGCTAGGATGTCTGGTTCGACTTCGATTTCCCGTTTTACTATGGGCTCCCAGAAGACCACGTGGAGTTTTCCGTTCTCGTTTGTCACCTCTGGTTTTCTCTTGTCTGTGTAGTTCACGAATATCACTCCCCTTTTAGCGGCTTCTCGGTAGTAGTCTTCCCTGAACCCGTAGCTTCGCACGTCCTTGTAAAGCACGTAAACGTCTGTCCTTAGACTCAACTCCTTGATTTGCAAGGCGTTCTTTATCGCTTGTCCGCAGCAGATGCGTGCGCAGTTGGGTCTTTCCTCGTTCCTAGCTCCCACGCATTGAATCATGACAACGTTATCGGCTTTGAAATCGCCTTTTGCAAGCTTTTCCTCTAACTCGTGCTGTGTCACGATGCTAGGGGAGTTTCCGTACAGGTATTCCCGTGGCTTGTATTCGGTTGCCCCTGTGGCGACTATCACTACTCCGTTTTCAATCTCCTTCTCTTTGCCGTTCTGTGTTATTTTTGATCTGAAGTTGCCGACGAAACCGTTGACCTCTGAGACCTCAGCGCCCATGTAAACGTGGATCTTGTCGTTTCTTGTCACTTCTTCAACTAGCTTTTTCAGGAACTCCTGTGGGTCTTCACTTTCGAGTATGTGGTAGATCTTGCGTAGGTGTCCACCCAGTTCTTTCTCCCGTTCCACAAGGTGGACTTCGAAGCCTTGTTTGGCAAGTTCCAGCGCAGCGGTCATCCCAGAAACTCCGCCGCCGATGACTAGACCCACTGGTGTCACGCTTATTACAGGGTTGCTCAGAGGCCTCAACAGTCGGGTCTTAGCAACCACCGAGCGTACCAGTTCTTTTGCCTTATCGGTTGCTTCTTCTGGCTGGTGCATGTGCACCCAGCTGCACTGGTCTCGTATGTTCACCATCTCGAATAGGTAGGGGTTCAAGCCTGACTCTCGCACTGTCTCTCTGAACAGAGGTTCGTGCGTTCTGGGCGTGCACGAGGCTACTATGACGCGGTTCAGGTTGTGCTCCGTTATCTTCTCTCTTATGATCCCCTGAGTGTCTTGGGAACATGTGTAGAGGTTTGCCTCTGCATAGACCACGTTGGGCAGCTTCTTGGCGTATTCCACGACTTCTGGAACTTTGACTACTCCGCCGATGTTTATTCCGCAGTGGCAGACGAACACGCCTATGCGGGGGTCTTCTTTGTTCACGTCTCTTTCAGGTGGGTACTCTTTTTCAGTGATTTCTTTTCCTCTTTCAGAAGCGACTATGCTCATGGCTTTGGCTGCTGCGCCGCTGGCTTGGGCCACACTCTCTGGAATATCTTTGGGAGCTGCGAAGGCCCCGCACACAAATATGCCTTCTCTGGAAGTCTCGACTGGAGAGAAGGTGCTAGTCTGACAGAATTTGTAGCCGTTCAGTTTTACGCCTAATACTTCGGCTAGTTTCTCCGCGTCTTTAGGCGGCAGCATTCCAATGGACAGGATTACCATGTCGAACTCTTCGGTCTTCGGCTCCTCGTCATCAACATAGCGTAGGAAAAGCGTGTTTGTGGAAGGGTTTTCTACGATGCTTGCGACTCGTGACCTCACGAATTTTATGCCATACTCTTCTTGAGCGCGGTTATAATAGGCGTCGAACTCTTTTCCGTAGGCTCTCATGTCCATGTAGAAAATCGTGCAATCCAGTTTGGTCGGCACGTGCTCCTTGGCGATTATCGCCTCTTTGATGCCGTACATGCAGCACGCGGCAGAACAGTAGTTGTTGCCCAGCTGAGCATCTCTCGATCCAACACATTGAATAAAAGCAACTCTCTTGGGAATCTCCCCATCCGAAGGTCTCAGCACCAGCCCGCCATAAGGCCCAGAAGCGCTCAGAATACGTTCAAACTCGATGCTGGTGACGACGTTTAGAAACCGCCCATAACCGTATTCGCTCTTCGCCCTAGCGTCGAAGGGTTCAAAGCCGGGCGCAAGGATTATTGAGCCCACTTTTAGGTCCACTTCGCTGTCTTGCTGCTCATAGTCTATCGCCTTTGCCTTGCAGATTTCAAGGCAGGTCCCGCATCCCACACATCTCTCACGGTCGATTATGAACTTCAGCGGGACGGCTTGTGGGTATTCCACGTAGATGGCGCTTCTCCTGCTTAACCCTTCGTTGAACAAGTCCACTGCTTCTACAGGACATTTCTGGGCGCATAGTCCGCAGCCGTTGCATTTTTCCTCGTCTATGCAGCGGCTTCGTTTTCGAACCTTCACCTCGAAGTTTCCAGCATGACCGCTTAAGCCTGTGACTTCTCCGTTGGTTATGAGACTTATGTTTGGATGCCTTCCAGTTGCCACGAGCTTGGGTGCGAGGATGCACATCGAGCAGTCGTTTGTCGGGAAAGTCTTGTCGAGCTGTGCCATTACGCCTCCTATGCTAGGGGACTTGTCCAATAAATAGACTTTAATGCCCGAGTCTGCGAGGTCCAGAGCCGCCTGGATTCCGCTGACTCCTCCGCCGACTACCAGGACAGAGCCAACTATTTCTTCAGTCATCCTACTGTACCTCCAGCGCCTTGTAAAGCGGCGTTGTTTCCTCTATGCAGTCTAGGGCGATCATACCCTTTCTTCGCATGTCGACGATGTGACAGAGAACGTGCGCGGGTTTCTGGTTGGTTGCAACCGCAAGCTCCTTCACTGATCGAGGCTTTTGCTTGGTTAGGAGGTGAATTTTGTGGCGGATAAACTCCTCTTTGACTACCTCACCAAGCAACTCATCCATTTCTCCCCTTGGGATCGTGTCTCCGTATACATTTCGAGCTTCAGTCAACTCCTCTTCTCTTCCAGCAAGGACTCGTAGACGGAAGTCCGACACAGCGTTCTTGGCTGCCAGAACGTTCAGCAGCACCTGTTTGTTCTGCTTTTTTCCAGCAAGAGGAGACACCCCAAGGAGCATAACCTGGTTTCTAAACTTGTCAACGATTCTTGCGAAGGGTTCGATGCTGGTTGCATAGGCCCAGTCTAACCCGAGGCGTTCTGGTTCAAGCCCAGTCAACGCGAGAAGCCTCTTCAGAATCTTAACCCTATTCTCAGTCTGACTGTTTCCCTCAACGTAGTGGCAGTCGGGCTGGGGGCACCCGATTATCAGAACCCCGTCTGCACCTTTGGCGAACGTTTCCAGCACGATGACAGGGTCGATTCTTCCAGCACACATCACCTTGACCACGTGCATTTTCGGGCGTCCTTTCATTCTTGGGCTTGCGGCTTCCATCTCTTGAGGAAGGCTCCAGTTGCACACGAAGCCGATTATCCTTGGGCTGAACATTAGGCGGTTTTCCCCCTCAAAGCCTTCGTAACATCGGTCATGATTTGCGCTTCAGTAAACTGTTTCATGTTGATTGCCCGTTCAGGACAACTTGCGCTGCAGATACCGCAGCCTTTGCATTTGTTTTCGTCGACTTGCGCGATTTCTTTTTCATTCTTATCGATGGCGCCGAATGGACAGACCACCACACAGACGCCACAACCTATGCATAGAGCCTCGTCAACCACTGCCTTGTCGGCGTCGCAAAGCCCCTCGTTTCCAAGGCATTCCGTGCACGGTCCGCAACCGAGACACCTTCGAGCTTCGAGAATGGCGGATTCCTTTGTCTTGGCCAGGACTCGATCGGCTTCCTCAAAGCTCACTTCCCATCTACCCGTATCCACGTGTGGGCTTTCATATCTCTCAGGCTTTTTCGCCACGGTCCCCCAGTCGTTAACCCATGTTGTCTCTTCAACTTTTCCTTCTCTTTCAGCCCGCATGTCTTTGCCGTTTAGGTAACGGTCGATTGACGTTGCAGCTCGTTTGCCAGCCCCCACCGCCTCGATTACGCTTGCGGGACCTGTGACTATGTCGCCGCCTGCGAAGATGCCTGGGGTCTTTGTTTCCAAGGTTATCGGGTCGGCTTCTATGCCGTCTGCACGCGCGGTCAGGAGGTTGGAGGACATGTCGCAGGTTTCGATTACTTGCCCAATGGCAGGGATTACCGTGTCCACCTCATAAGTGTGCTCAGAGCCTGAGACTGGCACGGGGCGTCGCCTGCCGCTTGCGTCGGGTTCTCCGAGCTCCATCCTGAAGCATTCAATGGCTTTCACTTTTTCTCCTTCGCCGATGATTCGTTTGGGTGCCACGAGAAACTGGAACTTGACTCCTTCTCTTTCAGCCGCGTCCACTTCATAGGGGAGCGCGGGCATTTCTTTCCTTGAGCGTCGGTAGAGAATCGTGACTTCCTTCCCCCCAATCCTGAGCGAGGTGCGGGCGGCGTCTATTGCGCTGTTGCCGCCTCCGACGACCGCGACCTTTTCTCCTATGCTAGGAGCTTTCCCCAGAGCATTATCTCTCAGGAACTCAACTGCAGGAAAAACTCCTTCCAATTCCTCACCGGGTACCCCGAGTTTCTGACTTGATTGGGCTCCTATAGCTATGAATGTGGCTTCATAGCCCTGCTTCTTCAAGGTATCCAGTTTAAAGTCCTTGCCGAACTCCACTCCAGTCTGGATTTCCACGCCTAGGTCTTTTATGTAAGCTATTTCGTTGGCGACAACATATTTCTGCAGCCTGTAGTCGGGAATGCAGTATCTCATCATGCCGCCGGGTTGGGGCATGCGTTCGAAGATTGTGACTGGGTAGCCCAGTTTTGCGAGCTCGTAGGCTGCGCTGAGCCCAGCTGGTCCAGCGCCGATTATTGCCACTTTTTCCTTGTGCCTTTTCGGGATTGGCTTTGGTCTTGCTCGGCCTTGTTCCCGTTCGATGTCTGCAGCTAGTCGTTTAAGGTAGCGAATTCCTACAGGTTGATCGATCTCTTTTCGTGAACACCCGTCTTGGCATGGGCTGAAGCAGACTCTGCCGCAGATTGCTGGGAAGGGCATGCTTTTGCGTATGAGTTCGACGGATTCTTCGAATTTGCCTTGCTGTATGAGGGCGATGTATCCTTGGACGTTGATGTCCGCAGGACATGCGGTGCGGCATGGGGGCAGTTTGCGTTTTTGTAGGCACGCTTTGTTGTTCTTTGCCACTCTTCGTCCCTCTGTTTTTCCAGATGCTTAGAAAAAAAGAGTCTAGCTGGATTCCTGTCTTGGGCCTGCAAAGTGTTGCTGTTTGATAGCCCATACTTTGTATTGACGCGAACCCATCAAATCTCTTAGTTCCTCTTCTAATGTCACCACGTTGTTTGGTTTGATTTCTGCTATCCACCCTTCCTCATACGGGTCTTGGTTAATTATCGCGGGCTTTTCTCTTAAAGCCTCGTTTATTTTGACGATTTTGCCGCTGACAGGGGCGTGGAGGTCGAACTTGAACATCCATGTTTCAGCGTATCCGAAGGGTTTTTCCCTGTCGGCCTCGTAGCCGAGTGGCTCGACGTGTATATTCGCTATTCCTTTTAGGCGTTGTTGAGCGTAGTCGGATAAGCCTACCTTTATGTTTCCTTCCGGGGTTACCATCGCCCATATATGGTGGGGGCTGCAGAGTAGTCGTTCTCGGATAACGGGGCATTCGGTCTGCCTGTGACTGGTGGGTGCT
This sequence comes from uncultured Candidatus Bathyarchaeia archaeon, assembly GCA_964353725.1. GTDB lineage: Archaea > Thermoproteota > Bathyarchaeia > Bathyarchaeales > SOJC01 > CAYGVX01. The sequence goes on from CAYGVX010000037.1 coordinate 8,057, forward strand.
TGCTTCTGCCTAAGCTCGTTGAGGCGATTTTGAATTGCTTCTGAGACGAATTCAGAGAGGCTTCGATAGCACCCTGCCTCAAGTGTTCTTTCGGCGGCTATCAGCAGTTCTTGTCTGACTCTGACAGTTTTCCACTTTGCCATGTTTTCTCTCCTCCGGTATTATCTGAGTCTTGCTTATTGAGGGCTTGCGGTCAGCTCGTGGTATTTTTGCGAGCTCAGCATATCGTTTGCCCACGTCTTGGTGTTTTCGGGTTGAACCTTCACTATCCATGTTGAGGGATCTGCGTTTAGTGAGAGGGGGTCTTCGGCTATTTTCTCGTTTACGGCAGTTATCTTCCCATCTAACGGGGAGTACAAGTCGTATGTAAACCACCAAGACTCAGCAACTCCGAAGGGTTCATCCTTAGAAACCTCTTTTCCAACAATGTCCGTTCGGATATTCACTATCTCTTTTAGCTGCTTCTGGAAGTATTCTGTTACGCCGATTTCCACTTGTCCTTCGCGGGTTATTTGAGCCCACATATGTCTGGGCGAGTAGAATAATTGTGGTTGCAGTTGTGGAGCTCTAGCGGCTCCATCTCTCTCCAAATATTCGGTTACTCTTTGTTTGGCAAGTTCTTGTAAGCGATTTTGAATTGCTTCTGAGACGAATTCAGAGAGGCCTTTGTACTCGCTCTTTTCCACCTCTTTCCTAACTTCTTCTACTAGCTCTTGTTTTATCCTTACGGCCTTCCATTTACCCATATATTCATCGTTCTCCGTTGTATTTGTTGTATATATTTAAGGGTGGAAGATATATACATAATGTTTATATTGTTATCCCTTATAAATACTGTAAATACCGAGGATGGTTCATGTGGAGAGCAGAAAGCTCCAGAAAGTCGGTTACTCCACGCTTTCCGTCTCGCTACCAAGCGGGTGGGTAAGAAACAACGGCCTGAAACGCGGAGACACTATTTTTTTAATGCCCGAGAAGGACGGAGCACTCAAAATATACCCCAACGAACTCGCCAGGCCGCAAGAAGAAGCTGAAGAATACATCTGCAACGCTGACTTATGCATAGACCCAAAAATGATGGAACGGGTGATAGTCGGCAACTACATACTCGGTCGCGAAGTCTTCTCAATAATATCCTCGGAGAGAATGCGCTCCGAACACATCGAGGAAATAAGGGGAATAATACGCAAGCTGATAGGGTTGGGAATCGTTGAGGAGACACCTGACCGCATCACCCTCCAGTGCTCTCTAGACCCCAAGAAGTTCCAGATCGACATGCTGCTGCGAAGGCTGTCGTTGATCTCTCTAACCATAGTTAAAGAGTCAGTTCAAGCACTTGTGGATGGTGACGAATCGCTAGCTCAAGATGCCATAAACCGGGAAGACGAAGCCGACACTATGTGTATGCTCGCGATGCGACTACTTATATCCGCACAGAGAAAAAGAGAGGTAGCCGAGGCAATTGGGCTAGCTGACCCTCTTTACATACTCTACTTCGGGCTGATGCTGAGATACCTTGAGCTGATAGCCGACTACGCTGAGGAAATTGCCCGCCGAGCAATCACGCTGTTAAGAAAATACAGAGACAAGCTACCGAAATGGGTGATCGAGCGACTAAGTAACTTGAATGACTTGGCTCACGATTTGGTGACCAAATCTGTGGACGCTTTCTTCATCGGCGACATCAAAATCGCAAACAGCCTCTTGGAAATGCTGACTTTCATCGAGCTGGAGAGAGACAGGCTGATGCAAGAACTGCCTGAGCTGCCTCACTTGAGGGGCATCCTCTGGGACATCAACAGGATCGCCGATAGCGGCGCAGGCATAGCCCTGATCGCCATCAACAACACTCTCGAAAAGAAGACTAAAATATGTTCGAAGCGGTGGTCGGTTAGCGCGAAATAGAGGGTAGTTCTAGGCGGTCACGCTATGTTGACCGTATTCAGCTACTGACTGTGTTTTGCTGATCCCTAATCGAAGCCTTACGAAACCCCCTCAGAATCCACGCAAAACACTTTTATCGCACGGTAGTCAAGTGCAGATGCAACGAAGTGCTGCAGATGGCTGAGAACAAGTCTGGAGAAAACTACCGTTTGGAAGGAATAGCCTTCGGACTGGCAGATGGCTTAATCATGTGTCTGGGGCTGATAATAGGCGTCGCCGAGGCCACTTCACAAACACACCTTGTTCTCATCACGGGGATTATCGGAGGCTTCGCAAACGCCTTCGGCAACTCAATAGGGTTCTTCATGTCTCAATCAGCAGAAAGAGCATTGCAGATTCACGAAGCCACAGACCACGGAACAAACACGAGAATACACTCAAAAAGAGAAGTGTTGATCAACAGTTTCTTCGCCTTCACCTCGACGATAGTCGCCACGCTTATTCTGCTCTCGCCCTTCACCTGCTTCGAAATGACCCTCGCTGTAGTCCTCACATTCGTAATCGGAACCTCGATGGCGTTCGTGTTGGGAAGCTACATAGGCAAGACCAGCCATGAAAGCCCCCTCAAAACAGGCGCGAGGTACGCCGCACTTGCCGTCCTGGGAGCCATAATCTCCCATTACATAGCTGATCTTGTCGGACCCATGGTCTGAGAAGCCTGGGATATGGAATCTTAAACTATATATTTGACGTGTAACAATTGTTACGCTCCTAAACCAGTAGCTACCAGATTGGTGAAAGCATGGAGAAGAAGAAGCTGAAGTTTGCGTTTTATTGGGCTGCGAGTTGTGGTGGCTGTGAGATTGCGGTTTTGGATATTAATGAGCGGATTTTGGACGTGGTGGCGGCTGCGGACATCGTGTTCTGGCCGGTGGCAATGGACGTCAAGTACAAGGACGTGGAAGCCATGCCCGACAAGAGCATAGACGTGTGCTTCTTCAACGGCGCCATACGCAACTCCGAAAGCGAGAGACTCGCCAAATTGCTGAGGAAAAAGGCGAAGGTCTTGGTGGCTTTCGGCTCCTGTGCCAACGACGGATGCGTCAAAGGACTCGCAAACCTGTGGGACAGAGACACAATCTTTGAAAGAGCCTACTCTGAGACCCCCTCGACAAACAACCCTCAACACGTGACCCCGAAAACCTCAATTAAGGTAAGAGAGGGAGAGCTGGAACTCCCTGAGTTTTATGACACGGTGAAGACTCTAGGGCAAACCGTCGAAGTCGACTATTACCTCTCAGGATGCCCCCCTCCTATCCCATCGATAATCCAAGCAGTCGAAGCCATAATCACTGGCAAGCTACCTCCTAAAGGCTCAGCCCTGCTACCCGACAAATCCATCTGCGACGAATGCCCCAGAGAGAAGAAGAGCAGAAAGCTGTCGGAGATAAAGAGGATTTACGAGATCGACGACGACCTCAAAACCTGCTTCTGGGACCAAGGAGTGATCTGCATGGGACCAGCCACAAGAGCTGGCTGCGGCGCCCAATGCCCCAAAGTTAACGTGCCCTGCACAGGCTGTAACGGACCCGGCCCCCGAGTGACAGACCAAGGTGCAGCTGCCATCAGCGCCCTAGCGTCAATTGCCACAAGCCCAGAAGTCATCAACCAAGTCGTGGACCCGATTGGAACTTTCTACAAGTATTCATTAGCCCGTTCAATCCTGAGGAGGAAGGTGATGAAAAAATGAAGGAAATAGTCATCGACCCAATAACGAGACTGGAGGGACATGGGAAGATAACCATCTTCCTGAACGACGCCGGAAACGTGGAAAACGCCTACTTCCAAGTCCCTGAGCTGAGAGGGTTCGAGCGCTTCTGCGAAGGCAGAAGAGCAGAAGACCTGCCCATAATAACCACGCGGATCTGCGGTGTGTGCCCCGTCGCCCACCACATGGCAGGCGCCAAAGCATTAGACGCAGCATTTGATGTGGAACCCCCCGAGACTGCCAAAAAACTGAGAGAACTCGAGTACTGCGCCTACTTCATCTACGACCACATCCTGCACTTCTACTTCCTCGGCGGACCCGACTTCATCGTAGGACCCGATGCACCGCCAGCCAAGAGAAACATCCTCGGAGTGATAGAGAAAGTCGGCGTGGACATCGCGAAAGAGGTGATTAAGCACAGGGCATATGGACAAAAGATCACGGGCATACTAGGCGGCAGACCCACGCATCCCGTCAGCGCATGTATCCCGGGCGGCATCACCAAGGCTTTATCTGAGGAAGAGAGGCAGGAAATCGAGAAGATGGTTAGAAGCTGCGTGGAGTTCGCGAAGTTCTCGTTGAAGATTTTCGACGATGTTGTCCTCAAAAACACTGATTATGTTAACCTTATCACAAGCGACGCTTACACACTACCGACCTACTACATGGGAACCGTGGACAAGAAGAACAAGGTCAACTTCTACGACGGCAAGGTCAGAGTAGTAAACCCTGTAGGTATAGAGTTCATAAAGTTCTCACCCAACGAATACCTAGACATAATCGAGGAGCACGTGGAACCCTGGACGTACGTGAAGCTGCCTTACCTCAAGAAAATCGGGTGGAAAGGCCTCACAGCCGGACCAGAAAGCG
>CAYGVX010000038.1:0-11769 GCA_964353725.1 uncultured Candidatus Bathyarchaeia archaeon
GGATCTATGGAATAGCGTTCGCAGCCTACGGGGCCTTCTTGCTTGGAGAAGTCGTGAGAGCCACAAACATCTCCAGCTTATTTGGGGACCTGGCGCTAAGCGGTAGCGTTGATCAAACAATATTGCTGACCATCACCCCCGCGATACTCGGAGCAGCGACCGCTTCCGCGTTGGGAGGCGTTTCCATCAGCGTTCCACTTCTCGCTGGCATCTTCACGTTGTCTCCCAAGACCGCTTCCTTGATCTACATGAGTGCATACTTGGGGTATGTGATTTCGCCGACTCACCTGTGCTTAGCATTCACGGCAGATTACTTCAAGTGCTCATTGAAAAAAGCATACAAATACGTGATCCCTTCCTTCCTGATAACATACACAGCAGCAATACTGGTGTACCTCTTTCTGTGACAACATAACATGGGTCACCGCCAACGCATATGCTCTTTCGCTTTACGGTAACCATTTCTCCATCTTCTGAGTAGAATTCCTCCTTAGAGGAAGTCGCTTAGACCAGTCTGTTTTCTGCTCATCTTCTTCTTTGTTTCCGCTTGTTGTGGGGTCAGAGATATGATTCTTTCTAGTAGGCTGAGGCAGTTTTCCGGGGCGTAGCCGTGGAAGTGATTGTTGAAGTATCCATAGACCTGTCTTACTTGGCTAGAAGCTTCAGCAATCTTTGGAACCCATGGTTCAAGCTCCTCCTTCTTGTATAGGTAGTCAAACCATGGTTTTTCGCCTCTTCCATGCCAGCGGAAGTAGGAGAAGTCGGCTGTGATGTGAATTTCCGGTGGCAGGAGTGGTTCGTCGACGTTTGTGTAGGCGACGTTGTGCTGTTTCAGCATCTGCCATGTTTCCTCTCGTAGCCATGTGAGGTTTCTGAACTCGATGGCGAATCGGAACTGGGGTGGGAGTCTTTCGAGGAAAGTCTCAAGGTTCGTTGGGTTGTACTCGGAGCTTGGTGGAAGTTGTATGAGGAGGCATCCGAGCTTTCCGTTAAGCTGAAGCGGTTCCATAACGGTTAGAAAACTCGCCAGGTCGGCAGTCACATCAGCCTTTAGGCCGAGCCTTTTGTCGTGGGTTATTACCTTTGGGAGCTTGGCTGTGAAGACGAAGTTTGGGGGTGAGTATCGTAGCCAGCCCATGACTGTTCCTTTTGAAGGGTAGCGGTAGAAGGTTGAGTCGATCTCGACTGTGGGGAAGACTCGGGAGTACACTCTTAGCTTGCGTTGTTCGCCTTTTGTGTAGAATGAGCCTTCCCATTCTCTGTAGCTCCACCCGGATGTGCCGAGGAGCAGGTTGTTCTTGCTCACAGGATCTTCTCCAGCTCCTCTGATACTTCATTGAGGCTGTTGTAGGTCTTGTAGGGTATTCGGGAGAGCAGCTCCGAGAGGTGCATCCTCTTCTGTTCTGTCATGTCTATTACTTTCCATCCTTGGTGTGCGATCAGTTCGTCTTTGGTGGATGGAAATATGGCGTCTTCTTGGAGAACTGCCTTCGCGGACTCGACTCCGAGGTAGGCCGTTACGGGCATATGAGTCCCAGTTTCCGTGTAACTTTTGAATCTGGCGGCGTCTGTGCTCATCCTCAGGCCGTGGAAGGTTATGATCGCCATCGCAGTCTCCATTTTGAGTACCCTCTTGTCGATTTGCTCCAGCTCTTCGTCTGCGAATTGGTAGATGTTGTGTTGTCCCTTTCCGAAGACTCGAGTATAGACGGTGTCGGATTTACAGGCCGGCTCTTCTCTCGACAGGTCTACTGAATGAACGATGCCATGGTCTTGCATCAGCCGGACGTGTTTCTGTCTTGGAGGGCTTCTGAGTTCCCATGCGAGCCGGACCCCTTTTGGGTTGCTTGACGAGAGGAAATCCTCGGCGTCTCGTATCTCCGTTTCATCCTGAAGCCCTTTTGGAGGTGTTAGCAGGTGCAGGAATGGCGCGCTGATGGTTCTACAGACTTCAATCATCTTGTTGAAGACTGTGTGGGCTTCGTCGACTGGTCTTAGGCCGATTCGGTGGGTGAGGTCCTGATGGCATCTAACAGTGAATGTGAAGTTTCGGGGCACGGTTCGCCGCCATCCTTTAACCGTTCTCGGGCTGGGGTATTCGTAGAAAGTGCTGTTTACTTCCACGAAGTCGAAGCACTTGGCGTATGCTCTCAGGGGGGACTTGCTCGGAGCATTGAAGTATGCCCAGCCACCCGTGCCGATAAGGTATCTTGTCAAGCCTCATCCTCTTCTTACTTTCACCTACACGCAAATTAACCTTCATGCCCTCTTCACTTTCACCCATCTGTCTCCGTTCTTCCAAAATGCTTTGTCGCCAAACCCTTAAGAGATTTGGAAACCCTCTTTTCTAACCCCACGAACAGGAGAAAGGAGACCCAAATTGTCGTCGAGAACATTAGTGGAGAGTGTTCCCTCTCAACAACGCCTATCATTCAACATTGAAAACGTAGATACCTTGTTTCCAGGCTTCGTTTCGGGCGACTTCGCTGTTCTCCACGGCTCGTCTGCCGTCTTGCATTTGTCTATGCTTCTCTGCGTTAGGGCTCAGCTCCCTTACCAGCTTGGAGGCTTGGAAACCAACGTGCTGTTTATAGATGGGGGTAACAACTTCAGACTATACGAGGTTTCGCGCATCGCTCAGCTTCACGAGCTAGACCCCAGAGGGGTTTTGGAGCGAATCTTCATCTCTAGAGCTTTCACGGCATACCAGATGACGTCGCTGGTTCTTGACGAGTTGACTGGAGCTGTTGAGCGGTATAGCTCGAAGCTTGTCATCCTGTCTGATATTGCAGGGTTGTACCTTGACAAGGACGTGCCTAAGAAGGAGGCTAAGGACGTTTTCAATCAGCTGACCGCTTATCTGTCGAGGTTTGCTGAGGAGAACCGGGTGATAATTGTCGCCACTTATCCTCCCCATTATCCATCGGATAGAAACCTCTTCTTCAAGATGATGTCCTGTGGGCGTGCAAACGTCGCCATATCAGTCAGACCTAACAGACATGGTCAGCAGCTCTGCTTGGAGAAGCACCAGTCTTCTGCTCTAGGAAGAATCGCAATTTCTTCAGAGAGCCTTTCACTCACCAAGTTCATGGAGGCGTAAGCGTGGGAAAGACAGTTGAGTCTTACCGCATTGCTTTGGACAGGGAGCTGCAGGGGTGGAGCGGGTTTGCGAAGGCTTTGCGCAGTGATGACAGAGCGGCTTTTGAGCAGATAATGGACGCCTGTAGGAACTATGCTTCGGCGGGGAGCAACGCAACACGCCCTGTTGTTTTCGAGTCGATGGTCATGTGTGTTCTTCTGCATCAGCAGAAAACGTTGAATGGGCTGGAGAGGGAGCTAGCTGCAGCCAGAAAGCAACCTGGTCAGCCCTAGCCGCTTGAGGGGTTGGATACTCGATCTCTATCCTTCCGCATTTGGACAGATGGTGGTGTGGGTTATTGCAGAGAGCGGCGAACGGGTTCGGCTGGTAGATGAGTTCAAGCCCAAAATCTACATTTCGGGCAAGATAGAAGATCTGGAAGGACTGTCGACGAGGTTTTTCGCAGGCAGGTCGATAGCCTCGTCTAGCTTCGTCTACAAATATGCCAGCCCGAGCGATGTTGAGAAATCGAGGGTTTTAGAGGTTGAACTGAAGGACTGTAGAAGCATCCCGTTCTTTGTACGCGATGTTTTGGAGATGGGCAGATACCTTCGCTTTCAGGTGCATAACTGCGACCTGCAGGGTACTCAGACCTATCTCTATGACCGTGACGTTTTCCCTTTAGCCTTTGTCGAGGTTGAGGCTGAGAAGCATAGACTGCAGTACAGTCTTTTAGATTCTGTCGAAAGTGTTGATTACAGGCTTCCTTCCTTGAGGGTCATGAGTGTCCATGTGGAGATTGCTAGGAAGAGGAAGATAGCCAGCTTAAATGACCCGTTGAAGGAGATAGTGGTTTCTCAAGACGAGAAGAAGAGTGTTATCGATTCGGGTGACGAGAAGCAGATGTTGCTGCGTTTTGTAGAAGTGGTTGAGCAGCTTGATCCTGATATATTGCTGACCAGGGGGGGTGACTCCCTTGTTTTTCCCTACCTTGTGAAGAGGGCGATTGTTAACGGTGTCCTGGACAAGCTTGTCCTAAGCAGGGAGACTGTTCCTCTGGTTGGCGGGTCGAGGCGTGGGAGAACTTTCTTTTCCTATGGTAGGACGTATTATCGTGCTCCAACGAGGAGGCTTTATGGTCGAGTTCACATTGACGAAAATAACACTTTTATTCTTTCTGAGTGCGGGTTTGACGGGCTGATTGAGATTGCGAGAACTTGCAGGGTGCCTTTGCATCTGGCTTCTCGTTCTTCTATAGGCTCGAGTATGTCGTCTCTCCAGTTCTACCAGGCCTTGAAGGATGATGTTCTTATTCCCCGTAACAAGGGCATTCCTGAAGCTTTTAAGTCGGCTTATGAACTGCTCGTTGGAGATCGCGGGGGCTTCGTCTACGAGCCTGAGATGGGCATTCACGACTGGGTGGGTGAGGTTGACTTCTCGTCGATGTATCCTTCTTTGATGGCGAAGAACAACATTTCGGCAGAGACTGTTCTCTGCAAGTGTTGCCCTGACTCGAACTTGCGTATTCCCGACCTTGGTTATCATTTTTGCGAGAAGCGTGTCGGTATCGTGCCCAAGGTTCTGAGACTTGTCATCGCCAAGAGGTTGCAGTATAAGAGGTTGAGGAGTGAGACCTGCGACCAGGGGTTGAAGGGGGTTTACGACGGACGTCAAGGTGCCTTGAAGTGGATTTTGGTAACCTGCTTCGGCTACCTGGGATACAGGAACGCGAAGTTTGGCACTGTTGATGGGCATATCGGGGTTTGTGCTTTCGGCAGAGAAGCTTTTCTGAAGGCTGCTCGATTAGCAGAGCGCCAGGGATTTGATGTTATTCACGGCATCGTTGATTCCTTATGGCTGAAGAAGGAGGACGCAGTTGCTGAGGACTATGTGCGCTTGTGTCAGGAGATAGGTGAGGCTGTCGGTGTGCCGCTGAGTTTTGAGGGACGTTACAGGTGGATAGTCTTCCTTCCTTCGAGGATGCACCCAAATGTTGCCGTGTTGAATCGCTATTACGGGGTAAAGGAGGATGGTGAGGTGAAGGTTAGGGGGTTAGAGGTCCGGAGGCGGGATACTCCGAGGTTTGTGTATGATATGCAGATGGAAATGATAAAAGTGTTGGCTGCGGCAGACGATTCAAGAGCGTTTGTGGGGAAGATACCTGACGCCTTGAAAGTGGTTGGGGATTATAGGAGAAAGCTGATAGAGGGCGACGTGTCAATCTGGGATTTGATTGTTACGAAGCATCTTTCCAAGAACCTAGATGATTATAAACAGAGGGTAAGCCAGGTGATCGCGGCTGAGCAGCTTTTGAAGGAGGGGGCTGAAGTTTCTGCGGGAAAAAACATTAGCTTTCTCTTCACCAGCGCCGAGAACAAGCGGTATGAGCGTAGGGTTAAAGCAAAAGAGCTTATTGAAGACTGGACAAACTCTGACGTCCGCAAGTATCTCCTGCTCCTATACTCTGCAGCCTCAAACCTGCTCAGCCCCTTCGGCTACTCAGCCAAAGACATCCACGACTCGGCAAGGGGCTTCCGATGTACAAAACTCGCCTGATGACGCACGCAAAAACAGCCAAGAAATGGGAGAGTCAAGCGGGAGTATGCGACGCCGAGTCACAGAGTAATGAACAATACATCCAAAAACTAGGGGGTAGGGGGGGGTACCCCCCTAGGTGGCAGCGCGCGCCTCTACGTCCAACTCGACGAAAAACTATTCAAAGACCACGACGAGAACTTCACAGTGCCCGTCGCCCACAACGCCGGAGAAACGATACCTCTAATAGAAGCAGGCTTCGAATACGTCACAGGCGAATGCAGCGACGGCGGCAAACTCTTCCGAAAACGCCAATAACCCCAACCCCCCTAAAAATGGTCGGAATCAGGCAAAAGTCCATACAGAAGTGGCCGGGGTGAGGTAGACTCACTTCGACAGGTGACAATGACCACTTGATCGCTTCTTCGCGGTTCTTTCTTCCCCATTTTTTCGGGGTTACTGCGCCTATTTGGATGAAAGATCGAAGTTTGGAGGGTAGGAAAACTTGGCGCAAGAGGAACTTAAGTGTCCGAAGTGTGGTTGCACTCGAATCTGGAGAAACGGTCGTCGGTACACGCCCGATGGCGAAATCCAGCGGTACATCTGCCGAGCCTGCGAGTACCGGTTTTCAGGCTAGCCTCACTAGGCTTCCCGCAATACCCCTCTTTTTCTGTTGTGCGCTGAGCTGGGGGCTGGTGGGCCTTGGGTTTTGAGTGTTGGTGTTGTGCGGCGCAGCGTATGGCTGTGCTGGCTGGGGTGATTGTGGGTAAGCGTGCGGCGGATGTGTTGAGGGTTGTGGACTGCGCGTGCCAGGGCTGTGCCTTTCGCGGCAGCAGCGATTGCTTGGTGGGTCGGGAGATTGAGGGTCGGTGGTGAAGGTTATGGCGTTTTCTCACTGTGAGAGTGGTGAGAGTGGTGGGGGTGTCAGCATTCGGAGTCGGGTTGTTGTTCTTCTTGAGCGGAATCCGTTGTTGACTGCGAAGGTTTTGTGCAGGTTGATGGGGCTGGGGTATGTGCGGCATGGCGGGTACGTGGCTAACGTTCGGAGTGCGTGGCGGTCTCACTGTAAAAATGAGCGGGGTTCAAAGTGTTCATTGCATGGGTGGCGGGGGTGGTGTTTTGCGCCTGTTGGTGTTGACCGTGGGCGGGCTGTTGGGGCTGGGTGGCTGGAGACTTGTTCGAGGAACCGGTGGTTGTTGTGGCGGGATCGGTTGGGGCGGTTGCAGTGGTTTGAGACTGGCAGGGTGAACGTGTTTGTGCGGCGGCCTGCGAATCTGGGCAAGGCGTATCAGCTGGTTTGTAACGGGTTTAGTTTTACGGGTTTGTTGACGGATGTTAAGGTGTTGGAGGAGATGCTGCGGGGCATCCGGTTTAAGGGGGCGCATTTTGTGTTTCCTGTTGGGCAGCGTCTTCCGAAGTTGACTGTTGACTTGTTCAGTAAGAGTAACGGTGTGGTGATTAAGGTTGGGGATGACTCGCATCCTGACGGGTTAGAGGTTATCGCGTCTTATCCTGATTGGGCTGAGAGGAATGAGCGTCTTCTCGAGCAGCTGCATGATGTTTTGCAGCATGTCCTGGATACTCGTAGTGACGGAGTGCCAAACCATGTCCTCAACCGACAACCCGTTGGAATCACTTAGATACACGCACAGGCGGAAACAAGTTCCAAGAAGCCCTTGTATTAGGCCCGTAGTCCATCCCCGCGGACCCGTGGTCGGTACGGACGAACACTTCCATGGCGACATGTCTCGCACCACCCCCATTCTATTTTGTTCATGTAGCCCAACAGAGCTGATGTGCCCTATCGTTTGGGAAAAAGGCTAATGTATCTTCATTGCATCTATTCTGTGTTTAGGGAGATGAAGAGTCATGGACTTGTTCAAGGCGATTGAGAAGAGGAGGAGTATTCGAAAGTTCAAGCCACAATTGGTGGCCGATGACGATTTGAAGAGGATTTTGGAGGCTGGACGTCTGGCTCCTTCAGGGGCCAACCGCCAACCTTGGTATTTTATTGTAGTTAGGAACCGGGAAATGAAGAAGGCTCTCGCCAGAGCGTCAAATGGTCAGAAGTTCATTGCAGATGCAGACACCGTCGTCGTGGCGTTGGGGGAGCCTCGAAACAAAGGCAACTTGCCTTACAAGCTTTCCTCAACTCGAATACCTCACATCCAAGACCCCATGATAGCGGTAGAACACATGGTTCTGGTCGCTACCGCCCTAGGATACGGAACATGTTGGATTGGTGCCTTCGACCAAGATGCTATTAAGAACATGTTGAAGATTCCCGACAAGATGGCGGTTGTCGCCCTCCTCCCCATCGGTGTGCCAGACGAATCTCCACCCCAAAGACCTAGAAAACCCTTCAAAGAGGTCTTCTTCAAAGAATCCTATGGAACAACATCAGAACTCTAAATGTACATAGCATTTTCACGTGGAAAGAGCAAACCATGACACGACAGAGTAGACAAAGGCGACAAATCCCACGAAAGGTGGAGATGTCTCCCGACAACGGACATCTTACATCCGGTTTCTCGCTTCCAATGTATAGACCAAGATGACTGCACTACCTATCAAAGTCGGTAGATAGCTTAGAAACAATGAAAGGTTGATTTTTATCAAAGGTAAGCTAAGACCGAAGATCATGATCCATGCGACATAGATTCCTATTTTCTGCCTTTTGCTTGGGATTATGCGGACCCTCTTTCTGCGCGGCAACAAGATTGCAAGGAGTGCGAAAGTCGTTACTGCACTCATGGAAAAGCCTAGAAGTAACGAGAGTCCAGTGTTCAACGTGAAAGCGAAACCGAGAAAGAAAGTGATGCCCCATAGAACGAGGAAACCTGTCACTGCGAAGACCGTGAAGACAAGCATCTTCACAAAATCCCCAACCGTCAACTTCCCTTCAGTCAATCATTTCTCCTTCCTCGTTCTCCTTCTACCATTTCCTTAGGGCTAGGTGGTGACACGTCTCCAAGGCAGTCAACTCTGGCTTAGAACAGAGAGGCACAGCCAAAAGCTTCTCTCTCGTCTTCCTCTCCTCCCGTCGAAACTGGAATAGGTTGCGCCAGTGGATAAATATTACTTGTCCTTGTCCAAGGAGTGATTCTGATCGAAGAGTTGCTTTTGCAATTCCACAAGAAGATGTTCATGGTTTTCACTTATTTATAACTAGTAAGAAAGGGAAGGATATTCAGAGAGTCACCTTTTGGCAGTGCATGCACGCTTGTGTCTTGAGTGTTGGTGAAGCGCGGATTTGTTTGCGGGGCGGAGGAGGGCGGATACGTGTCGGCCGGGCGCGCAGAAAGTGGCTATGTCGAGGCTCAACCCAAGAAGGGCTGTAGTCTGGGCGTCAGGACCCGTAGTCTAGTACGGACTGACACTTCACTGGAGACATCTCCCGCACAATTCCCTTTTTTCTCCCCAAAGCACGCGTTCTCCTTTTTGTGTGCAAGTCTGCATCGGGGAAACCATTTTTTACTTAAAGAAGGTTAGAACTAGTCGTGTGTAGAGGGTTGAGGCGTCTTCTTCTCAGAGATTTCTGGTGGAAACCGGATCGAGAAAAGCAAGAACAGCTCAGGCAGGATGCTAAGTGGGGAGACACGGGCAAGAAGCATAGTGCACAGGAACTTCCTTGGACAACCCTCTCCCTCGTATCTGTCAACGTCATCGTTTTCATTTGGTCTGTCTCATCAGTTGATTTCCACGCCTTGATCCTGGAGTTCGGGTTTGTACCTAGTCGTCTCGGTCAGCTTGGCAGTTTGCCCTGTCTGATTTCGTACATGTTTCTGCACGGCGATCTCTTTCACATTCTCTTTAACATGCTCCTATTCCTGCAGTTTGGCTCGCTCGCTGAACTGAAATTGGGGCGAGTCCGATTCCTCCTACTGTATCTTCTCTCTGGCATCTTTGCTGTTCTCTTCTACGCTTTGCTTGCTCCGGAATCAGAAATCCCGCTGGTGGGTGCTTCGGGCGCCATATTTGGAGCGCTAGCGAGTTATGCACTTCTCTATCCCGCGAGACCCGTGTATATTATGAGAAGCGTGAAAGTCCCGTCCATCGTCGGCGTATTCTTTGTCTTTTTGTTAGAAATTGTCTACGCGTTCCTGGACATTAACCCCTACATCGCGAACACCGCCCACTTGGGTGGAGGAATCGCTGGTATCTCTCTCACGGCTATTTTCTTCCCAAAAGAAACCGTCGAAGTCATCTGGAATCTGCTAGATGCTATAACCCGGGCACTCATACCCTCAACCTCCTGAGAAAACCATAATCAGACACGAGCATGTGCGCACGCATTAAGAGAGTGGACAAAAAAAATGTGCGAAGCTGGTAACCCCTCCCGTTTTCGTGTGTTGCTTGCGTCTTGAGTGTTGGTAAAGCATATATGGGCGAATGTGCCATCTGTATTCTTGTTCGCGCCGCCGCTGTGACCCCGTAAGGCCTTCGCGGCTTGTTTTGGCGTTGGGGAGCGGTTCGGCTTCGGTAGCTGTGGTTCTTTGTCTAGTCGGCATCGTAGTCGGCGGAATCGGCGTCGTGATCGTCTGCGGTTCAAGCTTTACCTTGCTCGTCGTGCTGAGCGTGCCCGTATGCTTCGGGAGAGTCGCTGGTGCCGGGATGCCTGTGAGCTTGTTGCCGTGGACGTGTTTTTGCTGCACAATGTTAGCCCTGGCGAGGTTTTGTTTGACCAGTCGGGTTACGTGTCGCCGAGCTTGGGGGTTCTGTAGCTGGGCTGGGGCAAGCGTGTTCGCAGCCGGTTTCAGCCTTTCACGAGCGCCGTTTCAGCGGCTAAGGGTGACTCGAGGAGGATCCTGCTTTCAGCGTTATTGACAGCTGTTGTCGCTGTGAGTAGCGCGTTGGCGACGGCTTTGACGGCTGATACTACGAGGATCACGGTGTTCACTTTGGTAGCTGCGTTGCTGGGCGGCGTAGTGGCGTTTTGCCAGGCTGTGTTGCAGGCGTGGAGGAATGAGGAGTGAAGGAGGTTCCGAGCGTTAATTTCGGGTTGCTGCAGGAAATCTATAAGGTTACGGACTTCGTGCAGGTTGCTAACCCGTGTATGCGGGCTATTGCCGAGCAGATCCGGGATCGGGATGTGAATGACGCGATTGGGAAGGTTGGAAGGTTTGTTGCCTCGAACGTGCGTTACGCTTTGGATAAGGAGGGGAAGCCCAGCAGCGTACGGCATGCAAGCGTGTTCCGGTATCACGGTCCTATTTACTTGGTTGACACTGGCGAGCTTGAGTATGGGTGGCTGATGCCGTGTCAGACGGTTAACTGCGGGTTCGGGATCTGTTTTGACACGAGCGTCTTGGCGTGCACGCTGCTGCGGTTGAAGGGTGTCCGGGCTGAGGTTGTGTTGGGCGCGGTGTTGACGACGAAGGGGCGTAAGCTGAGGGGGTTCCACGCTTGGGTTGAAGCCGTTGACAGGGACGGCAGGCTTCTCGTCATTGAGACGACGAGTCCGAAGCGGGCGAGCATTTGGCTTGCCGTGGACATCTACGGTGGAAAGTTCCCGTTGACCTATGAGCCTGTATGCTGGTTTGACGAGGCTAATTGGCGGGAAGATGAGGAGAAAAGCGAGAAGTATAGTGAGTTGGCTTTGAATGTCCTCAAGAAAGGTAGCCAAGAAGGGTAAAGGCAGCCCGTTTCTGGATTTGCTGCCGGTCGCGCATAGCCTCGAGGCGCGTAAGCAGGGAGCTATCTTCCAGATGATGGGTGCTGGACCGATTATGCGTAAGCAAAGGGATGAGATTGACAAGCAGTTTGCGAGGGTGTGCCCTATGGCTCGGTGGAAGCCGATCAGCTTGGCTGAGTTGAAATATCGTAGGTCTTTCTGTGGCCGCGTGCAGGCGTTGGCTGACACTACGGGTGGGCTGGAGACGCAGAAGCTGCGGGCGCAGGCTGTCAAGACGATTGACGGCTTGATTAGTGACGCGCTCAAGCACGCGAAGGCGCCTGACCTGGAGGAAGTTGACAGGGTGAACTGGGTTCGGGTGATCGGCTACTTGTTTCAGGTGAGCAAGAGCATCATGCACGAGTACGACGCGGCGAGTATCGAGGCGCAGTTGAAAGAGCTGAAGCGTGTGGTTAATAATGAGCTCGAGAAGCGCAGAAGAGAGAGAGCTGAACAAGCTGCAAGAGCTGTCCACTAGGCT
>CAYGVX010000039.1:0-11696 GCA_964353725.1 uncultured Candidatus Bathyarchaeia archaeon
TTCAAACGCTGATGTTGATCGGCGCCGTTGTTTTAGTCCTGCTCTGGAATACAGGCCTGTGGGAGCTTGTGGTAATGTGGATCATAGTTCTCTTTGCATTACTTGTGGCTTATACCGCGTTGAAGGCGATGGAGTCGACAATGCCATGAATCCTGCATCTTCACAAGTGAGGCCGAAGTTTATCTGGGCGAAAAAGAAGGAAGCTGTGTCGGAGACAGCGTGCGCATGGTTCTTACAAAAGGCTTTCACACCAAACCAATTCGCGCCGCATCGAGGTCGTGTTGAGGGGCATTTAGCTTGCGCTCAATACATGTCCGTGTGTGCGTACATTAGCTGGGTTCAACGCATGAAAGGCGTCAACCCCAAACCGATCAGACCGCCTGGAAAACAAGAATGCACTTAGGCGAAGTCTCAATGCCCGACACACGTATCTGCTCCCCAGAACCATGCAACAAAATATATAAATACTCGCGGATTTTATGTAAAAAGCCTAGGTGAAGAAGCTTGCCAAAAGTCGACACCGGGATTCCCGGATTGGACGATCTTATTGACGGTGGATTTCCCGAAGAGCGAGTCATCTTGGTTGTCGGAGGCCCGGGTACGGGAAAAACGATTCTCTGTAGCCAATTCTTGTACAAAGGAATATACGAGGAGAAGGAAAATGGGGTCTTCGTTAGCTTGGATGAGAACAAAAGCCACTTCTACTCTGAGATGAAACAGTTCGGATGGGATTTCGAGAAAGCGGAGAAAGAAGGCAAGTTTGCTTTCGTTGACGCTACCCGCATGTCTCAAGTAGCTATGCTGAAGGAAAAGCTCTACAAGGAAGAGTCTCGTAGCTTACGCGGCAAGCAACTGTCGATTGACAAACTTATCGAGGATGTACGGGCAAAGATCTCCACAGTCGGAGCCAAGAGAGTAGTTGTGGACACTCTAGCAGCACTCTTCTATCGCTTTCCAGATGCTGTAGAACGGAGGATCCAAGTTGTGGAGTTGGTGCAATCCCTGGCGGATATGGGCGTCACCTGTCTCGTGATCACAGAACTGAAGCACCTTAGTATTGAACGAGAAGCTTTGGAGGAGGAGTTTCTTGTTCACGGAGTCATAATGCTTCAAACTCTGTTCTCTGGATCAACTACTACAAGAGCCATGCAGGTTGAAAAAATGCGAGGCGCCAAAGTCAATCCTAGCATCGTGCCTTATGCAATCAACCAAAACGGAGTAGAGATATTTCCCAACATGCCATTGTTCGAAAAGTGACCCCACATAGCTCGCAGCCAAACCATAACCGAAGACTAAGCATTTCATGCCCTAAGCTTTTCCTTTATTAGTGGCATCTCGTTCTCGAGATATCTTTGATTGAACATTCTTCTGATTCTCAGGAATTTCTGCACCCCTTCTCTAGTCTGATTTGTATAGACGTCTATTTCCCCTTCGAAAGGATCCAATACTGCTTGAACCTCTTCAGAGGGGTGCATCTGAGGGTTCAGCAAGACAATTGATGTAAAACCTTGGGATTTCAACTCTGACAGAAACCCTGTTAACCATTTTCTTGTTCGAACAGCGCCATGCTCCAGAAGTATGTCCGAAAGAATTCCGATGCAAGCCCGTTTCTGGACCTCCGGTTTCTTATTCATCTTGCGGAAGGCAGAGGTAAGGGCGATGTTAATGTCTGTTAGGCTATCCACGCCTTTTAGCTTGATAACGTTCGGTCGGTTGTCAATTATGGCGTCAGCTTGAGGATTGCAGATGAAAACGTAAAAGTCGGGGCTAACCTCTTTGGCTAGGGTCTTCATCATGTTTGCATCTGTGGCGAAGTAAATGGTAGTCTCCTTCTGCATCACTCCTTCTTTCAAGAACCTCAAGATGAGGAGGTCTCTTTCGTCGCATGGAGGGGATGTTAGTATCATCGCATACTTTTCTGGGACTCCTCCGAGAAGCAGACTGTCCAAGTCTTTGTAACCGGTGGAAAGGCGGCGTGGAAGATCAGCCTCAGCCACTTTTACTATCGCGGGTGAAGGTTCAGAGACCACCTCAGCTCCGTCGTCACCTAGTAATATGATTCTTGGAATGATGGAATAGGTGCCTTCATGTGGGGCTCTCATATTAAGACGGATCTCTTCCGTCGAACCTGGGTCGAGGGTGACATCTTCTGCGACAATAGAGTCGCCCTTCAGGTTGAAGTTGTCTGGCATGAGAACTACTTCGAAATTCTTGGGAACGATTCTCTCAACACTTTTAAGGATGACAGAAGTCTCACCTACATTAGCCACGGTGATTCCCAGTCTAATCTCTTCGTCAACTAGAACTTGGTCTTCCATGAGGGTCAAATTAGCCTCTATTTTGGATACACGCCTTGTCTCTCCCCGAGCTTTCGGGGGTGAAAGCCCATGTCTTTCATCTAGCGCTGCGAACAGCTTGCGCATGTTTCTGAATGTCTCAAGATACTCCAGACCACGTTTCGTTATCGTGTACAGTGTGGAGCCCGCAACCTTGTTTTCAGAGACAAACCCTCGCGAAGCCAGAAAAACAAGCATGGCTTTAGCTCTATCCACTGGCAGGTTCGCTCCATACGATGCCCTCGTCAGCCGGCAAGAGCGTCTCCTAGCGACCGTGTCTAACAATTCGGAATAGATCTCGTACTTGTTCCTTCGTTCGGGCAATTTTCCGCGTTCCACTAGAATCTAGGTGCAACAAGCAATTAAATTGTATCTCTGAGTTAGCATATGACCACGGCGGAGAAAATGAACAGCTCGGTTGCTTGGCCCCGCCGCGGGTCTCCTGCACACCGCCAGTATCATTCTACTTTCTGTGGAGCTCTTGCAAACGCTACGTCTCGGGCTGCTTCCAGTTCCCTTGTATAGTGGACTTCGCCAGAGATACGGCAACCCGATTCAAGTCTTATGGTCTCTCCTCGCAGACTCCCGGCTCTCACGTCGCGCTCCAGAATGATTCTCTTAGCGTCGATGTCCTCAACGTCAGCTCCCCTGCCTACAACTACTTCTTCAGCTTTAATAGGGCCTTTGACCTTTCCCCTTCTACCGATTTCCACGTGTGACGCGTACACTCCTTCGTCGGCTTCAATATGTCCTCCCACCGAAACCTTTGATTCTGCCGTGACCTTCTCAGCCCGGAGCGAACCTCCTACGTCAACATCGTGTGCTTTGAGTTCTCCCGCGATTTCCGCCCTTCCGCCAACTTCGAACGTTCCAGAAAGTGTTGTGGAACCGCCAACCTGAATCTTTCCTCCTACGTCTATTTCGTCTCCTTCTGCTGAACCAGATATTGCCACGATGCCTCCTACGTCCAATGTCTCGAATTTGAGATCGCCTTCAACTTTGCAGACGCCTCCGACTTCGATGGTGCCACCACTGCTGCCACCCGCTAGCTTGACGCTTCCTCCGACGTCTATTTTGGCAAACTTCAGGGGTTTTCCCGAGACAAGGCTTCCGCCAACGTCCACGCTGCCAACCTTGCCACCGTCCACTATCACCAAACCTCCAACGTCAATCGTGCCCTCCACATCAACCTCTCCTCTGACCTTCACGGATCCACCAACGTCAATGTCTGTAGCCTTGACATTGCCATCCGCCTCGAACTTGCCGCCCACATCTATCACGGTAGCTACGGTTGATCCGCCTACCTCAAGGCTGCCTCCAACGTCGACATTATCTGCTTCAAGGTTTCTTCCCACTCTAAGGCTCCTCCCTACATCCACGCTCTCAGCTGTTACGTTCCCCGAGACATCCAAGCGGCCATCCTCGAGTTCAATAGAGGTCTTGACTTTAAGGTCTCCCTTGACAGACACCTCTCCCTCCCCATCAAGACTATCTGCCGAAAGACTGCAATCGAAGATAACGTCGTCTTCCACGAAGACCCTGCCTGAAGCTACGACCCTCGGGGGGGAACCTTCGCCTTTAACAACCGCGTGGCTCCTGACCTTCAAATCCCCTTCTACTACACCTAGCGTAACAGTGCTCCTAGGGGGGACTATCTTTGAAGACATAAGCTATCCTCAGAACATTGAATTCGGTTCGCCCTTAAAAAGGGCAACTCAAGTGTTGTAGTCACATATTGTGACTATTATGATTGTGCTCAAGCTGCAATCAGTTTGTTCCGCCCTCCAAACGAGTGCGTCCAAAGCTGGGACGTTCACGCCACTAAGTTTGAGCGATTCTTTTTCCTGATTCTTTCAGAAGCTAGTAGTTGTGATACCTCAGTCTTCTGACTGCGCCGTTCGTGGAGAGCCTGTCCTTTCTTAGCGGCATTTCCTCCGCTATGTATTCCTGTTCGTACATTCTCCGTATCTGCATCAGTCTCTGGTCGGCCTTCTCGTAGACTCTTATCTCGCCGTCAAATAGGTCGATAACCGCTTGGACCTCCTCGGTATTGTGCATCTGGGGATTGACTACTGCCAGAATTGTGAATCCTTTGGATTTCAGTTCTGATATTAGCCCGATAAGCCACTTTCTTGTCTGAACGGCATGGTGTTGCAACAGCATGTCTGACAGAATCTCTATGCATATCCGTCTAGGATTGCTGTTTGATGCTCCGAATTTTCTTAGCGTGGAAATGATGGGAATGCTGACGTCAGTAAGGTTTTCCAGGCCCCTTATTTTGACCACGTTCGGGAGGATCTTAGCTGGGCTTTCTGCCTGGGGATTACATAGGAACAGGTTGAAATTGGGGTGTTCGGCTGCCAGTCTTTCCCATCGGCTTCCTTCAACTGTTATTAGGACAGTGATTTCCCCCTCTTTTGCGCCTTTCTCGATGAACCGATTTATGAGAAGCTTTGTTTCATCGCAGGAGATCGACATGAGCACAACAGCGTGCATTCTAGGTATTCCGCCAAAGAGCAGAATGTCAAGGTCCTTGAAGCCGCTGCTTACGCGGTTATTCAAAACAACTTCTTTTACATCAACGGTAATTGGCTTAAGGCTGAGGGCTTTCGGAACCCCCACGCCATTCGAGTACACTATTCTCGGGGCTATTGCGTAAATACCCTTTTCAAAGGCTCTCACCTGGAGTTGCAGTCTCTCGCTTGTTGACGGTTTTATGGCTCTTCCATGCATGTCCAGATAGGAGCCATCCAGGTCGCATCTTTCCGGGACGCTGACCATTTCCATTCCACAACATGGGAGAATCTCCTCAATCCCATCGAGTGTTGCTGGTGCTTTTCCGAAATTCGCTATCTCGATTTCCAAAGCGAAAGTCTCCCCAGCCAAGATCTCGGGTTTCTTAACTGCAACTCTTCCCTGAAGAAGGGCGGCTGTAACGTCTGCTGCGCGCTCTTTTAGGTAAACCTTATTGCCCATCAATATCATGTCTTCAAGCGCAGCCACTTTCTTGAGAAGTGAATCTATTTTTTCGCCCGAATCTTGACGATTGTACGGAGTCTCAGTCATAATATAACACCGTGCGTAGGTAAGGAATTCAGGGATCGCTGCAATAGCTGAGCTCTTAGGAGATACATAGTTTTCCTTGCTTAATGATCGTCTTGCCGTCAAGTTTCACGGTGGAATTCTCGAGAGTAACAGGCACACCCCAGTCGCTCTCGTTTCTGCCTCCAAGCTCCTTGTTGAGGCCTGTCCCTACTGTCACCGTTCCGAGAACTATGTGGTTGTGGGTAAACCCGATACTTGCCTTTGGATTCAGTCCGAATTCAAGCCATCCGATCCGGTCTTTGTCTCCAGTGGCTTTTTCGTACATGTCTCGCACGACTTCGCTGTTCTTCCCTCCGGAACACGAACTAAGCCTTCCGTTATCAAAGCTCAATAATAGACCCTCGACCAGTAACCCGGCTAGAGGGAAGGGAGTGTTGGATTTGAGAAGGCCCTGTGCGCTTGTCTCAGTAGGAGCTGCAAGTACAGAGCCATCGGGGAGGCTTGAGAAAATCGCGCCCATCTTGATGTCTTCGTCGTCGATCACCCCATCCTTTATGTGGGCTCCTCTGCCTTCTAAAGAGAAGGAAAGATCAGTTCCATCAGGGCTGGTTATCTCAACTTCCCGTGACTTTTCGAGAGCCCTAGCAAGCTTCCGGCCAAGCTGCTGCATGCTCTCATATTCTACATCGGTGGCCTCTCTGACATTCTTGTCCCATGCTTTGTAGTCGAATCCATAGGTTAGGGCTCTCGAGGGAGTGACGAGCCCCAATGTTAGTTCAGTTGTACGAACCTTTCTCTTCATTATTTTCTCGTAGTAAGGCCTATCTGCTCTCGATAACGCCACCCACCTTTCAGCAGGTATTCCTTTCATTCTCTTAGGGTTCTCTGGACCGGAGAAGAAGATGTTTGCTGTGGAGATATCTGCGAGTGCGAGGCTGAATGGGTCTGGAACCTCTACGAAATCCAAGGGGAGGTTTGTGACGGCATCATACCATATGTCATCCGACAGCAACTCCACGAGCGCGTGTGCACCATTTCTCTTACACTCTATCGCAAATGCTTCAGCCAAGTCAATCATGTGACGCCAAGAGTATATTGTCACTTTGTCATTTTTCCCTATCCTGAGACATGTCCTAACTACCTTCTTAACGAACGTCGGAACTGCCATACGTTCATCCCATCTCTTGACACGTTTCGCGACCTTGCTTTTTAGTTTACCTATCCGCTATACGCGAGCACAGCCGGGTCCAGTATTCTCTCCAGACTAGATGATAATCGCCATAGTCATTTGCTTTCTCTTCGGGCTCTATACCGCGAGAAAGGCGGCAAAACTGAACCCGTGAAAGCCTTTAGGTCCTAGTAGAGTCTCAACTGCTGCAGATGATAAAACTTATATTCACCCTAGTCTTCCATGAACAGCACGGCTTGCCAGAACTGCACCATGTAACGAGTAGCTTCTCGCCACTTTTATATGGTCCTGTTCCGGTAGCTATACACCGCGTTAAGGGACGAAGAACACAGATGCCCAAAAGGCTTCCAGACAAGACAAAACTTCAAGAGAGAAAGCCGAAAAGGTTCAACCGAAAAGGACGATGGAGCCAAGCTTCTCAGCAATACACTCCAGTTAGAGAGGAACAAGAACTGAAGGTCGTAATCGACGACGTCGGCAGCTTGGAAAACGGAATTTCTGGAATCCAGAGCTTACTAGCCTTCGTGTCAAGGGCAAAGGTCGGTGAAAGAATAAGAGTCAAGACAGCCAGAGTAAACAGGGATTTCGCCCTCGCGGAAGAGAATAAGGAAATGGAAGGAGAAAATTGAAGATTAAAGACTTGAAAAATGGAATGAAACGAGTAGAAGTAGAAGCCAAAGTGATAGGAAAATCGGAACCTCGAGTAGTCATGTCCAGGTACAAGGACGAAACATACCGTGTAGCAGAGGCCACAGTTGGCGACGAGACTGGACAGATAAAGCTGACCCTGTGGAACGACCAGATAGAACAGGTGAACGAAGATAACACGGTCAAAGTTGAGAACGGCTACGTTACCTCGTTTAAAGGAGAAATACAGCTAAACGTCGGAAAATTCGGAAAATTGACAGTGACCTAAACCCCTTACCAGTGACTGACAGCTATTGATTAACCAAAGAGAGGTGAAAGCTTGCAGTATGAAGAACGTGGAGGAAGAGACTTCGGTTCAAGAGGCTTCCCTCCAAAACCGGTTGAAATAGGAAAGGAATACGACGTTGAAATCTTGGAGACCAGTCGTCGAGGGGAAGGCATAGCACGAGTAAAAGGCCTAGTATGCTTCGTGCCAAACTCGAAACCTGGTGACCACGTTAGAATAAGGGTAACTAGCATAAGCAGAAGGTTTGCTGAAGCAGAAGTAGTTGGAGAAGCGACTGGAGAAGAGACGCAGGCGACCGGGGAAGAGAGTGGAGAAACGGAAGGCGAAGAAGCCGAATAAGAAGAACCCTGAGAATCAAACAGTGAATTCTACCATCTCGGTTCAAGAACGACCTTTGCAGCTTTCTTTGAGCTGATTAGCCTGATTCCTTCTTCAACATTCTTCATAGGAAGTCTATGCGTAATCACAGAGGCAATCTTATTCCTGAACTCTGAGTCCGAAAGCAGTCCCCTCACTTGATGCCAAGTCTGGAACATCCGTCTGCCTGAAATGCCGTGCACTGTTGCTGCCTTGAATATGATGGCGTTGTTGAAATCTAACGTGGGAGACTTGTCGAAGAGTCCCAGCAGGGAAACTCGACCACCAGGTGTCAGAATCTCAAAAGCCTGGTTCAAAGCCGTCGGGGAGCCTGACATTTCCAAGGCAACATCCACGCCGTTGCCATTAGTCTCGTCGCGAATAGTTTGCGTCACGCTTTTGCCCTCGTCCTTGGCGTTTAGAACCATGTCTGCGCCCATCTTCCTAGCCAATTCCATACGCACCTTGTTCAGCCCTCCTGCGGTGGCGAAGACTTTCGCTGCTCCAAGCTGTTTTACGACTGCTATAGCCATAAGCCCAATGGGGCCGCATCCTAATACCGCCACGTTCTTTCCAGCAACGTCCTCCACGTGGTCTTTCGGCAGAGCCGTTTGAACTGCGTTTCCTAGAGGTTCTTGTATTGATGCGACTGCAGGGTCGAGTTTCGGATCATTCTTCCACGCATTTCTCTCAGGCAGGGTAACGTACTCTGCGAAAACGCCGTCCCTGTCCACACCCAATATCTGCATATTTCGGCAGACATGCATTCGGTCGGTCTGGCATTGATAGCAGGTGCCGTCCACGATGTGCGTCTCTGCGGACACAAAATCGCCGACCTGGACGCTGGTCACGTCTGCACCCGCCTCCACGACTTCACCGCAGAACTCATGACCGAAGATTAATGGAATGTTCCTTATTCGTTTCTGTGCCCATTCGTTCCAATCCCAAATGTGTACGTCGGTTCCACAAATCGAAGCCGCCTTGACTTTCACAAGGACCTCGTCTTTTCTTATCTTTGGAGTATCCACGGTGACTATTTCTGCACCGGGCGCACGCTCTTTCTTAACAATCGCGTACATGTTTTCTGATTCCCCGATTCGAAGCTGAAAGAAGTAATTCCATTTGGAGTTTATGCTAAAAAACTTATCTAAACCAAGCGTGCAGTTAGGCTTGGGAAGCTCAAATGCCTTTTGAGAAGAGCCTTGGTAGACGAAGCGTCTATGACCTGCCAAAAAGGGCAATTGCGGCGAGTGCTATAGAAATCGAGGGCGGTGTTCTCGAGACCTTCTGCGGGTATCTCGTTGTTTACTCCGGGTTTCTAGTCGGCAAGACGGGAGGGGGACCGGGAGGAGCCGGACAGGCTTTTCTGATGTACTTATCTATTCCCGCAGGCTTGCTTATGATAACGGGGGGTGCGTTGATTCTTTCGCAGAAATACTTCCTAGGAGGAGGCATTTTGCTTGTATCAGGGTCATGTCCGCTGTGAATGGCTCCTTTAGTGTTGTGGTTAGCTCTTGGGTTCCCAATTCCACAACTCGCTATTGCGTGGCAGATTGTGAGCGTTCTCTTGAATTTGGTTTTCTTTGTGATGCCGTTTGCTAGTGGTTTAATGGCTTTGACAGCCCAGGCCAAACCTCATTAGTAGATTCGAGGTAAGCGAGGTTTATATTTCCATTGTCGTCTTGATAGAAAGTGAACTGGCATGAGAATTGGTTTTCTCGTGAACCCTATTGCAGGAATGGGTGGAAAGATCGGGTTGAAGGGAACTGACGGCGTATTCATGGAAGCCGTCAGTAGGGGAGCAAAACCCATTGCACCAGAAAGAGGAGTACAGTTCCTAGAGAAACTGAGGGAATTAGGCGTAACTAATAGAATCCAATTAATAGCATGTCCAAAAATCATGGGTGAGGAAGAGATTCTTTCCGCAGGTTTGGAGGCTGAAATCCTACTGATGAAAACAAGACCCGAGACGACAGCAGAGGACACAAAAACAGCAGTAGGGTTGATGGTTAAGCACAAAGTCGACCTCATCCTGTTCGTCGGGGGCGACGGAACCGCCAGAGACATCCTAGACAAACTACCCAGCACACAAGCCCCACCAGTTCTAGGAATACCTGCAGGTGTCAAAATGTACAGTGGAGTATTCGCGGTCAGCCCGGCAGAGGCAGCATATGTTGTTGAAGCATTTGGCAACGGGGAAACTCAACTCGCGAATTTGGAGATAATGGACGCGGACGAAACAGCCATCCGAAGCGACCGCTTCAACGTCCGCCTCTACGGGTTCTTGAAAGGCCCTTTCCTGCCAATGCGTGTTCAGGGGAGCAAGCAAGTTTCTCCGGAAAGCATAGACGAGCATGACAACCAAGTGGCGGTAGCCCGATTCATAGTGGAAGGGATTCAGCCGAGAGCCGCATACATCCTCGGCCCCGGCAGCACCGTAGAATGCGTTGCAGACTTGCTAAGAGTAGAGAAAACCCTGCTGGGAGTCGACATCTACGCAGACGGCAAGGTGAAGAGGGACGTTAATGAGGAAATGTTGCTGAAGGAGATTCACGACTGGCAGAACACGTGGATCATCATCTCCCCGATCGGAAGGCAGGGAATCTTGTTCGGAAGAGGCAACCAGCAGATCAGCCCGAAAATAATCAGGCTCGTCGGAAAAGAGAAAATCATGGTCTTGGCCACGAAAAGCAAAATCCAGAGCATCGAAGGAGGCGTTCTGAGAGTTGACACTGGTGACGGTGAGGTTGACCAGATGCTCAAAGGATACATAAGAGTGGCAACTGACTACCGTGAATGGAGAATGCTTCGAATCATGTGACTATGAGCCCGCCTTCTCAGCTTTTCCAAGAAGGTTCAAGAGTATGGGCATTAGATCACGTCCCAAGATGCGACCAAGGCCTCCTTTCGCACATGTTCTTTCGCCGAACTCCTCAACATCGTCGGTGCGGACGTTTGGACCCGTAATCGCCAAAGGCACGGGTTCGCCGCTGTGCTCCTTCTTTATCGAAGAAGTCGTGTGGTCAGCCGTTACGACGATAAACGTCTCTACAAGGTCTGCGTGTGCCAGAATGTAGCCGACCAAAGCATCGACCCGCTCAATCATCTCAACCTTCTTATGAGGCTTGTTATCGTGCCCTGCAAGATCCGCAGCCTTCACATGCACGAGCACAAAGTCGTAGTGTCCCAAAGCTTCCACAGCGGCCTTCGCCTTCGCAATTACGTCTGTTTCATAGGTCCCTGTAGCACCTACGACCGGGAGCAAGCGCATCCCGGCGACTTTGCACACGCCTCTCACCAGGGGTACAGCCGCAATCGCAGCCGGGCGGATTCCATAGAGAAGCGGGAGAGGATCAACCTCAGGCAGCTGCCCAACGCCCCTGCAGAGAACGATATTTGCGGGCAACTGAACCCTTTTTTCTCTTTCCTTGTTCAACGGGCTATTGCTTAACACTTCGCAGAACCTGTGCGTGAGCTCGTTAAGAGTGTCAGCAGTACTCTTTGCTTCTGGGCTATCGTCGAGGGGACGAGATCTCAAAACCTTGACCCCAGCCACGTGAGGATCTGTGTCAGACACCATGTTGGACAGGTTTGGGCCGCTCAGACGGAGTATCGCTCGGTGTTGAACAGTGTTCTTGAAGAGTATGTTACCCACCTCAGGAGGATCAGCCCGAAGCGATTCCTCGATGGCGGCAGTCAGCTTCGCCGCCTCCTCGTTCTCTATCCTACCAGCCCTTCTGTCGACCACCGTGAAGTCTCTGTCCACGGTGGCGAAGTTGCATCGAAAAGCAAGGTCGTTTGGGAGAACATCCACGCCCGACCCTAATGCCTCCAA
>CAYGVX010000040.1:0-11243 GCA_964353725.1 uncultured Candidatus Bathyarchaeia archaeon
TTTTTCGAAATCTGCGACAGAACTGCCAACGGTGTTCCAATAACTAACCTGGAACGTGTTGGTGCACGTGGCGGAGGATTTGTGATAGACAAGGGCGTCCATACAGAAGTTAGTGTGGAAGACTCTGATGAGCACCTTATCCAAGTCTACATAAACGACAAACTCGCGCCAGGAGCTGAGACAACAAGAACCGTCGCAAGAACGCTACTCCAGAAAACAGCTAGCTCAGTCAGAGTAGTAGTCAGTCACAGAGTCGCCGTTCCGATCGGTGCGGGCTTCGGATCTAGCGCGGCAGGTGCACTTAGCACTGCATTGGCGTTGGGCAGAGCCTTGCGCATTAACTTGACAACGTTCCAAGCGGGCAGAATAGCCCACATCGCAGAAGTCCGATGTCGGACAGGCTTGGGCACGGTGGGACCTGTGGCCTTGGGGGGATGCGTGGTCACAGTTGAACCTGGTGCCCCCGGGTGCGCGGTTATTGACAGAATCCCCACAACGGAACAGCACAGGATAGTGACGGGCTACCACCAGCCTATGTCAACCAGAGAGATGTTGTCGAGGGTCGAGATACGCGAAAAGGTGAACAGGTATGGCAGAGAAACTGTGGATAAGATTCTCGCCGACCCGTCTCTGGAGAACTTTATGCACGCAAGCAAGGAGTTTGCCAGAAAGGCGAGTTTTGCAACGTCGATGACCCGGGAGCTTATGCGCTTGGCTGAAAGGACAGGGGCGATAGGCGTAGCGCAGAACATGGTGGGCGAAGCAGTCCATGCGTTGACCACAATCGATAATGTGCATCGGATAGCTGAAGCTTTTAAGAAGGTTCTTCCATCAAAGAATGTTCTCACCGCAAAAATCGACGCCCAAGGCGCGCGTCTCATAGGTTGAACACGTTGAAAAGAACCTTTAGAACCGTGGCTGTAGGTGGAACCTTCGACGAGTTTCACAAGGGTCACCGAGCCATGATTGAAAAAGCCTTCGAGATGGGCGAGAGGGTTCAGATCGGCCTTTGCTCAGACGATTTTGTCCAGAAGATGAAGAAACCCCATGACATCGCACCCTTCGCCGTTAGGCTTGAAGAGCTGAAAAGCTTTTTGATAAAGCATGGGTGGCTTGAACGCGCCGAAATCGTGCCCTTATACGATGCCTACGGACCTGCAGCAACGAGCAAGCGCATAGAGGCTATAGTGGTGAGTCGAGAGACCGAGTCTGGGGCTGGTGAAATAAACGAGAAGCGAAGAGCCAACGGACTTCTCCCACTCATAGTGGTCACAATCGACATGGTGCTGGCAGAGAACCACAACCCGATTTCGACAACACGGATTCGTCTTTTGGAGATTGATCGTGAAGGAAACCTTTTGAAACGATAAGTGCCTATCTGTTCACGGGATGTTTCACGGCGTAATACGTGTATTACTGCTGTATTATGCACGGTTGGGCGTGTTGGAGAGAATAGTGTTGCCTGTTTCACCAGTCATTGTTGCAGGGAACGCCAATGCAGTTACCACGAATGGATGGTCAGTCAAATACCGCTGTCCCTATCTCTCTTATGGGACCCCTGGAGGCAGTTTGCTCCCCTTGGAATTCAGAATCTAAATCCGATGTTCATAACCGATTTATATAATCGACGTAGAGGGGATTCTAAATCCAACTTAGTTGTTTGCCTTGAGGAATCGGCCTTGCCTGGACGTGATTTCGAGAAGATTCTCCTAGAAGCAGTCGACGAGGGACTGTCTTCGCTGGGAGAGTCCTCCAAGTTGGCCGTCTACTTCCACCTGCAGGAGAACTTCAACGTGAAGAAGGAGGAAATCCCCTGTAACGTGGAGGCATTCGCTGACGCTATGGAGAGAATTTTCGGACAAGGCGCCAACTTCCTTGAAATCCTTATAATGAAGAGACTCCACGAAAAGATTCAAGGAGCCTCTAAACTGGAGGATTCCGCAGATTTCACGTTCACCGAGTACGTAGCCTCTGCTCGAAGAGACCTTCTACAGAAAAGCAAGGTCTAGGTGGAACAGGTGATGGAGATGAGGAAGAGAGGAGACTGCGCAGGGGTTAGACGGGAACTTGAGCGGGTGAGAAAGGAATTATGGGAAAGCGAGCAGCGTTTTCGCTCGGTAGTAGACTATTCTCTTGACGGTACACTAATAGTTGATGACGACTTCAAGCTGATCTACGCCAACGACGAACTCGGCCGCATCCTCGGCTACCCCAAGGAGGAGATAATAGGGCAAGACTTCAGACGGTTTATCGACGAAGACAGCGTAGCCCTTGTCCAAGACAGGTATCTGCGCAGGCAGAAAGGCGAAAGTGTTCCCCACCGGTACAAGTTCAAAGTTGTCCGAAAAGACGGCGGGACGAGAACAGTTGAAATCAAGTCAACCGTCATGCAGACTTATGCTGGCAAAATGCAGACAGTAGCACACATACTCGACATCACTGACAAGAGAATGATGGAAGGAAACAGAACACGATTCGAAGAGAGGCTTTCCGCCCTGAACACTTACGGTCAAAGCTTGATTATGGCGAAGAGCACAGACGAAATCTACATGTTGACGCTGGACGCCATGGAAAAGACATTAGGGTTTGAGCACGCATCCTTCTTAGAGGTGAACAGGAACACCCTTCAAGTTGCCCGACAGCGCGGCTATCCGAGACCGCTCGCCGTGGAACTTCCCTTAGGCAGGACGAACAAAGGCATCACTGTGAGGGCAGCTACTACCCGGACTCCCGCTCTTATTCCAGACACCAAAAAAGATCCTGACTACGTAGAAGGCATACTAGGCATCAGGTCAGAACTCGCAGTCCCCGTGGAGACGGAGGGCAGTGTTCTCGGGGTTCTGAACGTGGAGAGCAAGAAAGTGGGTGCCTTTGACATCAGAGACATGCATCTGCTTCAGATCTTGGCTTCACACGCTGCGACCGCTATCGGCAACCTGGAAAAAAGGAAAGAGATTGAGAAGCGCTCAAGCCAACTCACCTCTCTCATGAGAAGCTCAACCAAGCTTATGGGTGCCACAGACGTACGCCATAGACTGCAAACTATCGCCGAAGCTATCCGAGAACTCGGGTGGCGAAGAGTCGTCATATCGGTCCGAGATGAGAACATGGAGATAAGAGATTCCCAAGACATAGTGACGGCAGGTCTAACAGACGAGGAAGCGAAGTTCTTGTGGGAAAACAGGCCGCTTGGCCAGGTGTGGAGTGAACGCTTCGGAATAGAATACACGCGTTTCAAGGTGGGGGAATTCTACAATCTTCCGTGGAGCGACCCTTGGGTTAGGAAGAAGTTCTCAGATACCACTGTTCCAAGTAAGCTGTCTGCTGAAGAGATGGTTGACTGGGACCCGCAGGATCTGCTCTATGCTCCACTTCGTCTGGCTGATGGACGCATCGTGGGCGTGCTGAGTGTGGATGACCCGATAGATGGAAGACGACCCACCAAAGAATCTCTGGCTCCTCTGGAACTGTTCATCCATCAGGCTGCCGTGGCAATCGAGAACGCCCAGCTGATCAAGAGCTTAGAGTTGGCGAGGGAGCAACTGAAGGCGAACGCTGAAATACTCGAGTCGAAAGTGGAGGAGAGGACTCTACAACTGCGGATGTCGCAGGAACAACTCCTCAAGACACAGAGGCTAGCTGCAATAGGTGAACTGGCAAGCATGATTGGCCATGACCTGCGAAACCCGTTAACGGGCATTGCGGGAGCAACGTATTACTTGAAGTCTAAGCTGGGCAGGAAGGCAGACAAGAAAGCGAAGGAAATGCTGAGGCTAATCGAAAAAGACATAGAATACTCCAACAAGATTATCAACGATCTTCTGGACTATTCAAGAGAGATGCAGCTCGAACTCGTGACAGCTAACCTAAAGCTGCTAATCCAAGAAGCCTTGGCGCTTGTCAGAATTCCCAGAAACATCAGAGTGCGAGACATGACCCAAAACAGACGGGGGGTCAAGGTTGACGTCGAGAATATGAAGCGAGTCTTTGTCAACATAATAAAGAACGCGGTTGAGGCTATGCCTAAGGGCGGCAGACTCGTGTTGAATAGTCGAGAGAGTGATGTGGGTCTTGAGATAGCCTTCAGTGACAATGGAATAGGTCTGTCCGATGACGTTCTGAAGAAGATGTGGACGCCTCTTTTCACGACCAAGGCGAAGGGAATGGGGCTGGGGCTACCCATCTGCAAGCGGATAGTGGAAGCCCACGGAGGCAAAATCGCCGTGCAAAGCATAGCAGGCAAGGGAACGACGTTTACGGTAACAATCCCGTTGAAACCCAAGATCGAAGGAGGTGAAAAGATATGGATTCAACCGCCAGAATCCTCGTTGTTGATGACGACGAAAGCATAAGGAAAGTGCTAACAACCATACTGGAGGAAGAAGGATACACTGTGGAGACTGCTCAGTCTGGACGGGAGGGAATCAGGAAGTCAAATGAGAAGTTCTACAACCTTGCCCTGATAGACATCCGACTCCCAGACATGCTGGGGACTCAGCTGCTAGCCTCGATCAGAGATACTATTCCCCGGATGGTGAAGATAATAGTCACAGGCTATCCGTCTCTGCAGAACGCCATCGAAGCTGTTAACAGTGGTGCAGACGCCTACATACTCAAGCCCTTCAACGTAGACAAAACACTGAGCATAATCAGGGAGCACTTGAAGAAGCAGCAAACAGACAAGAAGTACAGTCAAGAGAAGGTCGCTGAGTTCATCGAGACTAGGGCGAGAGAGATTGAAGCCAAGACACGCAAAAACCAACCCTAAACTCCCCCCCAATTCTCATCCGAATATCTCCCACCCACTATTCAGCTCGACAGTTGCGGGCTTTCCAAATTCTACCTGCAACAAGAATTTTGAGGAGGTTCTCTCTATTCCTCTTCAGCTTATACTTCCTTAGTGTATCCACTAAGCTATCTTCGTCTATGTCGCCGAGTTTCTCTTCAATCATGTCAGCGTTTGGGCTTCTCAAAAAGAGGTATTGGCATAGGGAGGTGACGTTTGCGACCCGTCTTGAGATGCTCGCGGTCTCGAAGTCCACGAGGCAAGGCTCATCGTTTGTCCTGACGATTATGTGCCTTGGCGCGTTGCTTAGTTCCCCATGATCTAGCCCAGCCTCGTCTATCCTCCAGGCCTGTTCAAGAACCGAGCGTAGAACGTGGCGGAGCCTTTCTCCATCATCTTTTCCACTGAGCAGATTCATCCACTCTGGAAGCAGTGTGCCATCAACATACTCCATCAGTAGGAAATTCTCAGTGGCTTCTAGAAGGCGGGGCGCAACGCTTACAGTGTTTGCTTTCTGGAGCATTTCCGATTCGTGCTGCATCGTAAGCCTATCGGCGTCTGTTCTGCGGATTTTCATGGCGACTTGCTCATCTTTCCTGTAGGCTTTGACGACTATACCCACGTGACCCTTGCCCAAGACATGTACGCCGTTAACCTGTACATGTCCTGAAAACTCCACCGTCGTAACCTTTAGTTGCTCCAATTCTTTGAGGCGGCTTCTCAGTTCTTCTAGCTTTGCATTCGGGTAGCAGATTACATGTCGGTATCGCTCTTCTCTGAGTAGTCGCAACGTGATTCTGTGATCGGTTGACAATTGTTCGCCTCTATGCGAGTTATTATCGTGAAGCGAGTTTGAAAGATTTTCGCGGCTCGGATGGGAGACACGCACGTTTCGAGTGCAGTTTATAAGATTAAGCTTTGTTTTAGAGAGGCAGGAGAAGGGTATAGCATGGCTGAGTTGAAGGAAGTCGAGTTGAGTAAGATTCGCCCGAATCGGCTGAACCCCCGCTTGGACATAAATATCGAGAGGCTGAACGAACTGGCAGACAGCATAAAGCAGGTTGGCGTACTGGAACCCATCATAATCCGTCCCGTGGGCGAAGAGTACGAGGTCGTGGTGGGAGAGCGACGGTATCGAGCATCGCAGCAGGCAGGGTTGAAGCATGTTCCGGCCCTAGTCCGAGACTTCACCGAGGAACAGGTGATTGCGCTGAACCTTGTTGAGAACGTTCAGAGGGAGGATCTTAGCGCTGTGGAGAAGGGGAACTGCTGCAAACAACTCTTAGAGAAATACCCTGAGAAGTACCCGTCCAAGGAGGTTGTAGGAAAGAAGGTGGGGGTCTCAGCCGACACAGTGGGCAACTGGCTTAAGCTGACCGAGGCGCCCGCAGAGATTCAGCGTATAGTCGCGCCTTCTGAGAAGGCTGGTGTACCACGGGAAGCTGGCAAACTCGACTACAGCACAGCTCTGTCAATCACCCGTCAAATCCAAGAACCTGAAAGACAGGTGGAAGTCGCCAGAGAAATCGCTGGCAAACCCATTCACGGTCGAAAGGCACGCCAGATAGTCAAAAAAGCCGCCGAGGAGCCTGAGAAACCTGTTGAGGAAATCGTGAAAGAAGTCATCGAGGAACCTCTGGAGTTCACATTCGCGTCGGAAGATAGAGACCCTATCCTGAAAGGCTCCAAGACCCAAACCACGAGGGTGAATCCCGTCGACTCGAGGATAAAGGCGGGCAGCGTGGTCCGCGCCACAGTAATGGAGCCTAACTTCGCAAACCTACGCATCGTCTCAATTGAACGGAAACGCCTGAAATACTTCAGCGTGGATGACGCCAGGGCAGAGGGAGGCTACTCACTTGAAGAATTTAAACGAACGTGGAGACGCAGGCACGGCGAGTGGAATGAAAGCCTTCTGGTCTACGTGATGCGCTTCGAGAAAATCTAGTCGGTCTTACCTTCTACCCAGGAAAACTTCTTCTGCAGAGTCTTTGGGTAGTAGAGTTTCCAGTCAAAATCGACCTTCTGCCCCCACCTGTAGTAGACTCGTGGGTCGATGTAGCTCTTCAGAGAAGTTCCCAGATTGTAGTCTTTGGTCTCTTGTATGGCTTTTATCTTTGACTGCAGAACCTTCGTCTGCTTCAGCGCGCTGGGCGTACCCTTAGCCTTCAGTTTCTCCAGCCGTTCCATTTTCCTCGCCAGCGACTCGTTCCATTTTTTCGGAGGCTTTCGTTTGTGGTTGCAGATGACTGCGGCTTCGAGGTTGGCCATCGTCGCAACGTGCTTCTTCTCGTACTCTGGGTCGGGTTTCGCGACCTTCGAGCTGTTGAGAAGGTCGTCCACCACTTTGGTGGCGTGGTATGTTCTGAAAACCTTGGCTGAAACGCCTGGAGCAACCTCGTCTAGGAAGGGGGATACTTTCTGCGAGCCCACGCCCTCGAAGATCGAGGATTCAGCGGTTTTCATGAACTCCTGCATGTTCTCGACGACAGCTTCGGGCAACCGTATCTGCTTTTCCCATCTAACCGCGTCTTTTCCGAGAAAGTCGAACCTCGTCATCCCGTCTTTTCCGAAGTTCACGTGCTCTTGTCTCAACGTCGTGGCGCCCACAGTGTCAGCCTCATCGGGGTCTTTCTCGTCTCCCACACGAAGTTTCAAGGTGTCTATCAAGTAGCAGACCGTGGCGATTTTGCGTCGGGTAATGTCTCCAGCCTTCAGATTATCCATTATGTGCTTTCTGACGGCTTCTATTTTCCTACGCAGCTCGTTTGCCTTGTCGAACTTGTCTCTATCCTTCTGCTGCTTCAACGGCGACGAGTCTGCCAGCCAAACGTATTTTTCGTTGCCCCTGAGCTTGTCATCCCACTTGGCTATCCACATGCTGTCCGGTTGCCACACCACGTCTTTCCATTTGCCTAGTGGTCTAGCCGCATCTGGGGACAGGTTGAGTATTATGTCGCTTTCGCTTGGTCCATGTTTCCAGAGTCCTCGCAGAGGGTGCTTTCCACGACCCATGAAAATGCTGGAGGGTTCAGCCATATAATTGCCTAATTCAACCTTGAATCCTTCTATCAAGGCATAACCGTATTTCTCCTTGTTCTCCTCTCTGGCTTTCCTGCGTTCCGCGGCTTGCTGCTTCTTCTCCTCCTTCGTTAGGCTCAGCTTACGGGCTTTCTCCCTCTCAACCTCCTGAATCACCAGTGAGAGGTCGAACTCCTCTGGCGGGATGCTTTCCTTTATGCATAGGGTCGTGCGAAAGTCTTGGAAGAAGTTCTTGATGAAGACAGGGTCTTCGACGTACTCGGTGCCCAGCTTCTTAGCCCACGCCACGGCCATCTCCTCTTGTTCTGGCGACAAGTCTAAGCGTTTGCCCCGCACGAAGATGTGCAGTTTCTTCCAGTCAGGCTTTTTTGGGATAAGGACGCCGTTGTGAATCAGCTGCTTCATCTGCGGATCGCCTTAATCTTCGACTTTGTTTTAATTAACCTTTCACTCAGAACGCAAACATGCAAATAAGCTTGAAGGTGGGCAGGCTCAATTGAGCCGGTT
Source organism: uncultured Candidatus Bathyarchaeia archaeon (assembly GCA_964353725.1). GTDB lineage: Archaea > Thermoproteota > Bathyarchaeia > Bathyarchaeales > SOJC01 > CAYGVX01. The sequence goes on from CAYGVX010000040.1 coordinate 8,336, forward strand.
GGGCCTGTTTGCAGATCCGTGTGACGCATCGCCCGTAATATCATAAGGAGAGTTGAGGTGGAAGAGGAAATGCCGCCGGCGTCTGTGCGTGCTTTGACCTCGGTTTGCGGAAAGGTTATAGCCGAAATAACAGAGCATTGTGGTGGAAGGCAACAGGGTGTCGTGGATGGTTGATGTAAGGGAGCTCATGGAATACAATCACATAGTGAGGCACAGATATTTCGAGAGCTTTGTCAAGCTTTCTTGGGACGAGTTTACTAGGAATAGGGAGGCGAGTTTCAACTCGATTAGGAACATATTTGTTCATACACTGGGCGCAATAGATTACTGGTTGGATTTCCTGCAGAAAGAAAACCTTCGATCCAAGAGGAAATTCGATGAATACAGAACCTTTGACGAAGTCAGAGCCTATATGGAACATATTGAGAAAAGAACGAGTAGTTACCTTCAGTCATTGTCGTCTAAATGGCTCGGAAAAAAGTACAAGATCACGGGTGAAGACCACAAGGCCATCATGTTCACGGCTGAAGACATCCTCATACACGTATTTGAAGAGGAAGTTCATCACAGAGGGGAATTGATAGCATTATTTTGGCAAATGGGCATTGACCCTCCATCCATGGGATGGAAAGGGCTCTGAGCTATCAGTAACGGAAAAATCTGAGACCAGTAGCGCACGCATCTTCTATTTGGGTCAAAGGTACCTATCGGCAACTTCAGTGTGGACAATATCCTGGCGTAAAGCTCATTGAAGCTGGTTGCACTGTATCCTCTCAAAGCATGCGTGCTCGATGTCATCATGTCTGAATGGAGGAAAAGAAAACACTGCCACACATGTCAGAAAAAAAGGGTGTGTATAAATATACAAAACAATAAGACTACTGACACATAGTACGCGGAATTTTGAGCCTTCAAATCCGACCATCCTTTTTGCGGCTAGCTATCCGGTCTTGGAGGGCAGTAACCGTTTTAGGCATTGACACACTATAGCTTGTTCTGGGCCTTGTTGATGAGAAAGGTGAAGTTCGGCGTGCAGGCGCTGCAGGGAATGCCTGATTATGCAACTCTCAAGGAGGTTGTTTTGGAATGCGAGAGACTTGGTTTTGACTCTGTCTGGGTTTACGACCACCTCCAGTTCACCTACGGTCCGACGCTGGAATGCTGGACTGTCTTGGCTGCTTTGGCTGAGTTGACGCGCAGAATCCGCATTGGACCCCTCGTCACCTGCAACCTCTTCCGCTACCCGTCGCTACTGGCTAAGATGGCGGCAACTGTTGACATGATTTCTAACGGCAGGCTCAACTTCGGTGTAGGCGCTTGCTGGCATGAGACAGAAGCAGCAGCCTACGGCATCCCATTTCCAAAGGGAAGGACGCGGGTTGAGATGCTGGACGAGGCGCTCACGATCATAACTAGGCTCTGGACCGGCGAGGAAGTCAGTTTCAAGGGCAGGTATTACTCCGTTGACAAGGCTGTTTGTCTGCCCAAACCAATCCAGGAGCCTCGTCCGCCGGTCCTGATCGGGGGAGGCGGTGATAAGATGCTCAGGCTAATAGCCAAACGCGCCGACGCTTGGAACAGTGGCTTCACATCTCCTGAGGGCTTCAAGGAGGAACTGGTACGGTTGGAGAAAGCTTGCAGAGAGGTTGGCAGAGATCGATGCTTGATAGAGAACACTTTCCAGAGTCGAGTCATAATAGCAGAGGATCATGAGAGTGCCTGCAAGAGGGCTGAAAAGTGGCGTGAAGAGCGTAGCGGGAAGCCCGAAGACTGGGATTGGAAGTTCGCGATTAAGGGCTCCCCTGAAAAATGTGCGGAGATGATTAAAACCTACGTTGACGTTGGCGTGACCCATTTTACGCTTCTTTTTGCGGATGTAGCAAGATTGGAGCCTCTCCGGCTGTTTGCGAAGACAGTTATGCCCGAGTTCTGATGGCGTGTTTGTGCGCGTTGTGTGAGGTTCTCCAAGGACTACCCGGCTAAGATGTGCGTCAGCAGCAGGTCAGACTACTGGGGCTGCAGATCGGCCAATGAACGCTACGACAAGCAACTCCGTTAGGTATGGAAGAACCCGGGGGTCACTCAAGTCTTATATTTCCCAGTCGTTTACATTGCCACGCGGTGTCAAAATGGCGGTCTTCGTCAGATGGTTTGGACATGCCAGCTTCCAAATCAAGACGACCGACAAGATCATCTACATCGACTTGAAAAAGTATGGGAAGGTCGTAGAGACTTCTGAGAAGGCAGACATCATATTGGTGACGCATAACCACGGTGACCACTGCAGCCCACCCAAGATCGAGAAGCTTTGCAAGAGAGACACAGTCGTGATTGCTCCTAAGAACTGCGCCTTGAGGATAAAAGGAAACGTGAAAACCATCAAACCGGGAGAGGAGATAACCGTTAATGGCGTGAGAATCGAAGCAGTTGAGGCTTACAACATCAAGCGGTTCAAATCCCCTGGAAAACCTTGGCATCCGAAGGGCTACGGAGTGGGCTACTTGATACGGGCTGGGGGTAAGACGATCTACCATGCTGGGGACACGGATTTCATCCCCGAGATGCGCCAGCTAAGGGGTATAGACTTGGCTTTGCTTCCCACGGGAGACAAGTACACCATGGATAATGCTGAGGCTGCGGAAGCCGCGACAGCGATTAAGCCGAAGACTGCCATGGCGATGCATACTTGGGACACAGACTGCGAAGAGTTCAAGAGGAAAGTGGAAGCCAACTCAAAGACTGAAGTGGTATTGCTGAAGGAAGGCGAAGAATACCAGCTAAGCTAAAAAGGCAACTTGCGAAGTGCCGGGATTCGCGCCTGTTCCTAAGAGGAGATTTCTCCCGCATCTTTCCCTTTTTTCTCTATTTTCTCGAAAAAGACGGGTGTTTCTTTCTGTAATCTTCGGCT
>CAYGVX010000041.1:0-11005 GCA_964353725.1 uncultured Candidatus Bathyarchaeia archaeon
GCAAACAGTGGAGGGGAGGTGATTGGGAATGACCGAAACACCGAGAAAGGCTAAGAAGCTGGAAGAGAAGAAGCCTAAGCGCATCATGCTGAAGGCACGTGCCTATCCGAAGTTCGCCATGAAAGACCGTTTGGCCGCTAAGGAACGCGTGATGCCAAAGGAACGAGTAATGACCAAGGAACGACTGGCCGCTAAAGAACGACTATTTGCCAAGGAACGTATTGCTGCAAAAGAGCGGTTGGCAGCCAAAGAGCGCATAGCCGCCAAGGAAAGAGTAGCAAGGGTCTAGACGCCTCCAGCACGCCTTCTCATAAAATTCAAGTTTCTTTTTCTCTTTTTTTGACGCATTCCACACATGGTTTCGTTGGAGTCACCGCATTGTAAGTTCCAACGAACCTGTAAAGAGCTTGGGCGAAGGCTAAAGCATGGAGCTCAAGGCTGATGAAGGAATGAGAGGGGTATCGACCTGCCTTTTGGAACCGTCGTGTTCTCCAATGGAATATCGTCCAGTAGATACCTTGAAGCAATGCGGCTGTCGTAAAGAAAGGTATAGTCAACATCTTGGTTTCAGAAAGAAAGCCTGCAAGGACTAGCAAGGAGGACAACACGACAAAAATGGGATAGGCGTAGAGCATTTTACGCCTTCTCCTTCTGAACTTACGTACTCTGGTCTGACGCCCATTTTTCACCATCTCATCTACTTCTCTAAGAGAGGTCTCAATCTTTTGAAACCCTTCCCTAAAGTCCCTCAACCGCTTGGGCAGTCTAGCCAAGTTCTCTTCATTCACCGAAAGAATCGCGTCCAGTGCGCCGATTTTGAAAAGTTTGCTCTCAGAGTACCCTTTCATCTCGGCAACATTTTTCCTGACTTGGTTCGCGAATTCCTCAGATTCGTCCAAAGCTTTGAGGACTGTTCTCTCGCAGGCCAAGAGCGCTGAAATATTTTCGCCTAACACGAAAAGCTCTCCGTCTCTCATCGCTTCAATCTTGCCCTCGTCGAGCATAGGTGGGCGTCTCAATGTTGAAAGACTAAGGTTAACCTCACTGAGAAGATTGTCCATGTAACCGCACCAAGTTTGACCGACAAATAGAGCGCCGAACAAGTGGATGTCTTTCTCAATTCGCTCGGTTCTGCCCACGAAAAGAAGGCGATTCTTTATAGGTTCAAAACATGAAACCACCTGATATTCCTCGGGGTCTCTGATCGCCTTCTGGAGACATGCACGGTTTTGAGTCGACAGCTTTGAAAGAGTATCGAACCCGTAAATGGTGCGCTTTTTGAATTCCTCTGTCTCGCCGTAAAGGTCTGTTGCTGCAAGGTCTTCGACAAAAAACGATGGATACAGATTCTCTGCAACCTCGCGTAACAGGGAGGGAGAAAGCTCTATCGTCCAAATTGAGCCATATGTCGAATTCAGAAGATACTTGGATATCCTTCTTTGCCTCTCAATCATCTCTTCCACGGCACTCTTTGCCTCGGGCATTCTGGCTTCTGCAACCTCATCTCCCACCTTACGCAGCAATGCCGGTAGCCCTGTTCTCTTTGAGCCGTAAGCGTTTGTGGGTTCAGATGATGTCTCCAAGCTCTCTTCAAGGAAATCCTCGTATATGGAGCCGAGGGATTTTTCAACATTTCTGATGTGCGGGCCGATCTGGTTCAAAGCCAGCTTCGTGCCCCCCATTCGTAGCGTCGCAGTGAACAATGACTCCATACGGGCAATCTCAAAGCTTTGCGTGAAGTTCCTCATGACTCTCTTTAAACGCCCCTCAAAGTCCTTTGAAAACGAGCTCGCCTTAGAAGGCAAGTAGAAAAACACCGAAAGGTCCCTGTCGTGGATAGCTTCAAACTTGAGAGGTACCCTGACTGCCTTCTTGAGTGCTGACACAAGAATGACTCCGTATCCAGTCAGTGTCATTCCGAAGTAAAGGACTGAAGCTGCGCTGACCGCCAATGCAGTGAGAGACAAGGCTTCGAGAGACACTGCTGCCGAGTAGACAGTTTGGAGTGCTGCTTGCGCGTCTCCCGCCATGTAGAGAGTAAAAAGCGTAGTCTGAAAAGCCGTATAGATTATCCATCCCACTGACAATAGAGCAAACCCTACGAGGATCTTCTTCTTTCTAGGTGGTGAGTCCCTTTTCTCAACGTGCATTCCGAGGGCTTTTTTGAAGAGTGACTTAACGTAGCCGTAAGACTCCTGCCTAAGGGTGGGAATGTTGACAAGGTCGGCCAGTACGTAGTAGCCGTCCGTTTCGAAGGGAGGCGCTAGGTTCATTAAGGTGGCGTAGAAGCAGAAGAAAGCCGTCATGTAGAGCAGATGGGAAACAGAAGAGGGATAGGGAAAAACGTATCCTACGGCCACAATCGCGGAGGCTATGAGAAGGGTGGATATGTTGCCTGCCATCATAACCATAATTCTTTCTCTTCGACCTAGTGTCCAAGAATCGGTCGCATCGATGTAGAACATTGGACCGAAATAAAACAAACCGGTCCCGATTTCGCCGGGGACGCCACCGTAATGGACAAGAGCCAGCCCGTGTGCAATCTCATGAATAGCGATGGTAGGTCCAAGAACTATGAACGAGTAGAAGAAGAACCCCACAACCGTAGACCCTAACACTCTGAAGCTCTCGGCGTCTGCAAAAAATGCCGTAAACTGTCCCGCAAACAAGGCGCTGAAGATAACGATGAAAACGAGGCTGCCCAAGAATAGAGGGGTCTTAAGCAAGGGGCGGAATACTCTGTGGACACGTTCCAAAAAGGTCTTGCTGTTCTCGACTAAAACCACGTCTACTTCGAAGGCTGAGGGAATCTTCACTTTCTTTTTTGGAGTTTCTTCAGCCACTGCTTTGAGACAGCTGACTTCAGCAAGAAACAGGATCACCTCTTTGGCAGTGTCTGGCTCGATTTCAGGCCACTTTTTAAGAAGCTCCTTTCCGATTTGAACAATCGTTCGCTGTCCGTCTATCAGACTCCATATTTCCTTAGAAACCTCATCCACGTCATAGTACGTACTAGTGAGATGATTTCTCATCACGTAGGTTTTTTTGCCGTCAGCTGTCAAAGTTTTTATTTTAACCTTCGGGGAGCGTTGTGGAGTAAACTGAGGATTGTAGGTGATTTCGTACATAAGGTCGGTCTTTGAGGACATGCTTGCACCTTGTCATTCTTCTAGGACGAGCGGACCCAGTTTGAGAACGATGGAGCCGTTGACTTCTATGAAGCATATTACGTCGCCAGATCTCAGCCCATACTTTCTTCTGACTTCCACAGGCAGTGTTATCTGCCCCCGCGAGGTCATTCTCGATTCTCCTCTTAACACAGCTTCGGGTTTGCTTGACAACAACTCTCCCTCTTACAATAAGTCCCGCAAGTTTTTTTTATAGGAAGTTGCATAAAAACTATGCGACTCGAATGTCTGATTCCATTCGTTCTAGAGTTCTGAATTTTCTATCCGAGCCACGCAGTTTGAAGGAAGTTGCGGAGTATCTGGGAGCTTCAACATCAGTGGCAAGGCGTCATATCAGAGGGGCAATAAAACAGGGTCAGATCTGGGTCTGCGAATATCCTAGGCACTCTGATTTGAACCATTCAGACAAGCATAGACTACGTGAAACTGTTTTCTACATCTCTAAGAACAGCTATATGCTGTCAAAACGGTTGACAGGATTCTCCGTAGTAGGAGTCGCAAAAATGCAGAGAATACGAAGTGCGACCACTTTCGTGAAATTTCATTCTAAGACGAGCAAGTATCGGCTTTATTCTCGTGACAATGCCGCTAACCTTGAGAGAAGCGAGCTCATGAAAACCTCTTTTCCGAAAACAAGAAAAAGCAGAGATAAGCTCATGAGAGGCAATCACCGCCATGGGCGTGTAACAGCAAAGCCTCTAAGACAAAGTCAATTCCACTCGTTGTCGGCTGCAGAAAGGCTGTCTATGCTCAGAGCTTTGTCGCTGCAGCCTTTGTCTTACCTGGAACTTCATGGAGGTTTGAACGTTTCAAGACAAATGGTTAAAACTTTTACGAAGAACGGTCTCATCAAAGAAATGTGGGGACCTAGAGACATTGGAGTTAGGTTTCGGCTCACTGGGAAAGGGGAGCAGTATTTGAAGAGGCTGGATGCTGCTTCGAGGCTAGGAAAGGACAAGATCAGAAAAGCCACTATCCAGCTTAAGCACAGGAGCTTGTGAAGGTTCCAAAAGAAAGAAAAGCATGGAAGAAATAGAGTTAGTGAAGCATTGAATCCCCGCAGAACGTTTCATATTGAGAATCGATAATCCCAGAAGGTACACAATGTCTCCAAAAAACGAACTAGAGACTGCTTTGAAACTAGCTCAAGAACAAGAGATGGGCTTCGACTGGTTGGGAGCCGCTCAGTCCTACCAACAAGCTCTCCACTGCGAATCGAGAAAGGGTCATGCTGCGGAAATTTCGGAAAAATCGGGCTTCTGTTACAGTCAAGCTTCCAGACAAGCTGATAGCCTTGCTGGTTTTAGGAAGCTAAGACAGTTGTCTGTAGAAGCTTACAGGAATGCTGCCGAGCTCTTCGAAAAGGAGGAAGGGTTGAAGAATTCTGGCAGGAGTGCTCAGTGTAAGGCTGTTGCCGAATACACGGGCTCTTGGCTAGCATCTAATCCCTTGGACAAAAGGAGAATGCTCGATGAGTGTCTGAGGCTCGGCATGAAGAGTCTGGAGGCTTTCGAGGAAGCTGGAGAGCTGCTGGGTTATGGAAGGGTGTGCAATGAACTGCTGCTATGTTCCCTTGACAGGTTATACGTCGCTTCTGAGTGGAAAGAGATGAGAGATATTGCTCAGGAAGGAGTCGACTACGCCAACAAAGCCATCACAGCCTTGTCGAAGCTTGAGAGCAAGGACGATCTCCTTAGCGCTTACTACATAGGCTGCCTCCAAAGCTGGTATGCTGCAAACACAAGTGAACAGGAAGAAAAGAGAAAGGAGCTCGTACGCAGAAGCTTAAGCTATTCAGAAGATGCACTGAAGCTTTCAAAAGAAATAGGCAACCCTTACCACACCGCTATGTCAAACTGGGCAGCATCAATATGCACCCTCCTATTTACGGAGAAAGTCGAATCCTCTCTTGAATACGCCAAGGAAATGATGAGACAGGGAGAGGCTGTCAGGGACAACTACTTGAGGGGGGTCGCATTATACGTCCTTGCCTTCGTCACAAACTGGATGACCCTTAGGGAGGCAGACCCCGACAAGCAGAAAGAAGGCCACAGGAAGATTATCCAATACGCTGAAGACGCCACGCGATACCTTCAACTGGTCATGCAGGACTTTTTCATCGCTGAGGCTTATCTGTTTCGCACGGAGAGCTATTCTTCTCTAGCAGGTGACGCCACTACAAGTCCTGAAGAAAGACAGGCGTTGCTGCAAAAAGCTGTGGAGATTGGCCGCAGGGGACTGGAACATGCAACTAGTTCAGGGTCTCCCGACGCTACAGGCGCCACACTTCACGCTTTAAGCAAAGCCCTGCAGTTCTATTCAGATCTGGAGACCGGGAGGGAAAGGAAGGCAAGACTGCTCGAAGATGCTCTCTTGCATAGACAAGGTTACAACAAAATCGTTGAAAAAACGTTTCCTTTTAACGATTGGAGTCGCGGCGTGGGTAAGAACTATGAAGGATTAATAAAAGCGAAATTGGCCAAGGTAGAAGCTGACAGAGACAGAAAGAAAACTCTTCTCGAAAGCGCTATTCTTGACATGGAAGACGGTGTTTCTCGTTGCAGAAAGTGGGTTTTGGCACGTTCTATACCCACTCTGATAGCTGCTACCGCGAGGTTCGAAGACGGCTTCGGAGGGGTACTCAACGAGCTTTATATGTTAACCGAGGATGAGCGGACTCTAAGCAGGGCAATCGAGGTATATGAGAACGCCGCGAAAGATTACAAGAAGGCCAACTTACCGAGCCGTGTTGCTGAATCCTATTGGACGGCGGCGAAGAATCAAGACCTTCACGCCCGTGTGCATCACGGTGCGTATCTTAAGGCTGCAGAGAATTTTGACAGAGCGTTCGCAGAGTATAAGGGTGCTGCTCTGAAGGTTCCCCATTTCGCAGATTTCTATCTCGACTACGCCACTTATATGAAAGCATGGAGTGAAATTGAGAGAGCCAAGTATTCTCATGAACGCGAACATTACGAAGACGCGATGAAGCATTATGAAAGGGGTTCAACTCTTCTTAAGTCGTCGAAGCTTTGGAGCTACCTTTCTATGAGTTTTCTCGCATGGTCTCTTCTAGAACAAGCTGAGAACTTGAGCAGACGAGAGGACCACTCAGAGTCGATAGACGCCTTTCAAAAGGCGGCAGACCTCTTCCAACAAGCCAAGAAAGCTTTCGAAGAAGAAATCGAAAAGATCCAAAACCTGGACGAAAAGGACAAGGCAATCGAGCTTAGTAAGGCCTCCGTTAGAAGAAAAGACTACTGCCTAGCAAGGGTGAACGTGGAAGAGGCTAGAGTACACGACCGAAAAGGAGACTATGCTGAAAGCTCCCAGGAGTATGGCTTGGCAGCCGCAGCCTTTGAAAAGATAACCGAAGACATGAAGACAGAGGGTGAACGCAAAGAGATAAAACCCGTTGCTTTCATGTGTCGTGCGTGGCAGAAGATGAAGATGGCCGATGGGCGGGCTTCCGCGGAGCTCTACCGTGAAGCCTCTGAGCTTTTCCTTAGAGCAAAGGAGTGTAGCGAAGGAGATAAAATTACCTTGCTGGCTTCTGGCAACGGTGCTTTCTGCAAGGCCTTAGAGCACGGAACGAAGTTCGGGGAAACAAGAGAGAAGAATGACTTTTCCATGGCAAAGCAGTATCTCGGAAGCGCGGCAACATACTATCTGAAGGCTGGCTTCGATAACGCCTCCGTGTGGACCAGCGCTACTGAGCTTTTGTTCGATGCTTATAACTACATGATAGGCGCCGAGGTTGAAGGTGACCCAGAAAAGAAGATGAGAAGCTACCTTCTTGCAGAGAAGTGTTTCGAGCGCTCGGCTGGGCTGTATGAGAATGCAGGGTTTGTCGGCAAGAAGGATGAGGTTCAGAAAACCTTGGAGAAGGTGAAGGAGAAACGTGAGTTTGCGTTGTCTTTGAAGGAGCTGGTTTCTGCTCCGACTGCGGCTTCGAGTACGAGCATGATTTCTGCCCCGAGTTTGACCGTGGAAGAACCGGTTGGCCTGCTCAAGTTTGAACGTGCGTTGATTCAGGCGAATTTGATTGTCCGCCGAATAGAAGTTGTCGTGGGTGAAACACTGGGAGTGGAGGTTCAACTCGCCAACCTCGGAAAGAATACGGCTTTCCTAACCAGGATAGAGGGGATTTTTCCGGAAGGATTCGAAGCAGTGGAGACGCCTGAAAGATGCGTAGTAGAGGATGGATCTCTCAGTTTGAAAGGGAGGAGACTTGGACCCATGGGTACAGAGGAGATGAAACTCCAGTTGAAGCCTAAGAGAAAGGGGAAGTTTGTCTTCAAGCCGAGAATAGAATTCATGGACGAAACAGGCGAACGCAGAGCTTGCGAGCTTGAGCAGGCAACCATCTCCGTGAAGGAACTAGGTATCCGCGGCTGGCTGCGAGGTCCAAGCTAGAAGCCCCGGATTCCGCGGCACGCAATAATATGCACTGGAAAATACCGCGATGCACCGAGGTTTTTGACGCCTCCTTCTACTGCGGCTTGACTCCGATAGAGATACGTCTTGTGTCTGTCAGTCCAAACAGTCAGACACTCGTTTCCTTCATATGGGATACTACGGGGTTTGGGAAGGGCAACTATACAATCAGCGCCTGTGGTCGTCCCTTGTCGTGGGTTCTGGTGAGCTGGGTTGGGGACGTTGACGGTGACACCAACGTGGACATATTCGACACAGTGATAATGGCGGGTGTCTACGGAGGCAAACAGCCTAACCCACGATACAACCCATACTGCGAAATCGACGGCGACGGGGACATCGACATCTTCGACCTTGTCGCGGCAGCCATGAACTACGGTGAAGACTGGTAATAGTTTGCTTCTTCCTTTTTCAAGAGAGTCTTTATATATTCCAAACCCATCACGTTTTAAAAAAACACTGGGCAAGAAAAGGAGCATCACAGGACTTGGTGAACATAAAGAGTGCGATTCTTCGCATAAGAACTCTGAGGATAATCAGTTTGATCGTCTTCTTCGTGCTCTTAAACGTCGCCTTGTTTGGCTACGAAGCTTTGCCCCTCCTTCTCCCAGTTTTGCAGAGCATGGGGAATCCCGCCACAGCTGTTGGAGATGCCTTCGCAGCCTTGCAGTACATGCTCTGGGAACCTGTATTTCCGTGGCTCCCCCTCGCCTCCATCCTTGTAGTCGTGGTGCTCTTAGGTAGGGCGACGTGTAGCTGGGTCTGTCCCTTCGGCTTGGTTGAGGAGTTGGTGGGCTTTGTGAAGAGGAGACACACAGAAGTCTCGCCGAGGACGCATAAGAGCATGGTTTACCTGAAATACCTGATTCTGGCAGCCGTGCTGCTCCTCAGCGTAACACTATCCGCCATGGAAGTAACTGGAATGGGCAGAAGCTACAAGAACGCTCTAGGCGTTTTTGCCCAAGCTCCCTTCAACGCTTTGAGTCCCCACGACACGCTCTTCGCAACCATTCCCACATTGGCTTCTAAGGCGTACTCTGGGCAGGCACCTTTCAACGACTTCTTGACCGCAGTTCCAGCCCTCACCCTAGTGTTTTGGGTTCGCCTTTTCATACTCGGGTTCGTACTGGTGCTGGCCTTCTTCGTGCCCCGAAGCTGGTGCAGCTACCTGTGCCCCGTAGGAGCGGCCATGGCCGTGCTAAACCATTTCAGTCTGCTGGGGTTGAAACGTGACGTTGTCAATTGCACGAAGGAGAGCTGTCACAAGTGCGTGGAAGTCTGCCCAATGAAGGTTCCCATACTCGATCTGCCGTGGGAAAAGTTCACTCACCCTGAGTGCATTTATTGCCTCGAATGCGTCGACGCATGTAAAACAAAGGCTATAAGACCGAAGTTTCCCTAGCAAATACTTACCAGAATCCGCCACAGGAGTGCATAACCAAGTTTTCTAGGATCAAATGCGCGCGGGACACAATCCTACGACTCTGAGAGCATCTAAGAGATTCTCCGCATGCGATGTCGTGAGGAGAGTACAAAAATGGAGGAGGCAGTCCAGAGGCTCACTGATGTGGGTTCCAAAAGCTCTCTCCGATACGCCGTTGAGCTCTTAAGCCTTGCCGCTCAAAGCGCTAAGATTGTTGGTAGGGAAAAGGTTACCGTGGAAGACGTGGAAAGGGTTGACGACCTGTTCATGGATATCGGGGAAGCTGCGGAGTACTTGAGGAAGTATGAAGACAGGTTGATGAAGCACTAGTAAGAATTGTGCTGGCTGAAGGGAAATCTTGATTAGGAAGAAACAATACTTTAATTCAGGGATTACCTTTTTCATTGGAGGATGTTGAAAACTTGGAAGATAGAAGACAGAGAAAGAGCTCTCCCGATTTGGCGGATTTGGACGAACCTGAGAGCTTTCTGTTGACAGAACCGGAGCCGATAGAAATCGCTTCAGGCTATTCGATCTCCGTGAAATACGATAAGGAAGGCAGACCGGTGATATATGTGAAGAGATACGGCGACGTCGACACAAAAGGTTTGAGAAGAGAGATTGAGCGGAACTACCCAGGCGCCTACATCCAAGGACTGGAGAAACCTCAGCCAATCAAGGTTGAGAAAGAAGGGACGAGAAGGCCCAGGAGACAAAGCGCCAGAGCCCGCGAGAAATAACCTCTATGATTTCTCGCCCGAATTTCTGGGATCCGACACGAGATTGAGGTTTAACCCCTCGACCTTTTTATATCTTTCACTTTTGCAAATGCAAACCGGCGTATCGAAGAAGACGCCGAACAGACAGTGAGGAATAAACAATGCGTCCAACCCGCGACATTTTTAATAAACCTTCTCAGCAATACTCTGACGAGGAAAATTGGCTAAGAAGAAAGAGACACCGGTCCATCTTCCAACGCCCCTAAAAAGATACGAAGCAAGAAGAGACTCGCCTTGGCCTTCTCCAACTCCTCTACCCAGGTTTCCTATAGACGATGCGGGACTTGTATTGAGGCAGATTCTAGTCAGGCTGAACGCAATCGAGAAGCGGCTCGAAAACATCGAAAAAATGCTGATGAAAGATCAACGTGCACCCTAATACTGCAAGATTGCTGTCAAGCTACAAAGTGGGCGCTCGGTTTTCTCACATAGTTCCCTCTAATCGGAATGTGTTGGCCGCAGTTCGGGCATCTCTTGTCATCCGTGACGCTGTATTTTCTCACATAGCCTGAACGTTGAATCACGCGTTCACCGCAGCCTGGGCAGTACGTGCTCTCGAACCTGTGCCCAGAAGCGTTTCCAACGTATGGGTAGAGCACACCCGCTTTCCTCGCTGTGTCGTATGCTTTTTCCAAGACCTCCATTCTCGTAGGCGGGTTGTCAAACCTGTAAGCTGGGAAATAACGGGTGAAATGCAAGGGTGTTTCAGGTCCAACCTCTTTCAGATGCCGCTCTATGACCTCACTTATACAAGCTTCATCATCGCTCACACCGTTGACGACTAGATTTGAGACTTCTACGTAGATCCCTTTTCTCTTGGCTTCTGCGGCGTTTTTCCACACTTTGTCTACGTCGACGCTGCAACAGTATTTCTCATAGGTTTCTCTGTCGCCCTTAATATTGATCGTCAAGCCATCCATGCCCCCGTCGCAAAGCAGTTGCAACGCTTCAGCAGTCATGTAGCCGTTTGACACAAAACAGCCGTAAAGCCCCTTTTGGCGTCCAATCTTGAAAAGCGAAACTGCCCAGTCAGAGAGAAGAATTGGCTCTTGGAAACTGACGCATAGCCCCTCGTCTCCTCTGCGTTGAGCCAAGCCAAGAATCGTTTCAGCCTCGTAGAACGTAGCAGTCGCCGGATGGGGTTCAACCTTGGAGAGGTGGAAGTTCTGACACCAGGG
>CAYGVX010000042.1:0-10928 GCA_964353725.1 uncultured Candidatus Bathyarchaeia archaeon
GGTGGCACTTGTGTACTGTTCCAATTGTGGCGAAGAGCTGTCCGAAAACGCGTATTTCTGTTCCCGGTGCGGGGTGAGGACCAAGAAAGGAGTGGAGATGGGAATTTCTAGCCCCTGGGAAGACTTGAGAGACACCTTTTCTAGAGTGGGAGAAGAGATTGAGAAGGCATTCTCAGTAGCGGGCAAAGAAATGGGAAAGGCCTTCAAAACCGCAAGAGAAAAGGTGAGAGAGGCAACGAGTAGGGAGCCGATCAACTGTCCCAATTGTGGCGAAAAGAATCTCGCGGGCTCCAAATTCTGCAGCAAGTGCGGCAAGAAGCTGAGCTGAGAAGACGTTCAAGCGTACTGGGTTATCTTTCTCTGCGTCCTCGCATCACTGATAAGCCTGCTCTTCGCCATCCAATGCTCGATTGGAATGTGGAATTGGGTTGAAATCCGCTGCAACGCCTCATCTAACGTGTTGAACTTCAGCGGCAGCTGACGCATGGCGTTCCGAACGTTCTCCCGGACTTGCCACACGCCCACGGGCATGATGTAACCGGGTCTTGCTTCACGCAGAACGACGACGCTTGCTTGGCGGCGTTCCTTCATCAAGAGCTCACACACAGCCAACCTTGCAGCGTAGTAGCAGCCCCCGATGCTCGCGTAGGTTGTTCGACCACCATAACCTTCCCAATCTCCATACAAAACCACGTTCCTGCCGCTTGGGTTCCAAACAGTGCCCGGATACCACGCTTCGATCGCCTCGTAGTTCCACGCGTCAGGCATCATCAGGATTTCAAATTGGTTCGACAGGTAAGATGATTCGTATAGCCTGTACTCGTTGATCAACGGAAATGTCCTAACTCTCTCCATCTGGTCGAGGGAGACTATGCTGTCGACCGCTGTGATGCTCCACCGTGTGGGCACTAGGCGACGTTGCTGCTCGACGCCGAAGGCGCCTACGCTGAAGGCTCGCTGGATCTTCGTCACCAAGACCCCCTTGTCGAAAAGCTCTAAAACAGCAGGCTTGGCCCCTAGGTCAGTGTCGTAGTAAGCCTTCTCAACATGATGATCCCACGGCGCCGAAGCTACCCGCAGGTCTCTTATGGGCGCCGATGGACCGAAAGGCTGAGTCTCGTCGTTCAAGACTAGGTAGCCCCGGGGACGTTTCTTCAGAGCCAGCTCCACCTCGGTGGCGCCGGAGGATAGAGCCAGCTCGCGCGTCAGGTCCATGATTCTACCTGCCTCCCCAAAACGACGCACGTGCACCCGATGCTTGCCCCTGATCAGCATGGAGC
This sequence comes from uncultured Candidatus Bathyarchaeia archaeon, assembly GCA_964353725.1. Taxonomy (GTDB): domain Archaea; phylum Thermoproteota; class Bathyarchaeia; order Bathyarchaeales; family SOJC01; genus CAYGVX01. The sequence goes on from CAYGVX010000042.1 coordinate 1,281, forward strand.
GGAAGTTGACTATCTCGTCTATAGGCTTACCAAACCAGAGTTCTGGCAGGTCGTAGAGGCTCGTGTCTTCATGCACAGGCGGCACCAGTGGACCCGCATAGACATAAGGGTAGCCTATCCTGCCTACGAACACGCTGGGCGGCGAAGCACCGTCGATGTCCAAACCCTTGAAAAGCGGCACCGCGCGTATGAAGGAGTTTACGCGTACCATGACTGGGCAGCGGGTTTTTCCGCAGAGCATTCGGGAGCCTTTGCAGACCACGCATAGACCTGAGTTTGTGTCTTTGGTGGTCCAGAGGTCTGTTTTGCTGGTGAGTTCGTTGGCGAGGCTTGGGTTGTCGCTGAGCTCGAGTATCCAAGGGTTGTCCCTCCTGTTTGTGGCTTGCTTTTTTGCCCCTATCTGCCGCGTCACAGTTGCGCACTCGTTAGAGGATAGGCTGAAAGGGTGCTTAAAAATGAAGTTGAGAGCAACATGCTAATTCCGAAAGGGCACGTTAGGGGTAGCTTCTGCGCATGGTTCGTGGGAAGGGTATGGCATCAATTATGTTGTCCAGCTCGAGTATCCACATGAGGAATCTTTCTACGCCGAGTCCGAAGCCCACGTGGGGCACGGTGCCGTACCGTCTCATGTCGATGTACCAGTCGTAATCTTCCACTCGCAGCCCCGATTCTTTGATTCTCTTGATCAACTCGTCCTTGTCGTCCTCCCTGGCACCGCCCGTGGTCAGTTCTCCGACTTTGGGGACGAGCATGTCTGCGGACATTGCTATCTCAGGCCTGTCGCGGTAGGTTTTGCAGTAGAACGCCTTTATCTTTTTTGGGTAGTCGTAGACGAAGAACGGTTCTCCGAAGTCTTCTGCCAGGGCTTTTTCTTCGTCGTAGCCCATGTCTTCCCCATATTCTATCCCTAACCCTTTGTTCTGGACTCTTTCTATTGCTTCTTTGTAGGTTATCCGTGGAAACGGCGGCTTGACTTTCAAGAGTTTTTCTGGGTCGACTCCCAATTCTTGAAGTTCACTCTTGCATTTTTCAGCTATCTTATGGCAGACGTAGCTTACGAGTTGCTCTTCGACCTGCATGACGTTGTTCAGGTCTGCGAAAGCCCATTCTGGCTCCACGTGCCAGTACTCGCACAGGTGACGTATTGTTCTGCTCTTTTCTGCGCGGAAGGAGGGTGCGCATGTGTAAACCTTCTCGAGAGAGTATATGAGGATTTCAGAGTAGAGCTGGGCGCTCTGGGTTAGGTACAAATCTTGGTCGAAGTATTTTGCTCCGAAGAGGGTTGAGCCGCCTTCGCATGCGCTGGTGATGAACATTGGTGGCGAGATTTCTATGAACCCTTTTTCTTTGAAGAACTCATGCGTGAACCACAGGACCTCGCTCCTAACCCGCATGATGAGGTTCATCTTCCTTCCCCGGAGCCAGAGATGTCTGATGTCGCGAAGGAACTCTTCACTTGAATCCTTCGCAATCGGAAAAGTTTCAGCCAAGCCTATGATCTTCAGTTCATCGACGGCGACCTCGTATCCGCCTTGTGCTCGCTTGTCCTGCTTCACTGTCCCACTGAGCAAGGCTGAGGATTCGATTGTTATTGTCTCCGCATTTGCCCAAACCTTTGCTCCTTTCTTGACGGTGGCCTGTAGGATTCCTGTGGCGTCGCGTATGAGGAGGAAGATTGTCTCTTTGCTTTCGCGTTTTCTGTAGACCCATCCTCGGATGCTCACACGCTTGCCTTCTTGGCTCCCCGAGAGGATTTCTTGAATAGGCGTGACTGACATGGGTATCCCCTCATTCTTTCACTGTTCTGACCTAAATATTTACAGCTCGGCCTACAAAGCTTTCAGCCGTCAGGCTCCTGCCAGAAACGCCAACAATCCACTGAAGAACCAGAAAAGGTTTCGGTTCTTGATGCGTCTGGCGTTGTCTTTGGACGGGTTGACCAGTAGAAGGATTGAGGCCAAGATCAACCCCATGTCCGCAAAGAAGGCGAAGGGGAGGTACCATGAGGAGACTGTGTCCAAGAGCCAGGGCAGAGGGGTCAAGGACACGGCTGAAAGATACAGAGCCGCGGCGACGACTGCCGCCTTCTTCTCGCCGTGAAGCACCGCAATCGTCCGTATGTTCTTCTCTCTATCGCCCTGAGCGTCGACTATGCCCTTCGTGACTTCGCGCCCGGTGTTGGAGATGAAAACCATGGCGACGAAGATGCCTGATGTGGGCAGTAGTCCCTTTCCAACCACGAAACCCCCGTAGACGAAGGGCACAATGATGCAGGTGCTGACCATCAGGTTTCCGAGAAAACCCATGCGCTTTCCTCGTGTCGTGTAGAGGATGAAGATAGACCAAGAGGCTGCAGCTAGAGCGAAGCACTGCCAGTTCGTAAGAGTCGCAGCCAAGAATCCGACAACCGTCAAGACAAGGGCAAAAGTCAAGGCCCCTTTGGGGGCTATTGCGCCGCTTGGGATGGGCCGTCTTGGCTCGTTTATGGCGTCGACTTCCCTGTCATAGTAGTCGTTGATCGCCATAGTCGCGCCTGTCAGGAAAAAGCCCGTGGAGAAGCCGAGCAGTAGGTTCTGGAGCTGCGGGGCAAGCGTTTCTTTTCCAGCTAGCGCCGAGCCGACGATTACTGCGAAACCCATCATCGCACAGTTGACGGGTCGAATAAGTTTGACGAAGGCACCCGTCCTTCTCATAATTGCCAAGCCAGTTCTCCACGGCGTAAGACTCGTTCGTCTCTGTGGATAAGCCTATTCCACGTGGACTCTGTAGAGGTCGATGTCTTCCCGCATCGCCTGCGTGATCTCTAAGAAGTCTCGGGTAGCGCGCTTCACGTCCTTTGACTGAGTAACATACCGGCCTACGATCACGATGTCTGCGCCTTTCTCCAATGCCTCTTTCGCTGTCTCGGGGATTATGCCGCCTGCGACGGCTACTAGAAACTTCTTGCCTGGAAAAGCTTGCTTTATCTTCTGGATGGCGTCCAAGCTCAAGGCTTTCCCCGTTTCTGCGTCTATGCCACGATGCAGAATCACAACGTCGGGCATGTCCTTCAGCGACTGCAGTTTCTTGAGGGGGTCTTCTACGTTCATCATGTCGACCACCGCGTATATGCCGAGCTTCTTAGCCTCGTAGATGAACCCCTCCAAGGTTTCCCTCGCAGCCAATCCCGCCACTACCACGGCGTCGGCAGTCTCTTCAAACGCCAAGTCTACCTCCACTTTGCCCACGTCTAAGGTTTTCAAGTCTGCGATGATGAACACGTCTTTGGCTATTTCTCTGAGGTCTCTGATCGCTTTTACTCCATACTTCTTCAAGAGCGGCGTACCCACTTCGAGGATTATTCTGTCGCTCTCGGGCAACTCGTGTAACACGCTCTTGGCCTTCTCGAGGCTTGGAGCATCTAGAGCGATCTGCAGGTAGGGTGGTCTCCACAGTCTGGGCACCTTGAAGCCCATAATCGGATGCTTAGCTCTGTCCTTATCGTATATCACCTTGTCCAAGGACGGGTAGCTGTCCAGCGCCCTCCTCAACGCTAGTCGCGTAGCGCCGTAGTTGTAATGGTATATCCGTCTGAAGTCCTTGGCGTTGGGGTGGATGAAGACGCTGCACAAGATCACCCAGTCCTCAACCTTGTCTCTTGGGATAACCCCTTCCTCAACCGAGTCCGCCACAGCCTTCGCGACCGCAGCTTGGGCTGGACCAAAAATCCTACCAGCTTCCTCAAGGTTTTTCACGGTCACCTTCGGTATGAGCAGCGTGTGCGGCTTCGGAGGAAGGTTCGGCCTAATCACAGCGAGCAGAGGCGTGTGCCCAGCAGAAAGATTCGACATGCCAGAGGCAAAGGCGTCGCCCACAGGACCGTCCTTGTCGCCTACCAGCAAGTCTATGTGCGCAACCTCGTCTCCTTCGCCCACCAGAGCCTCGCCGATGAGGTAGACTGGTCTGTCATTTTTCTCCGCGCCTTTCACATCCGTCACTTTTCCTTCATAGAGTTGGTCGAAGTCAACGTTGAACTCTCGCATCCACTGATAAAGAGTGTCTCTATGAATGCCCAGCTGCTTTGCGGCGCCTGCAACTGTCGGTTTAGTCTTTCTCAGTCGACTTTGCTTGGCAACTGCGTCGCCTAACTGTCGGATAAATTCTTCTTTGCTTGCAGGCTTCTTGCCAGTAACACCCGACATATTAACACTCTCAGGATGCTCTACGACAAAGCGGTATTTAAGATTGTCGGAATATCTGTTAGTTGTGCCAATAATCCGACACTGTTGGGGGCGGAGTTGCTGTCTATAACATGCCTATCCGACACTGCCTTCTTTGAGGGTAGAAGGCGCTTTGGGGGTTGTTGTTCTCTGTCAGTAGGATGTTTCGGATATGAAAATGCTTTGTGTATCTATCTTAGAAGTCCTCAAAAGTTGCTAAACAGGTAGCGCCGCCTAAGGGGAGTACCCCCCCTACCCGTTTTTTGGGGATGCTAGTACTCTTCTTTCTTGTCTATCAGGCCGTCTCTTCTAGCCTTGTATTCGGCGATTCTAAAAACGCCTGCTCCGACGATTATGGTTGCAATCATCGTCACAAGCAGGCTCAGCATGGTCGTTTGAATGTCAAGCGAGCCTTGATGTAGGAAGGAGAATCTTACGCTACCGAGGAAGTATGTGATTGGCAGAGCGTTTGAGATTGCTTGCCCCCAAGAGGGAAGGATTTCAGGCACGAAAACGACTCCGCCGAAGAGGTAGAGGATTCCGGACACGTATTCGCTTAGCATGAACTGCACTTTCGACGTCATGATGTTTATCCCGCAGAGGATGAACCCCATCGCCATGAAACAGATTATCCCCAGAATCAGGGTCAGGGCTAGTAGCGCAAAGTCTATTCCTAACCAGTTGATCGGAATCTGCACGCCCATTAGACCCTGAAAGATGACCACTCCAAACGTCAAAGTCAGAACCAGCGATATCGAAGCGTTCATAACTCCGTTCAGGGCTCTGCCAACGATGTACCAGGATAGCGAGCCCGGGGTCAGATAGATGTGTTTCAAAACTTCGTAATGGGCTCTGTCTTCGTGTATCAGAATGCTCATCGTCATCATTATCTGCACTACGTAGATGAAGAAGCTGTTTCCGATGAACATGTACGTGAAATACTCGGGGTTGAGTGCTCCCCCAGATGCAAAGCTTCCGATGAGGAATATGAAGCCGACGATAAGTAGACCAGCAATAGGTCTGATAAGGTAGTAGATGGCGAACACTAGGGGGTCAGCCCAGTTAGTCTCAACCTTCCATCCCACCCAGACAGCCTGCTTAATCGTTCGGAGAATTGTGCTTACTGCCATCTCAACGTCAGTCTCCCCTCTTTCTTGCCCAGGTTCTCCATATAGTCTAAGGCGAACTTGGCCAACGGCATCAGAATCATTATGAAAATCAACAAAGCAACGACGTTCAGCCAGGTGCTCGATATTCCTTCTCCTTGAACCATGACGCGTCTTATGCCGTCAAGTCCGAAAGTCAACGGAATAAAAGAGGCCAGAACCTGCGCCACGAAAGGCAAGAATCTTGTCGGAAAATAGGAGCCTGACAGAAAATACACGGGTTCCTGAAGAAGGTTCGCTGTGTGCCAAGCTTCTCTTCCGTACATCATGAACAGTGAGGCAAACAACATTCCCAACGCGTAAACAGCGGTTATAGTTAGGAGAAAGATCAGCACTGCAGTAAACGGCTCATGAACAATCAGAGGGGTTTGAAAGATCAAGGTTCCAGCCACAAGAATCACGATGGCTCTGAGTGTCGTGTTTACGATTCCTCCTAAGGCCATCCCGAGAAGAATCGCCATTCTGGAAATCGGGGCTACGAAGTAGGCTTCTAAGGTTCCAGTTTCCTTCTCCCAGTAGAACTGGGCCGACATGTTCCACAGGACGTTGACCCAGAAGGCGATCATCGTTCCTCCGATTACAACGAAGCCTGCATACTCGGGTGGCGCTTTCAACATCCTGTAGAGGTAGATGTAGGCACTCAGGGTGAGAATTGGAATGACCAGTTCGGCAGCGATCCACTCGGGCTCTCGATTTCCGCCCTTGATCCTCACCCACAGTCTAGCGTAGGCTGCTCTAAGGTTGTGGACGATTTGTTCACGCACCGCCACGTGCTTCCTCCTCTTCGAAGCCGCGGCCGACCAGGCTAATGTACACGTCTTCAAGGGTCGGTTCAGCCTTGTTGGCCGACAACACTTTCAACTTCTGCTCCCCTAGCATCGATGTTATCTTCGAGAAGACCTGTTCGTCACGTACCACTACCTTCAGCGTGGTAGTGTCTGTTTGGATGCTGCGCGTCTGCGAGTATCCTACTATGCCCTTCATTTTTTCCATGAAGCCGAAATCAGCTTGAACCGAGGAGACTTCAACCTTCATTATAACGTTTTCCTTGAGATTCTCCTTGAGGGTCAACGGACTGTCGCATGCCAAGATCCTTCCTTGATCTATGATGGCTACGCGATCGCACATTTCATCGGCCTCAGCCATGTAATGGGTTGTTAACAGAACAGTGCCCTTCCTTTCCCTCTTCGCCCAGTCCACAATGTAGCCTCGCAGCTTCTTCGAAGTTAAGACATCCAGTCCTAGCGTAGGCTCGTCCAAGAAAAGAATCTTCGGTTCGTTCAGCAAACCCCTTGCAAGGTTAAGTCTCTGTTTATAACCCGTAGACAGCTTGGACATCCTTGTTCTTGCGTAGTCTTCGAAGTCCAGCTCCCTTACCAGGCGTTGAATCTTTTCCTTCGCGGCCGAAGAGGACATGCCATAAAGCTGCGAAAAAAACCACAGATTCTCACTCGAGGAGAGTATTCCATATCCAGGCGTCTCGCCTCCCGAGACCAAGCTAATAATCTTCCTCACTTTCTGGGGTTCTTTGACCACGCTGAACCCGCCTACATAGGCTTCGCCGCTCGTTGGAAGCAGAAGTGTGGTCAGAATTTTTATCAGCGTAGTCTTTCCTGCCCCGTTTGGCCCGAGAAGTCCGAAGATTTCCCCCTCTTCTATCGAAATCGAAACCTTGTTCAGGGCTGTCACTGGCTTATCGTGTGCCTTGAACAGCCTCACTATATCTCGAGTCTCGATGCTGTGCTCCAACATAGGTCACGAGCCTAGAAAAAGAGCCAGCTTTGATAGTTAAGAGTTTCTGTCCGTGTGCACACATGATTGTAAATGCGTCATGGGCAAACAGGATCTCAGAAGGCAAGCCGTTTCAGTTTTGTTGCGGAGCTAAACATCTATTTTTGGAGGCACCTTGATGAGCCTACCCATTCTTACCCGTAAAGTGACTCGGTATAGCCGTCTTAGAGATTTTACCAAATTGGCCGTATCAGGCATCTCAGAGTACAGCACAGGTGTTCTATCGTATTCAGCCAATTTGACGGCAAGCTCGTTCGGAGGGGTTCCGTGGAAGACCGTTATCAAAGGCTTCAGCGGGCTGAACCTCAACGCAAGCGCTGGAAACAACGGGTGTTCGATGTTCGTGAAGACCAGTGCCTTCTCCGCTGCTGCCCCGAAGATCTGGAAGAACTCTAGTCCCGAGAGCGTTTCCATCGCCTTCTGGGTGTCGATTATCGTGTAGCCGAGAATCTTCAAGTCGGCTTCTTCAGGACAAGCTATGACCCGGGCTTTTATGACCCTGCAGAACCGTTCAAGGCTGACTGGGAGCGGAAACTCCCGTACGTCGAGTACGGCCGCACTAGGCAATCGTGTCAGGCTGGCGAACTGCTTAGTGAACAGCCCACCCCTTTCCTGGTCGATTGTAAGCAAAGCTTTCACGAAACGTCTCACGAAGCGTGTTCCTGGGCTTTTCCTTCGACCACTCTCGTAGTCGCTTATGACGGTGGAGGAAGAGAGAAGCATTTCGTCTGACAGAGATGTTTGTGAGATACCGAAGAGTTGACGCCACCTTTTCATCGTCACGCCTGGACTATTCGACAGTATAATTTCGCCGGCTATTCTTCGGGCGAGAGTTTCGCGGACACCGGGCGAGAACGGCATGGCTGGTGGTTCCTATATGGCGCTCAAAGCCTACTCGTATATAAATGCTCACCTCCGCTCGTGAAAAAGGAGCGCGCATATCACAGGCAGAAGCTAGAGTACATTCAGAAGCTTCTGGGTCAATGGAACAATGAAGGGAAACCTGACGCGCGTGCATTGCCAGAGAACTGCTCATTCAAACGTCAATGAGCCATGTTCCTTTGAGGAAAATCATCAAGAAGAAAGCCTTTTATGAGAAACAGAACTGATGCAAGTAAAGGGGTGCTACATGCCGCTTATCATACAAAAATCGATCTCCAAGCAGAATGACCCCTCTCTTGTTCCTAAAGATGCAAGCCTCTTCTACGTTAGCGTATCATCAACATATCTATCCGAACCTTACGAACTGCAGGATGACACAGTATTGCTTGGTGTGGTCCAGCAACTCAAGCAGGAGTCCAAAGAATTTGAACATCTCAAAGGAAAAATGGTGACCTTCATCCTGAAGAAAGCTCCCAATTTCGACTGTGCTCACATTTCAAAGGAAGACTGGAATACTGGCTTCAGAGACTGGGGGCTTATCTTACCAGACTATTCACTTAGGACAAAGCTCTTAGATTATGTCAAGAACAATCTGAGGACCCCTCTTTATCCCAACAAAGAATTAGAAGCGCATGAATGACTAACAGATAGGAAGGGATTCTCAACAAGGCACCCTACAAGCCATGCCTAGAACCGTTCTACAAACGAAGTATTACCTAATATAATATCTTTCCAGGGAGTCCATAGAAAGTGGTGTTTTTTGTAGTTTGGGTTGTGGGTTTGCGGTTCACCGATATGTGAGTGGAAGACCATGCTCATGGGCTGAAGTCACACATTCACAAGGGTTGACAGATGAACCGCAAGCAGAACTGCATAAGCTGATTTTTCTATTTAACGCCTGTTCTGCAAGTCATTGCTTGAAGCTTGAGAGCTGAGTGAAAGTGTCCAGCTGTTGAGAAGGAAGCGGGTTTCCAGTAGACTTATACCTCTGGCTTAGATGATGATACTGCAAATGGAGGGATGACTTGATGAGTAAATCCAGTAAATACGAGTGTTGTGGTCAAACCTTTAGCACAAAAGAGGAAATGGAAACTCACAACAAGAAGCATCACGGTCAATGTAGCTGCTGCAAGTAGCTAAACAACGCTGATGTTGAAGACAAAGACCCTCTTTCTAGATCTCTTTTTCATATCTGGTTTCTTTCATAAGTCATAAAAACTTAAACTAGTTGCCACTATTCTTTTTTCTCTGATTTCGGTATTCCTATCCATCTTGGAGTTCGCCTAATGTATTCAAGATAGGGGGCACCGTAATGTCCAAGGCACTCTGCTTCTTCCATCTTTATGAAATATATGGCTCCTACTCCAATTATGATGGGAAACAACAAGAAAACCCATGAAGCCGAAGCTATACTTACACCCAGAAGAATTGAAACTTCCGTTACATAGATAGGATGTCTTGAATAACGATATAATCCTCTGGTTACAGGTTTACCCGCTGGGGTATTGGCCCAATTCACCACAGTCACCGTGTTCCCAGCTAGTCCTATTAGAGCAATTGGGAGACCTACGTAGAACCATATCGTACCTAATTCTAGCGGTAGGAAAACA
>CAYGVX010000043.1:0-3642 GCA_964353725.1 uncultured Candidatus Bathyarchaeia archaeon
GGGGAAATCAACCTGTGGGAAAAGGAGTCCGCGGATGGTCTAACACGATACCTGAGAGTTAGGAAAATGCACAATCAACGATATTCAGAGGAGGAACTGCTTCTAAGAAAAGAAAGCTTGAAATCGTGACGCAACGCAAAAGCCATGCCCGTAGTTGCGCGCACTCAGCACAAGATACCCCGAGATTTATCCAAGAATGCTTGCACGACGGATTTGGTATCCTATTACATTTCTTTTGAACATAGGTAGAATGATGGGAGACTTCCAAATGGCAGCGCGCGCAAATGAGGCAAACGGGTCCCTAGACTACACACAAAACACAGCCCCCAGATAGAAGTATCTTCCACAAAGAATAAATCTCTTAAAAGGGCCTTTATTCTTGATGCACTATGCAAAAACACGTTAAGTTACTTTTGGCTCTTTCAATCTGCCTCCTCATAGCCATGTCAGTGATATCAACCAACGCCCCGAAAGTCGAACAACAACTCACTCAAAGCCAAGAAGACAGCCTGACTGTTAACACTTACACTAACCCATATTCAATCACAGCCGAAGTGCACTTCCCAAAACCTACGGTAACCCAAACCACAGAATACCAGATAATCGAGATGGGTAAGCTGCTCCGACAGGGAGCCCCAGGAGAACCAGTACTGCCCATTAAGACACTTGAGTTGCTGATCCCGCAGGGCAAAAACGTGAAGAGCATAAGCATATACCCAAGCGGCAGACAACTGCTTGCAGGCAAGTTCAACGTGGAATATGGCAAGACGTCAGTTCCCGTGGGCTCCAAGCCCACCACAGTGGACAAACCTGATCCGCAAATCTACGCATCTTCAAACCCGTTCCCAGGAACAGTGTTCACTCAAGTGGCAGAGCAGCATCTGCGCGGCTACAGGATACTACTCATAACCCTTCACCCCATTCAATACGTCCCGAAAATAGGCCAGCTGTCGTACTTCAAATCAATGACAGTGACAGCGAACCTAGAGGAAACAAGTGAAGCTTCTCCGTTGCTAAGAAACCTGCCCCAAGACAGAGAAGTAGTCAAAAACACCGTGGACAACCCTGAAGCCCTTCAGACATACTACACGCCTACTGAGACACAGCAACGACCCACTTCAATAGTTGATCCAGCAGAGACATACAACTATGTCATAATAACCAGCGCCGCCTTAAACGGGTCATTCCAGCAACTAGTCGACTGGAAAACACTAAAAGGTTTCAGCGTGACAACCGTCCTGGTTGAAGACATACTAGCCGACCCAGACTACTTCGTCGATGGCTTGTTTGGCGACCAAAATACAGCAGTAGCGAAGTTCAACGACACAACTGCCCGCGTGCGTAACTTCATCAAGGACGCTTACGCGAACTGGGAAACAGAGTACATACTACTGGGCGGAGACACAAACATAGTCCCCAGCAGAGGCACGTACGGCTTTGTAGCCACAAACCCACCCACCGTCGACAACGCCATACCATGCGACATGTACTTCGTAGCTCTTGACGGAAGCTGGAACAACGACAACGACACATACTTCGGCGAAGGAGTCTACCCAGCAAGCTCAGGCTCACCCCAAAACGGAACAGCTGGAGACGAAGCCGACTTGTACGCGGAGCTTTACATAGGAAGAGCTCCGGTGACAACTCCAGAGCGTGTCGAGAACTTCGTCAACAAGACTATATGGTATGAGAACAACACAGACGACTCCTACTTCAAGAAAGCCTTGATGTTCGCCGAGACCCTCGACGAAGAAACCGAAGGCGGGAACAGTAAGGACCTAGCCTCAGACGAGATACCCCAGTACACGACTAGAAGATACTACTCAAGAGACGGAACATACAGCCGCAACGCAGTAATAACGGCGATCAACAGCGGCACCCACATACTGAACCATGACGGGCACACTAACACTGAGACTATGTTGAGCCTATCCAGAACCGACGTCGACACCTACATCACAAACACAGAATACTTCCTCGGCTACAGCGTAGGCTGCTATGCAGCAGCCATCGACGCAGACGCTGTCATAGAGCACTTCGTCTTCAACCCCAACGGAGCCTTCGCCTTCGTAGGCAACACCAGATATGGCTGGTATATGCCAGGCACAACCCTAGGTACTGGTGACCAGTTCGACAAGAAGTTCTTCGAGATCCTCAACGACACGGAAAGCATCTTGGGCAAGACTGTACAGGCCTCAAAGGAATACTTCGCGGGCAGCATCTCGTCAGACACTGTCAGATGGACCTACTATGAACTCTTGATACTTGGAGACCCCACGACAGAGATAGTCACCGAGATTATGGCGCCGACGGCTCATTTCAAAACAGACCCATCCGCAAAACGACTAGAACCCCCAGTCTTCAAGGGCTTTCTAACACTGAATGGAACGGCGAGAAGGGGCACCGCATCCGGAGCAACGTTCAGCAACTATACAATGGAGTACGGCAGGGGAACTAACCCTGGTACTTGGTTGACTACGGGCATTGAACTAATAGACAACGGTCAAACCGAGACGACTAATGGCAACTTGGCCACGTGGAATACAACTCTAATCTCCCCTGGAACCTGCACGCTAAGGTTGACTTCAAACGACGCGAACGGCGTCACTGGAGAAGACCGATGGATCGTAAGAATCGAGCAGCTACCGGCGATTCGTGTAGAACCTGGATTGGTTCAGACGCAGGAGGGCTTGAGCTTCATGGTGAGCGTCCGCATAACTGACCCCGTAGACTTGTGGGGACTGAACTTCAACATGAGCTGGGACACTTCGCTGCTGGAATACGTGAGTCACTCTCTGTACATCCCGGTGAACACTTACGCATGGGGTGTACTCTACAGCCCAGCAACGATAACAAAGAACGAAGTCGACCCAATAGTTGGAACATACTGGGTTGCAGCGTCGTCCAGTGGGGCAGCGTCCACATTCAACAGAGACGGCACGGTCTTCAACATGACCTTCCGCGCCTTAGGCGTAGGCACCTGCTATCTGAATATACCCTCAAGCGAGCTCAAGAACAAAGTCGGTGAACAGATGACGCACCTCGTCTGGAGAGGTACCGTAGAAATAGGCCCAGGCTTCCACGACGTAGCCGTCACGGCAATATCGCCAATGGGAACACTGATTGCTCGGGGATACAGCACAAAGATCAAGGTTACCGTTGCAAACGAAGGCACCTTCCCAGAAAGCTTCGACTTCACCGTCTACGCAAACGGAACTGCCATAACGAGCGTTACAGTCACTTCCCTTGCGGGTCTCACCGAGGCGGAATACAATGTTACTTGGAGCACCACGGGCTGGGCGTATGGAAACTACACCCTAAGCGCAAACGCTTCGACAGTAGGGGGCGAAACTGAAATCTCTGACAACTCTTTGACCGAGGGCTGGATAATCGTGACCTTACCGGGCGATGTGGAAGGAGACGGAGACGTCGACATATTCGACATAGTCAAGATAGCTGGCGCCTACGGTTCAAAAGAAGGGCAACCAAAGTACGACCCCAACTGCGACGTTGACAAGGACAAAGACGTGGACATATTCGACGTTGTAATTGCAGCCGGAAACTATGGAGAAAAACTCTAATCTCCTCTCTTTTTTATTTCCCGAATCTTGAGCTCTGAAACCACAGCTTTTCCAAGACCTA
>CAYGVX010000043.1:3742-10194 GCA_964353725.1 uncultured Candidatus Bathyarchaeia archaeon
CTCTTTTTTATTTCCCGAATCTTGAGCTCTGAAACCACAGCTTTTCCAAGACCTACTTTTCCAAGACCTAAGATACTACTTATTTCTTCTTGAAGAAAAGCCAGTTCTTCTTGTCCTTCAATCTAATGAGAAAGTATGTTCCATTCAGTTTCTCACCGTGAATGTTCACGGCTATCTTGTTTTCCTTCCTGTCAAGAAGTGTGAAAGCGCCTTTATCCCATATTTCAACAGTGCCCGCACCGTAATTCCCCTTAGGTATCGTGCCTTGGAAACTGGCGTATTCAATCGGATGGTCCTCCACCTCAACTGCCAGCCTTCTGACCCCTGCTTCTGCTGGCGGGGTTTTGGGAACAGCCCAGCTCTTCAAGACTCCGTCCATCTCCAGCCTCAGGTCGTAGTGAAGATGAGTTGCGGCGTGTTTCTGAACCACGTATATTCCACCTTGATCCACGCTGCCTTCGCTGCCTGCAGGTTCACTTGTCGCAGTGAAATCTCTTTTCTCCCTATTCCTCCTAAGTTGGTTAGTAGGCGCCAATTTTCTCTGCAACCTCATCCAATCCAAGTAAGGCAAGGTTGACCTTTGTGGGTACACCGCTTTGTGACCAGCCTCTGACTTGATAGTAATCGTCGAGCATTCGTTCAAACTCGCTTCCCTTAAGAAAGCTGCCCTTCGAAGCACCACTTGGAATTGGGTCTTCGAACACTCTTGGAGGCAGGGTGTCATTATTCCGGTCGAGCCCTTCTCTGGCATTGAAAGCTCGTTGCAGGTTGTAGACCCTCTCCCCGACTGTCAGGAGATCAGCTACAGTCATCTCCATCCCTGTGACAGCCTTCAGCATCTCGGGGTACGCCTCCGCGAAGAACATTTGCCTCGTGAACTTGCAGACTCCAACCACATCGTACAGGGTCATCAGGTCTTCGTGAACCTTGACTTCGTAGCCCTTGTGCACGCGCGCGCAAGCTGCGGGTATGCCTGTTCCCGTAAGAAGCCCCGGAGCAATTATCAGCTTGTTGTCTGCGCTTAGGGCTTCTAGCCCTCTTGGGGTTTCGTTGAAGAGAAGCATGCTTGCGAATCCCATTCCCCCGAGAAACTTGCGAGGCCATTCGGGTGGCAATGTCTCTGTCTTGGACGAGCCGTCGGAGAGGTTTACTTTCAGTGTTCTGCCTGCGTATCCTTTCATTATCCTTCACGTCTCTCATAATTCCAGTTCTTTGAACCACTTGTCCATGACTGCTGTGGGTGTTCCTGATTCGTCGCTGATTTCCTGTTTTGCTGGTGGCTTTTGGGAGTAGAGGGGGTTTCTCTTTGATATTCGCTCGCCATAAGTGGGCACGAGTTCGTTCTTGTAGAAGACGCCTATCGGGATTTTGTCGCCCCATTCCATGGATTTTTTGAGAGCCTCCACGACTTTTTCCGTTTCCTCTTCTGGGTTTTCGACCACTGGGTTCCAGCCTGTTTCTTCCAGCTTGTAGATTCTGGGCTTGGGCTTCCCCGTCTTTGGGTCTGTTCTGTCCAATCCGCTGTACCAGTCTTTAGTGTTGATGTCGTTGTACGTGGGGCAGGGCTGTTGGATATTGACGAAGGCTAAACCCCTATGCTTTATGGCTTGAACCAGAATGCTCTTCATGTGGTTCACGTCGTAGGCGTAGGTTCTCGCGATGAACGTGTATCCCGAGGCCAGGGCTAGAGCGAGGGGGTTGATTGCCGCGTTGATGTTTGGCTTTGGAAGAGATTTTGTCTGCATCCCAAGCCTTAGCGTGGGAGACGCTTGACCCTTCGTCAATCCGTAAACCGCGTTGTCATGCACCATGTAGACCATGTCAACGTTCCTCCTGCCAGTGTTGACGAAGTGTCCCGCACCAATCCCGAGACCGTCGCCGTCGCCGCCCGCGGCTATCACCTCCAAGTTAGGGTTAGCCAGTTTTATTCCTACAGCAAAAGGAAGCGCCCTGCCATGCAATGTGTGTACACCGTTGACGTTGGTGAAGTGGGGGGTTTTGCCCGAGCAGCCGATGCCCGACACAAATACCACCATGTGGGGTTCGAGCTGCAACTCGGTTAGAGCCATTTGGACTGCTGTCTGTATGCCGAAGTTGCCGCAGCCCGGGCACCAGTCGGCGAAGATTGGGGTTCGGTAGTCTGACAGCTTATGAGCCATGAGTCAACACCTGCCGTTTAGGCGCGTCACCACGAAGAGCTTTTTTCAGTGCCTCATACACTTCGGTGGCTGTCATGGGTCGCCCGTTGTACTTCAACACGTAGTAGTCCATGAAAATCCCCGTGTTCTCGCTGATCATACTGGCTAACTGCCCCGAGTAGTTCATCTCGACTGCGATTTTCGTTTTAGCCTTCTCCAGAATTTGAGCAATTCTTTCTCTGGGCAACGGGTTGATCATGCGAACTTGTAGAAAGGCAAGTTCGGAACCTTCTCTTGCAAGTGTTTCTATGGCTTCCAGGATGGCGCCCTTGGGCGATCCCCAGCTTACGACAACCGTGTCTGCATTTTCCCTTCCGATGAAGTTGAGTTTTTCCCCCAGCGGTATCCCCTTGCGAACCAGATCAAGCTTTCTCATCCGTTTCTCCATCATCAGGTTCCGGTTCAGAGGCTCTTCGCTTATGTGACCAAGCTCATTGTGTTCGTCTCCAGTGTACCACATCACGGCGCCTCTTGTTCCAAGAAAGGCTCGAGGAGAGACCCCTGACTCAGTGAACTGAAAACGTTTGTACCCGCCCGCTTGAGCGTCCCAGCTACAGACTATTTCGCCACGCTCTACCTTTACCTGGGCAAGGTCGAACTCTCTGTAGCTCTGCGTGCTGTTCGCCAACGCCTTGTCCACTAGGTGGATCACGGGCATCTGATACTTTTCAGCATAGTTGAAAGCTTTGACAGCGTCGCAGAAACACTCCTCTATATCGCCCGAAGCGAGTACTATTCTGGGAAACTCGCCGTGACCAGCATGGACTGCGAACCTAAGGTCGTCTTGCCCGTGGCGCGTGGGCAGACCGGTTGAGGGTGCACCTCGCTGGTAATAGGTGATTACTATTGGAACCTCGTTGTTTCCGGCCCAGCTCAGCCCCTCTGCCATGAGTGAAAAGCCGGGTCCTGAGGTTGCAGTCGCCGCCCTTGCCCCTGTCAGTGCTGCTCCTGAAGCCATGTTCACTGCGGCGATTTCGTCCTCAGTCTGCATGACAACAATCGCGCCGTCGCCCTTCTTCCCCTCGAACACTTCATGAGCTTCAAGATACTCGCTCTCGTCTGCCGCAGGAGTGATCGGGTAATACGTCTGTATCCTGCACCCGCCTAGAACCTTACCCAGAGCGACCGCTTGAAAACCTGAAAGGAAAATCCTCTTTTCTCGATTCTCGATCCTACCAAGTCTGTGGGAGAATTCGTCGCCGAAGGTTTGCCGAGCGTAGTCGTAGGCTTTTCGGAATGCTAAAATGTTCATCTCAGCAGTTTTGGGTTTCTCACCGAACACATTCTTGACGGCTTCTTCGGCCAGACTGGGGTCGTAGTCGAGCAGACCGAATGTTACGCCTATCGCCAGTACGTTCTTCATCCTGGTTATCCTGCTTAGCTTTTCAATACCCAACTCTTCAGCCAAGCTCTTCAGCAGATCTAGGAAGGTGACCGGATACGCGAGAACTTCTCTCTTCTCTGCTTCATCCAGCAGGTCTTTTACGGTGTCGTCTCCTTCATCTCTCTTGTGATGCTTGTTGAATTCTTCAAGAAATTCCGGGGGCAGCGAGGGTATGCCCGAGACCAGGGTGTTGAGATCCTCTCTATCTATGATCACTCCTCCCTGAGGCGCAACCTCGTGTATGTGCCTCACCACTGTCTCGGCATCAAAAGCAGCGAGCAAATCCACGTCGTCTATGTTTGCTATTACCGGTTTCTCGGAGACCCTGAAGTGAAAGTAGCTGTGGAGCCCTTTGATGTTGGAGTGGTACTCCCTCTTTCCGTAGAGGTAGTACCCACCGTAACCGCAGGCTCTGCCGAAAATGCTTGCGGAAGTGTCGATGCCGCTCCCTTGAGGTCCACCTATCATCCAGTTTAGTCCTTTCTCGGCCAACGTCCCCTCACCACGAGTAGTCTAGGGCTATCCGCCGGTGGCACAGCCATGTCCGACACAGCATGTGCATGCCCCTGTCTCACCACAGTATGGACAGGTGCATTGGCATTCGTCGATGGGGTTGCCGCAGTTTTCGCACAGAACTGGCTCTTGCGATTCTTCCAATCGTTCCACCAACAGAGCTATAGTAGCTCCTGCAGAATCATTAAGGTTTGCGTTTTGTTTGTGACAAAGCAAATATACGGCAATATTCGATACTAGTCAAGGAAGGAGAAGCCGCAAAGAATGCCCATTGACCCAGATTTCATGAAAAAACCCCAAGTCGGCACCCATAATGGTCACGATGTTAGAGGAGAAATGGATCCGCCTAAGAAGCTCGGCATCCATGGAACACAGGTCGCCGTTGACCAGGACGTGTGCAACGGAGACGCCATATGTGCCTCAGTTTGCCCAGTTAACGTGTTCGAAATGATAAACACTCCTGGAAACCCTCTCTCAGAACAGAAGTCAGACCCGGCCAGAGAGCCTGACTGCATTTTTTGCAGAGCCTGCGAGACCAACTGCCCGACCCAAGCCATAAAGATCACAGAAAAATAGAACCCTTCGGCTCGCCTCTAAATAGACTTTTCATCTGAGAGAATGGAGGTAGCCCCGAAAACGGAGGACAGAGAAAGGGTTCAGAAGATCACTAAGCTTCTCAGAAAGGAGCATCCAGACGCGGGAATAGCGCTTAAACATCGTAACCCACTGGAGCTTTTGGTTGCCACGTTGCTCTCTGCCCAGTCGACGGATAAGCAGATCAACAAAGTGACGAAAGATCTGTTCAAGAAATACAGGTCAGCTGCAGACTACGCTGAAGCTGACTTGATGGAGTTGGAAGTCGACATTAGATCCACGGGTTTCTACCACAACAAGGCCAAGCACTTGAAGAAGACTGGCCAAATTCTTGTGAGGAAATTCGATTCAAAAGTGCCCAGAACTATGGAAGAGCTGCTTACCCTGCCTGGAGTGGCGAGGAAGACCGCGAACATCGTACTATCGAAGGCATTCGGACTCGTTGAAGGAATAGCAGTGGACACTCATGTGAAGAGGCTTGCTCAGAGGCTAGGGTTGACCAAGAACAAGAACCCTGACAAGATAGAGAGGGATCTGATGGTACTCGTCCCAAAGGAACATTGGTCAAAGCTCACGGACCTGCTGATCTTTCATGGTAGAAGAGTCTGCACTGCCAAGAATCCCAACTGCAAAGACTGCATTGTGAACAAGCTATGCCCCTCAGCCTTTACCTTTGAATGACCCCAGCAAGCCCATATGTCTATCCAGTTTATAGAAGCTTCAAGCGCGCATCGCCTTTGAGTCACCCTCGCACGCTTGTGAGTATCGTTATTTCTGCGAACATTTCGCGGTTCGCTTTGCATACCGGGCAGATGTAGGGCGGGTCTTCGCGGAAACAGACGTAGCCGCATTGTCTGCAGTACCATATTTTCATCTTAACATCCTTCGAGGCCTCTGCTATCGACGCCGTCTCCGCAGATGGTTCAACAGAGAGCACCTGTGCCCTCGCTTGCTTTTCAGCGGGCCTGCGCTCAGGGATCGGTTTTATTGGGGTCTTGCCTTTGACAATGTCTTTTCTCACGTAGAGTCCGCAGTAGCAGAAGCCGAATTCTTTCACGTCGGGATCTCGGTAGTCGCATGGGCAAATCATGTCTCTGTCAAACTCGAGCTTTCCAGAAGCAAGCCTGCAAGGACAAGATGGGTAGCCGTATCGTTCCTCGTTGCTCTTGAGACCCTCGAGAAGGTCTCGGAGAAAGTCGGGGTCGGGGTTCAATAGGTACCCATAGGTGTGCGCGTCACTTTCCGCTCTCTGCCGTACCTTATCCAGAGTAATCAAATCCCCAACGCCTCCTTCATCTTGTCCTCGTGATAACCAGTGATGAGGGTCTTGCCGTCGACAATCACAATTGGGAAGCTGGAACGCCCTCTTCTTCTCTCAATGTCCATCCTAATCTCCTCGCGTTCCTCCTCGTTGCACAAGTCCACATCCACGTACTCATATGCAACTTTATTGTTATTCAGGAAATTCTTAGCCTTCCTGCACCATGCACAGGTGCTTATGGCATACAATAGGACCCTGTGACTGCTAGTCTTGCCTTGAACTCTCGTGGTCTTCATCCGTTCTTCCAGCATTAGCATAGTCTTGAGGAGCTGGTTAAATTGTCTTTTGCTCTGCTGTAGAAACCTTGCTTCCAGACTCTCCATGAGCTACTCTCATGGCGAAACCTTGCCGTATCCTTCATTTCCTTCTTGCTCGTCTCTGTCAAACGGGGAAAATCTGCATTCTTCAGAAAGCCTTATACAGCTTTCTTCAACCACATGAA
>CAYGVX010000044.1:0-8117 GCA_964353725.1 uncultured Candidatus Bathyarchaeia archaeon
GCCAACTATTCCTATTATCAATCCGTAAAGTGCGTTGTTGAAAATGCCTCCTTCTTTGTAATGGCTAGCCAAACTGTATAGAGCAACCATGACAAGTATTAGACCTATGAGCTCGATGACGCCGAAGTAATTGATGTATGGTATGATTCCAATGAACATCAGTAGTGCGCCGACCCCGCCCAAGATTCTGCTAGTTTCTATCGACATTTTCTTCCTCAGAACATAGTTCTCAGTGCATTAAGAATAAAAGCATTACCTAGAATGCGCGCAGTAATGCTAAGGACCAAACAGCCCCTATGGAGATTACCAAGTTTCCTTGGCAAGAAGCGAAGTCGATTTGACAAGAGAGGTGAAGCATCTTTGACTAACAGGTGAATTCGCCTTCACAAAAACGCTCAAATCAAGCTTTCGCGTAGCCCTCTTTCCGAAAAGCCATGAAAAAACCATCGACTCCGATAATCGCTCTCGCCTTCATTGTCATTGTTGCCGCCGCCGCTTCACCAGCACTCGCGCTATACGAGTCGAAGACCTCTCTGCTCGACAAATACAAGTCTCTCGTCGCTGCACATCCCAGTCAAGCATCATACGTGACAATCGGCTATTCCCCGAAAGGAACTCCAATCCTAATGTTCAGACTCGGCAACCCATCCTCCACAGGAGTAGTACTGTGGGACGCGGAACTGCATGGCGACGAAGAAGCTGGCGCAGTAACCGCCTACCTATTCTGCGTGTGGCTGTTTTCAGGTGACTCCAGAGCGACACACATCCTAGCCCACAACTACATCCTAGTAATACCTGAAGTCGACAATCTCAACTCCAGAGTAAACGAGAACCACGTGAACCTCAACCGGAACTTCCCTGTAGGATGGGGGACCTCAGGCTCCTCCAGCAGCACATCAACCGAATACAGAGGGCCATCAGCAGGCAGCGAGCCAGAGACAAAAGCACTAATCAACGTGTACAAAAACTACAAGCCGAAATTCTACATCAACACCCACACATGGGGCGGACCTGTAATATACTATTCCACTCAAGCCTCTTCAACCGTCACGACACTCAAGTCAAGACTGGCAACATACAGCACAACCTACGGCGGAAACCCAACCTCCACAAACAGCTGGCGCAGAAGTTCCGGCGGCGGATTCGCCATAACCACAGCAGACAGCTATGGCATTCCCAGCTTCCTCTGGGAGATAGGGCCAAGCGGAAGCCATCCTTCATACCCAGACGTGATCGACAAACACTACAAAGAGACACGATGCTTCCTAATCGCCATCTGCTCAATGTGCGAGTCCTCCACCACTCCAAAACTTGGTGACGTGGACGGCGACAGAGACGTCGACATCTCCGACATTGTCCTCATAGCGGGCGGATACAGCAAGCCACCGTGGGGAACATACACGAACTGCGACATTGAGGGAGACGGTGACATCGACATCTTCGACATGGTCATCGCAGCAGGCAACTACGGCAAAAGCTGGTGACATTTTCCTTCTGCTCTCTCTTTCCCGACAAGCTGACTGGATTTCGAATTCATAAGCTCTTTATCATCTTGAGATCACGTCAGATTGATGGAGGCCTCGAAATGGCAAAGATGAAGCAGGAAAGCATTGTAGACTTTCTGCACTGCGCCAGCGTTCTGGAAGAAAGAGCATACTTGCTCTACAAGAGCCTCGCAGACAAAGTGCATCTCCCGCTAGTCAATTCCCTGATGCTTCATATCGCATACGACAGCCGCAAACACTCGGCAATCCTCAAGGGAATAAGCGAAAGCATTGCTAAACCAAAAAAGCAACCGAAAGACTGCCAGAAGAGACTCTTTCTGGGCGGACCTTGGACGGTAATTGAGAGTCTTTTGAGAGACATTAACAAAGAAAAGCGAATAACCAAAGAGGACATGCCTTCGCTGATGAACAAGCTGATGCTCCTAGAGAGCACTGTTAGCGAAGAGTACTACATCCTGGTTCAGCTGAAGACACTTCGATACATGACAAAAGAAGTGCGTGAAATCTACAACGTGGACTTGGAGGACCTGAAGGACATTCTTGAAACAATAATCAGAGACGAAGAGACCCACAGAGAGCTCCTGTCAAAAATGAAGAAAATCCTCGTCGGAAAAGAAAAACAGACAAAAGAGATAGCACCGACATTCAATTATCAGAACCCAGACGCATGGTCAAGAGTGTCGCCCAACTCAGTCTATGAAAACCCTCCCTAGCACGAGAAGCACCCGTTCTAGTTTCCATTGACGAAGTAAGAAGCCAAAACAGCGGTTTTCCCATAAACTGCGCGCGCGTATTAGCAAATTCATAATTCGCGGTATCTATTGACTTCCCAATCGGTTACGCTTCTTTGAAATTCACGCCATTCTGTGGTCTTGACTTCCAGATACCTTGCAAACGTGTGATTTCCCAGTGTTTTCTTGACTAGGCCACTTTCTTTGAACTCTGCGATGGCCTCTCCCAGATCTGCTGGTAGAGTATTGATGTAGAATTTCGCTAGTCTTCCATCATCGAATCCATAGACATCCTCTTCAACAGAAGGTGGAGGTTGGGTTCTCCTTTCTATGCCATCGAGACCTGCGGCAAGCATCAAAGCGAAGGCCAAGTAGGGGTTGCAGCTTGGGTCGGGGCATCTCAATTCAAGCCTCGTAGATTTCTCCCTGCCCTTGCTGAACTTGGGCACTCGAATCAGCGCTGACCGGTTTCTTTGACCCCAACAAATGTAAACTGGCGCTTCGTAGCCTCTGACAAGGCGCTTGTAGCTGTTAACTGTAGGACATAAGACGGCAGATATCTCTCTAGCATGCGCCAGCTGTCCTCCCAGAAAATAGTAGGCGAGCGGGGACAAGCTGTATTTGTCCTTCTTGTCGTGGAACAGGTTCCTGCCACTCTTGTCGAAAAGCGACTGATGAGTGTGCATCCCGCTTCCGTTGATCCCCAAGAAAGGCTTTGGCATGAAAGTCGCGTGCAAGCCTTTCTCGTTGGCCACAGTTTTTAGTGCCTGTTTGAGGATCAAAACAGGCAACTGATAGACCTGGTCCACAGAGTGGAAAAGGAAACCTTACCGACTCTGGGGAGCATAGCAAAGGCGTACGAGGCTACGAAAGGAGCCACAGGCGAGGAGCAACTACGCCACAAGCTAGCGGGGCTGGAGAAAACAGGAATAATAGTTAGCTCTGCAGCAAACAGACACGACGAGCCCATCCGAATATGGAAGTCACTGATCTGAAGGCACGATTATCCGACCGTGAACTCACAAAAAAGATAAAAGAACAGTCCACACATCGGGATACCAATGAGAATTAGAGTTGCCGTCAAACCTGAACATGTGGTAGTATTCATTGCCATACTCAACGTCCTAGACTCGCTGTCCCTAATCCTTTTCTCGAACATAGACCGGACCATCCACAATGACCTCTACAACTACGGTCTGCAATTTAGCTCCGAGTGGACTGCCAGGACTTGGGCATACTCCACATTATTCAATGCTTCTGTAATAACCGCAAAGGCCTTCACAATCGTCGCACTCGCATCTATCCTGTTCTACTTGCGGTCAAAGAGAGAAAGCCTGAGATCAATATGCTACCCACTCTTGACCCTAGGAGCCGCACTGTACGCATCCTCCCTCATCTTCCTCACCCAGCTGGACCAAGTTGTTCACCGTGATCTCTACCAGTATGGCTTAGGGTTCAGCGAAGAATGGGCAGTACAGTACTGGACGTATCTGCGTTCAATTCTCGGGCTCATAGGACTTGCCACCATAGGAGCCTGCACATGCATGGCGTTGATCTACCTTAGTCGACATAAGGCGATTAGCATAAGCCAGACGCAACTCGTCTGCACCGCCTTAATCACAACAGGGACAGCGGCGCTGGCTCTCTCAATAGCGTTCACATACTCCATTCTTGCATTCGTAGGTCTAGGTCTGCTATTCTGGGGGATCACACTGACCTACATCCGAACCGAAGACTACACGAAGAAAGTCCTCTTGGACGCAGCAACCGCCTCATCAGCGGCAACCCTAGACCGGATAATAGATGAACTCGGGTACAAGGGACGCCCGATATATCTGCCTCCAGAATACCTGGAAGACCCGGAAGAATACAGAGCTTTCATATCCAGACGCGACGGGAAGAGGTTGCCAACGCCCGAGCAAATACATGAACAAGCGGATAGAATCATGATTGCCAACCCGGAAGGCATGTTGATAACTCCATTGGGTGCCGAACTGGCAAAACTCTTTGAAACAACACTCCAGACAAGTTTTGCCCGAGTAGATCTGCACTGGCTTCAGCAGAACATGCCAAAACTCTTCGTCGAAGACTTGGAAATAGCTCGAGAGTTCGAACTGGAGATCACCGGCGAAAAGATCTTTGCAAAGATGAAAAGCCCTGCTCTCGACCGTCCACTCCAAAGCGCTATCGCATGTGCTTTGGCAAAAGCATCAGGCAAACCGATTACTCTAGATGATCAACAGACAACTCGGGACGGGAAGATCGTCATCGAATACACCGTAATAACCAAGGAGAATAGGTGACAACGCAGTTCCCACTGAGCTTCTGGGACACAAGCCTCCTGCTGGCCGTAACATCAATCGTTCTTCTGATCACCTCGGAAATGCTGTCACCTTACTATGGAAGAAAAAACCTACTTGTGGATAAAAAGAGGCTAAGACAGGTATCCATGGTCTTTTCCATCATGTTTCTAGCAACAGTCGCGATTAACATACTGGGCATAATCCTCCGCACCTGAAAACACAATTCCACGCCTAACACTAGCGCGTCTGCGCGCGCTCTTCGACATAACCACGAATGCTCGTATACGCCCTAGGCAAATCCAAATGCTCAATCCTCTACGACATGAAAGTACCTCCAACTCGCCCAGGATTCGTCATACCTGATGCCCCGCCTCTGCTTCTAACACTGGCATCGTTCAGCGCGTTCGCATTCTACGCCATCAAACGCCGAAAAGTGTAAGAGTCCCACGCGGAGATACAAGAAACAAAAGCGCCCAACCGGCGCATCACTTTTCATCCATCCAATCCCCAAGCTCTAATATCACAAAGGTCGAATTCCCATTATGCGACACTCTTGAAACACTCTTATATTTCACCTAAACATAAGCCTCCTGAGCCTAAATTGAGCAAAAACCTGTCGGAATCTGAGCTGTCTCAAACGATAGTTCAAGTTGTCCGAGAGGAGAATCCCAAGACAGTGGAAGAACTAATCGAACTAGTAAAAGAAAGGCTCTTGCGCTCAGACTCGGAGATAATGGCGACCATCCTAGGCCTTCAAAGAGAAGGAAAGCTGGACTTCACAAAGCCGCCAGAATCCTCAACGCCCCCCTTCACTGTCTACATGAGAACAGAACACGCCCTATGGTATTGGCTCATCGTAGCCACATCAGTGGCCACTGCCACAGTCGTCTTCGCCACCCCAGAAGACCTATTCCCATTTGTATACATCAGATACGTCCTAGGGGCTATCTTCCTTCTCTGTCTTCCTGGCTACACACTCATAAGAGCCCTCTTCCCCCCAACACAGCCAAAGGAAACACAGAAAGCAGGGCTGGACACAATCGAACGCATCACCCTAAGCCTCGGCATGAGCCTCGCCATCGTCCCCATAGTCGGCCTGCTGTTAAACTACACACCTTGGGGCATACGGCTAACAACCATAGTGCTAAGTCTGCTTTCCCTGACCCTACTCTTTGCAACAACAGCCGTAACAAGGGAACAAAAAGCCAGAACCACGCCTGACAAACAAAGGTGAAAACCCCATGGCAGAAGAGTTGCAGAAGGTGGCGGAGGACTCTGCGCGCGGCGGCGTCTTCCTAATCGCGGGAACCGCTCTCTCCACAGTCATTTTGGCCGTCGCCTCAATTTTGATCGCAAGGGTTCTCGGCCCCGAACTGTACGGTCAATATACCCTTGCGCTAGTTGTTCCCCAGCTTCTCTTCCTGTTCACAGACCTGGGCATAAGCCAGGGCATAACAAAGTTCACCGCAAGTTACTACCTAAAGGGCGAAGCCGACCGGATAGCAGGAATAATAAAACACGGGTTAATGCTTCGAGCATCCACTGGAATAGCCATCTCCGCGATCAGCTATGCCTTCGCAGACCTGTTGGCCTCATTCTTCCTACAGAGACCAGACCTCGCCTTCTACATCAGAATAATGTCTATCTCCATTCTATTTCAAGTCATATTCACCACCGCACAGTCCGCCTTCATCGGCCTAGATAAGACAGAATACAGCGCCCTAACAACAAACATACAAGCCATCGCCAAAGCCGCAATCTCGATAGCCCTCGTTCTCATAGGACTCGGTGTTGCCGGCGCGATTACAGGCTACGTGGCCGGCTACGTCATCGCAGCAATCACAGGAATATGTATCCTTCTCCTCATAATGCCCAAGAGGCAAAGCGGCCAAGACAAGACAGGATTTTCTGATGACCTGAGAACCATGATGCGCTACGGGGCACCCCTCTACATATCCGTGCTGCTCACAGGCTTCATCCCGCTTTACCAAAACGTCATGCTTGCCATATTCACCACTGACGTTGAGATCGGCAATTACAAAGCAGCCACGAACTTCGCATCGCTAATGACGGTCCTCTCGATTCCAATAGCAACTGCGCTGCTCCCTGCGTTCTCGAAACTGAACTCTTCAACAAGCCAAAAGACGAGCATGTTTTTCAGACTGGCAAACAAGTATACCGCCCTAATCATAGTCCCTGCAGCAACCCTGATCATAACACTCTCCAACGAGATAGTTCAAATAGTATATGGTTCAACATACCAGTCCGCCTCAGCGTTTCTGGCAATCTACAGCCTGCTGTACTTCGCGGTGGGACTTGGCTACCTTACCATCACGAGCCTCTTCAATGGTTTAGGTCAAACAAGAACAACACTGAAGATAAGCCTAATCACCCTACTCGCACTGATAATCCTATCCCCGATACTCACGAAAAACTACGGGGTTCAAGGCCTGATAATAGCCTTCCTAACCGCAAGCACCGCAGGCACAATCTACGGCTCCCACGTGGGAAGAAAAAAGCTCCAAATAGAATATGACCCCCTCTCAATGCTTAAGATATACCTTGCCTCCGCAATCTCAGCCATCGCCCCACTCCTGATACTGATACTAGCACACCTTCCAAACATACTCACTGTCGCAATAGGCGGCTTTCTTTACCTCCTCATCTACGCAACCCTGATACCACTCACCCAGGCGATGACACAAGTCGAACTGCAAACAGCTACCCGGATTACGAGCAGAATCAGACTTCTCGCGCCAGTTGCCAAGCCCATTTTGAAATACCAAAAAAGAATTCTTCAGATGAGGGCAAACTGGCGAAAGAACCGCGATTAACTTGACTTCTATATTAATACTACATATGCGAATGTATTAGACAGCAGCCCTACCATAATTGATGAAGAATGTCTAAGAAGAAGTTGCTGGTTATCTAGCAATCATCTGTCTAGCGCTAATCCTGCAATCCGCTGTACTCAGTCTCTCGCCCAACACTGACATGGGAAACACTGACCAGACTCCGCTACAAAACAGCCCACCAGAAGACACAAGCCCCCTGAACTCGTGGTTCCAGAAGCTCCCCTCGGAACACTAGGATTGTTCAGCGCTTTGGCACTGGGTCTTGGTGTCTTCATCCTGACGAGAAGAGAGATAAACTCACCAGAAAAACAGCGGGAAACTGAACGAAGCCAGAGAAATCTCCTTCAAAACATACAGGAATTCTTCAACACTGTCCCCCGCCATCCTTCGAAACTTCTGCAAAGCGTAAAGCACACTAGTTAAGAACCTCTTTGCGAATTAAACCCGCATGTTCGCGGTAGGTCATCTCTCAATCGGCTACCTCTTAGCCAAAGCCACTGGAAAACCCTTAAGACAGGAACTGAACCTTCCCCTAATCTTTGTTCTGTCACTAATTCCTGACGCAGACCTCCTAATCCCAGGCTTGTCGCATCGGACCGTAACCCACTCGATAATAGTCTCCACAATTGCTTTTCTACCAGTTTTCGCACTCTACAAAACAAGAGCAGTACCCTACTTCTCCGCTTTGGCGCAACACAGCATAATGGGTGACTTCGTGACCGG
>CAYGVX010000044.1:8217-10071 GCA_964353725.1 uncultured Candidatus Bathyarchaeia archaeon
TCTTGAAAAGCGGCTAGACCCTGAGTCCCCTGGGCAACTCTGCGCTCGCGAAATCGCAAAGCAGCAACATCAATACACTCAGATCATGGACATCGAGAAAAAAGAGAGAGGAGAGGTGTCCTATTCCGTGCCTGTTATGGTAATGTCGAAGCTAAAGCTGGAGACATCGCTGATGCTTGACGACACTGACAGGGTTAGGACTGCCTGCAGAACCGACTGGGCATTAACCTGGCTACCTTCTCTGTTCCATGAAAGCACCATGTACGTCGAAGCTCCTGCTGGATCCCAACTGTCGACCGTCATGCTTAGCGTCATGGGGATGGTGCCCTCGTTCCGAACGTAGACTGTTACATTCTTGGTTGAGCCGGGCACTACGTAACCCCAGTCGATCGTTGACACTTCGTTGACGCACGAGGCTTCCGAGTAGACTCCTACTCCTATGGTGTTGACGTTGCCTTCGTTGCTGATGGTCTTGCTGCCAAACAGCAGTCCATAGGTGAAGACGACTGACGCGACTGCCATGGTGGCGACCGTTGCGAGGAGTATTGCCGAGAATCTCGCGTTGAGCAATTTTCAACCTCAGCCATGTATTGTATAGTGAGTCTTAATAAACATTATCGTAGAAATGGAGCACGAAAATACACTACACCCACCACCGAAAACAGGCTGCCTGTCCACAGTACACTTGCATATGTCATCACGCGGAATATAGAATCTTACGAAACACTCCTTTTAACCCGCCGAACCCGTCAATGCCATAGACAAAGCTTCTAGACAAGGTGTATAGATTGATAAACTGGGACAACCCCCGCAAACGCCGAGACCGCTTATTCATAATCGCAGAAATCCTAGACATAGCCAAAGATGGAGTGTTGAAGACTCAGATAATGTACAAGGCAAACCTCAGCTTCGCACAACTGAACAGCTACATCAAACTACTCATCGAAACCCAACTCATAGAAATCACAAACAGAGACAAGAAAAACATCTACAAAACCACCAAGAAAGGCGTAGAGTACATGGAAAGCTACAAAGAAGTCCTCGAAACCCTGAACAACCACAACAACGGCAGTAACGGCAACACCCCCTCCATCAAAGGCGGCCCAACAATCTACTGGATCAAAAAACACTAACCAACAAAATCATCGGTCCAACTCTTTCTAAACGTGCGCGACCGCAAAAACAGCAATCAACGCAGACCGACACAGAGAAGTCGCGCTCACATTTATCGCTACTGATAATAATCCACTGGTTCCGACTGTTTCCACCTTTTCAAGGGCTTCCAAAAAGATTAATAATGACGTGCTTGGATACCATAGACTAAGGAGAGGGAGTAAGCATGAGTAAGATCCTTTCGCAGATACTTGTAGTCCTCACGTTGCTCATCATATTGGGGCCCATCCCAAGTTTTCAAAGTCCTGAGTATCCACTAGCGGATACCCAAGTCTATGTTAATCCCACTCTTGTTTCTGAACCTGTCGATGCCACATTTACCATCACGGTTGGAATCGCAGATGTCGTAGACCTCGCGGGATTTGACGTTAAACTCGGCTGGGACCCCGCCGTACTGATGTATGTCTCTCATACAGCGACAGCTCAAGCCGTTCTCGGTCCCGGGATCATTGTCTTAGCAGACACAGCAGACGTTGCGGCTGGAACCTACAATTTAGCCGCGGCACACCTCGGCACAACAGGATTCTCAGGCAGCGGAACAATATTCACCGTGACTCTGGAAGTCCAAGCTGAAGGCTTTTCGGATCTCGAGTTCCTGCTGCATGATCTTGCCGCCTTAGGCAGCATTCCGATCCCACATACCACGGTGAATGGAACTTTCGACAACAGACCACCTCCAGT
>CAYGVX010000045.1:0-9805 GCA_964353725.1 uncultured Candidatus Bathyarchaeia archaeon
ATGCCATACTAATCCCGGACAATACGCCAGTCTCGGAAATAGGAAGCCTTGACGAAGTTCTGAGTCTCGTTGAACATGACAAAAACTTGTTCGTGATGGGAACAATAGATGTCCAAAAAGACAGAGAACTGCACATACGAAAACTAGATCTCCTATTCCGAACAAAGAAAATCGTGGCCGTAAAAATATTTCCTGGGCACGACACAGTCTATCCAACGGACAAACGGCTTGTTCCAGTATACGATTTATGCGTCAAGTATGACTTGCCCATAGTCATCCACACGGGCGCGAATTCTGGGAACCCTGAACCCGCAAAGTACAACGACCCCAAACACATCGTGAAAGTGGCAAAACGATTTCCCGTACTGAAGATTGTCATAGCGCACTATTTCTGGCCCAAAGTGGAATATTGCTATCAACTGACAAAGGCTTATGCGAACATCCATTTTGACACTTCAGGGCTGGCAGATGACGAAGTAGTCGAAGAAACCGGACTTGACAAGATAAAGAAGGTTCTAACTCTATCATCAAAACAACGCCCCTCCAGTGTTTTGTTCGGAACAGACTATGCGATGTGCAGCATTAGGAAACACGTCACCTTGATAGAATCACTGGCAATCCCAACGGAACTCAAAGAAAGGATATTCTCCGGGAATTCAATGCGACTGTTCAAACTGAGACTGAAGTAGCTGGCTCTGATTTCTTCTCGCATAGGAAAGAGAGGAAGCTGCAGGGTGGAATCTCCGCAAGTCACAAGAACCGAAGAGGGAACATATCATACCATGGTTCGAACTGAGCTTCAGCCAATCACAAGGAGCGAGCTCGTGACTGACCTAAGAAGACTCGGAGTCAGATCAGGCGACACCATAATGCTTCATGCTTCAGTGAAAGCAATAGGTTGGATAGTAGGCGGACCCGACGTTGTTATCCTGGCACTACTTGATGTGCTAGGTCGGAGAGGAACCTTAATGATGTACTTGGCTTGGGAAGAGGATGCACCTTACAGTCTTGCACAACTGCCTAGCAAGTGGCAAGAAGCATACCTAACGGAATGCCCACCATTTGACCCCGCTAGATCGCGTGCAAACAGAGGCTGGAGTATCCTCACCGAGTATCTCCGCACTTGGCCTGGAGCCTATCGAAGCGCCAACCCTGAAGCTTCGTGCGCTGCAGTGGGCGCAAAAGCCCAATGGCTAACAGAGAACCATCCACTGCAATACGGATATGGACCCGGCTCGCCGCTGGCCAAGCTATGCGAGTCAAAAGGAAGGGTGCTTCTCTTGGGAGCACCATTTGGATCAATCACGGTCCTGCATTATGCGGAAAGCGTTGCTGATGTCCCCAACAAGCGAGTGATACACTACCAGATTCCTGTACTCCGAAATGGAAAACGAGTATGGGTTGAAATCGAAGAGTTTGACACCTGTGGAAGCGTCCTGCCCAATGCTGAGCAGTACTTTGACACGATTCCACGCGAATATTTAGCTTCCGGCAAAGGTGCTAGTGGCAGAGTAGGAACTGCAGCTTCCCATCTATTCGATTCCCTAGACTTCGTCAACTTCGCTGTCCAGTGGCTTGAGAAAGGATTCAGTCAAAGACAGGATCATACAGATTCGAGATAGCATTCTCTGGAAGAGCTCGCGCGGCTTGAAGATCCGACCAAGAGGCATTTGAACAAGCTTGTTCTTGCATTCGCCTCGGATTTAGCACTGGAGAAAAGACACTCAAGAAAGGGGCAGATGATAGCTAGATGTTGTTGCACATTTCGCAGCTTTAGCGTGGAATAGCCTTTTTGAATGAAAGATTACCGCGAATGCTTACAGCCGCGGGCAAGCGCACATTGTTGTAGAATCATATCTGCAAAAACTACGCCGGTATTCTTCTGCCGTCTAGGTCTCTCCTGCAGCGTCCAAACTCGTCTTTGACTTCCCTGAGCTGTTTGCTCGCGAAAATTGGACCATCCGTACACGTGCGGTATTTGCCGATCGTGCAGCTGCCGCAGAGTCCTATGGCACAGCGCATGAGTCTCTCTAAGCTCGCCTGCATAGGTGTTTTGTTTTTCTCAGCTAGTATGAAGACTTTGGAAAGCATTGCTTCTTTTCCGCAAGTGTAGATCATGTCAAACTTGTCTTTCTTCAAGGTTTTTTCTGCGAGTTTAGTTACGACCCCTTCATATCCGTAACTCCCATCCTCGGTAGCTGCGATCGCCACGTTGCTGGTTCCAGAGAGTCTTTCCTCGATTCGGGGCAAGAAGAGTAATTCGTTCCTTGTCTTTGCTCCAAGCAGAAAAGTCACATGAGCCTTCGACTCGAGTAGTCTCGACGCGAGGAAGAATAGGGGGGCTATGCCTGTCCCACCGCCCACGATAAGTGCTTTGCCTTTAACTAGTTGGAAGCTGTTGCCGAAGGGGCCTCGAATGCCGATAACGTCGCCTTTCCATTTTTGGTGTAGCAGCCTCGTTGCTTCCCCGACTTCAGCCACAGTTATCGATGCAGAGTCTTTGGGGCTAGTTGATGAGATGCTCATGGGTATTTCGTCGAAACGGGGAAGCCACACCATCAAAAACTGTCCTGGCTTGCCCTTTGCACAGAGTTTGTCGGCAAAGGAGAAGGTCTTAACTGAAGGGCTCTCTTTAACGACCCTCTGTATTTTCACTATTCTTAGAGAGTTATTTTCTATGGGATATGCCGACAATTTCCTCCACGCTTCCAAATCCCTTCATGTCCAAAAATCTTTCAATGCCCTCTGTTACCTGCTTGAACACGGATAACCCCTTTGTGGCTACTGCTGTTCCTATCTGAATTGCGGAGGCGCCTGCTTGAATGAATTCAACAGCGTCTCGCCATGTGGCTATCCCGCCGCATCCTACAATTGGTATCTTCACTGTCTCGTAGATTTCGTAAACACATCTTACTGCTATTGGCTTTATCGCTGGACCGGACAAGCCTCCTACCTTGTTTCCTAGGACAGGTTGGCATGTCTCAACGTCTATGACCATGGCTCTCACCGTGTTTATGGCAGTGACCGCGTCGGCCCCACCCTTTTCAGCAGCTTTAGCCAGCTCTCCAATATTGGCAACGTTCGGCGTGAGCTTGACGAAGACCGGTGCTTGCACACTTTTCTTAGTTGTCTTTACAGCTTCTTCCACAAGCTTCGGGTCTTGTCCAATCTCGGCGCCAGTCTTTTCCGCATGGGGACACGAAACGTTCAGCTCCACCCCATCCGCTCCAATTCCTATGGCTTTTGTAGCTACTGCGGCGAACTCCTGCGGCGTGAAGGCGTAGATGCTCGCTATTATAGGAACCGTAATGCCTTCTGCTTCTTGCATTTCTTGAGCGAAATGCCCGATACCTGGGTTTGGAAGGCCCATGGCGTTAACGAGCCCGCTTTCCACTTGCGCGACCGTGGGGTTGGAGTAGCCGCTGCGAGGTTTCAAACCCAAGGACTTAGTCACTACTGCACCTGCGCCTGCGTCTGCTGCTCGTTTCAATGTCAAACCTGACATTCCTAGTATTCCGGCCGCCAGCATGGTGGGGTTAGCCAGTTTGAGGCCTGCAACCTTCAGTGCTAAGCTAGTCATGAGGGAAATCCCCATTTCAGTAAAGGTTATTCATTAGCAGAGATAAAGGTTAGGAAAGGTCTGGATTAGCGGGTCTTAGAAAAGGAGAAAAAACAATGAAGATAACTATCATACAGTCGTTGATAGGTGTTTTGGGCTTCGACGAGAACAGCCAAGTGGTCGACAAGATTTTGTTCGATAGAGACCCTAAGCTCATAGCCGAGAGAATGTCTTTGGCTGAGTCTGGAAGAGCACTGGACGAGACATTTTCCTTAGTGCAACGGCTTGTGGAAAAAGGGTACACAGCATTTGTTTTCGAAAATGCTGGGACGGCAAGAGCCGTGGAGACGAAGTCAGGGGTGCAAGTGGAAGCTGTTCAACCTTCTGAGCATGGTGAGGTTTTGCGCAAAGACCTAGAGAAATTCGCCATGGAGTTGGGCTTCGTCGATCAGCCGGACAAGCTGCGAGAGCTCGTTCGTGAGGTTTCCGTAGAGCTTACTCGACTGAGAGTGAGGAAGGCGGGAGAGAAGAGGGATCTGATGATTGCTCAAGCCATCCTTAGTATCGACGATTTGGATAGAACCGTGAACCTTTTCATGGGAAGGGCGAGGGAATGGTATGGTCTGCATTTTCCAGAGCTTGACCGGTTAGTGGAAAAGCACGAAACCTACTCTAAGCTCGTTCTAGACCTTGGAAGAAGAGAAAACTTCACAGTAGGAACCTTGGAGAAAGAGGGCTTGTCAACAACGAAGGCTGGACACATCGCAGAAGCTTCGGGAAAATCCATGGGCGCGGAGCTGACAGATAAGGACATCCAGCAGATTCAGAACCTCTGCAAGCAGACTCTCGGGCTTTACGACCTTAGACGAGATCTCCAAAGTTATGCTGACTCGACAGTTGAAGAAGTGGCCCCAAACATCCAAGCACTAGTAGGCTCCCTCTTAGCAGCCCGCCTGATCGCGCTCGTCGGGGGTCTCACTAACCTCGCCAAAAAGCCTGCGAGCACGATACAAGTCTTAGGCGCCGAAAAAGCCCTCTTCAGATCCTTGAAGACTGGAACACCACCACCCAAACATGGAATAATATTCCAGGATACGATGATTAATGAGGCTAAGAAGTGGCAGAGAGGAAAGATTTCGAGGGCTTTGGCTGGAAAACTCGCTATAGCAGCCAGGACTGACGCCTTCAGCGGCCGGTACATTGGCGACTCGTTGAAAATGGACTTAGAGAAACGGATCGACGAGATCAAGGAGAAATACCAAAAGCCCCCGCCTCCGAGAGAACAGAAGCCGAGAAAATTCGAGTTCACTCATAGAAGAAAGGGAAAGAAACGTGGCTACAGAAGTTAAGCCCCACCCAAGCTTCCACGGGGTTTATTGGGTAAGGTTGGAAGACGGTTCACGAAGGCTAGCCACGAGGAATCTGACCGCGGGAAGGAGTGTCTATGGTGAACGCTTGACCAACCATAAGGGGATCGAGTATCGGCTTTGGGATCCTTTCAGGAGCAAGCTTGCGGCAGCAATACTGAAAGGATTGACCTTTGTTCCCATACAGCCAAACCAGAAGGTTTTGTATCTCGGGGCGGCCTCCGGAACGACGCCGAGCCATGTCTCGGACCTTGTGGGGAGAGACGGCCACGTTTACTGTGTTGAATTTTCGGCGCGTTCCATGCGTGAATTGATGAATAATGTTTGTGCGTTTCGCTCTAACATGACGCCTATACTTGAGGACGCGAGGATGCCTGAGAAGTATTCGACGTTTGTGGGAAAAGTGGACACGATTTACTGCGACATCGCACAGCCTGAACAAGCCAGAGTGTTAGCCGATAATGCGGAGCTTTTCCTGAAAGAACACGGGTGGATTATGCTTGCTGTCAAGTCGCAAAGCATCGATGTCACCAAGAAACCGGTTGAGGTATACAAGCAGGAAATCAGGGTGTTGAAAGGTCGCGGGTTCACAGTTACAGAAGTTGTGCAACTTGAGCCCTACGACAAGGCTCACGCTATGATTGTATCAAAAACCTAAACAATGGTTCTCCAAATGTTCGATTCCGGTTTCTTTAGCGAGCACGTTTATATTCAAGCTTAACTTATTGGCTTGTATCTGAGGGGGAGGAGACGGACAAATGGGAATTTTGGAAAACTCCGAGTCCCTTTTTGAGCAAGCTGACTTCCATCTTTCGCAAAGATGTTGCGTACGACCCAGTTGTTTCGACTTTGTTGCTCGAAGAGAAAAACAGATTGCCTTCGTAAAAGCCCACCCCAACATTGGGAACATCTACGAAAAGGATGCAAGAGGACTTGCGACTTTAGCCAGGTTTTTCTACGGTTCGTCAATGTTAATATGCGAAAAGACCCGAGACAAGCCGCTAGAAGATGACACTGTCTATTCAAGGTACGGTGTAGGCGCGTTTACCCTCAAAACCCTTGAGAACTCTCTTCTCAACGGCATAGACCCCTTAATCGAAGCGGGTCCTGGGGGCTATTATGCACAATTGGATGGGGAGGCTATAAGGAAGAAGAGGACGGAGAAGGGTTTGTCCATAGGCAAGATGGCGGAACTCATGGGTGTCTCGCGCAGAACGCTCTATGGCTATGAAAGGGGGATGGCGAAGGCCTCTATCTCGGTGGCCTATAAGCTCGAGTGGGGGCTGGGAATGCCAGTCGTGAAGCCCATGAACGTTTTTCAATATTTAGGAGAAACTGACGGCTTCTTCGCCGCTGCGAGGCGAATGATCAGCGAAAGTCGTTTTATGCAGTTCGTGATAAGGAAGCTGCTTCAATTCAACTTTGCAGTCTTCCAAGTAGGAAGAGCTCCTTTTGACTTTGTTGCTAAGGCCCCAAAAGGCGAAACTAGTCTCTTAGGGGCAGTTGCCAGTGAGAAAGAGCAGAATCTTGAGGTGAGGAGCGAGGAGATCATTAGTGTCAGCAAAATAGTTGAGGCTCAGCCGATTTTCGTGACGGAAAGCAGGAAAGTGTCAGTTGAGAACGTCCCTCTCCTCCGGCTTGAGGATTTTGAGAAGATTAAATGCTGCGAAGACTTGATGGCTAAGCTCTAGACGAGTCTTGTCTGCTTTCTTTTCGCGTTTGCCTTAGCGGTTTTGGCAGGCTTCCAAGAGCAGCGTACAAAGCGTGGGTACGCGCTGCGCTTTGCGGCCAGATTTTCGAGGAAAGCTTGTGTTTTTGGGTCTGACATGTAGCCGCTTCCGAAATCGCCGTACTGGGCTTTCAGCGCTTCTATATCGTGGTCTCTTTCAACCTTTGCTATTATTGATGCTGCGGAGACTGCTGGGTGGTTTTTGTCGGCTTTGTGTTCCGATACTACTTGTACAGAGAATGATAGGCATTCTGTGATGTGGTCTTTGTATCGGCTGGCTAGAACGTCGGGAGCGTCGACGATTGCGATGTCGGGTTTGAGTTTCTCGATTATTTTGGCCATTGTCTGGGCTTCCAGGCGGTTAAGTTTGTGGAGTTTTCTACGGCTTTCTACTACCTTGTCTATTTCCGCTGGAGAGAGCTTGATGATGCATGTGTCTATGGAGATTCGTTTGATTTCTTTGGCGAGTTGTTCTCGTCGAGGGCTTGACAGGAGTTTGCTGTCCTTCACTCCCAGCTGTACAAGTTCAGATTGACATCTTCCATCTATCAGAACGCCTCCAACGACAAGTGGTCCCATGACACAGCCGCGACCTGCTTCGTCTATGCCCAGAATTCGCATGGAGTCCCTCTCTTACGATAGGTTCCCTTTGTTTAAGTCAATTGCCTTGTTCGTTACTAGGTCTGGTAGTTTTGACCTGTTTTCTAGGGTGACTTCGATCATGTCTGCGTCTTTTCGGGACTTGATCTGTTTGATGAGCTGGTTCTGGGCGTGGTAGTGTATGGTGGCAAGTACTGGTTTGGGGCTATTGGCGGCTTCTTTCACTGCCTCTATGAAGGCTTCTGAACAGAGTTCCATGGGTCCGATTTCGTCAATCAACACTATGTCTGCGTCTTCAAGGGCTTTCAGCATCGCTGTGACTCCTATCGAGTTTAGGCCTTCTAAATTGACTCGGTACTTGCCTATCCGGGGTCCCATGGGCTGGCGGATGTGAGCAAGCCACCCCGTTCTTCCTGAGGTGTAGTCGCGGATTTCGAAGCCTACCCGAATGTCTTTTTCTCTGAGTTCTTGGCTGGTCATGCCGCCTATCGTGTATCCTTGGGCTCGGAGTTTTTCCGCGGTTTTGAGTAGTACGGTTGTCTTCCCCGTTCTTGGAGGACCCGTTATCAGAATTAGCCTTTTTCTTTCGCCGTTTTTCATAAATTGTTTTTAGGTAGTGGAGATTAACGTGTTTTGCGGTTGAATGGTCATGTCGAGTTTTCCTTTTCCCACGGAGGTTGTTTCTGAAGGCGAAGTGGAGGTTGTTGTGCCGAGGCTTGAGGCTTTTGTGAGGAAGCCTTCGGACTATGCGCCTTCGAAGGCGCCTGTGTTTTACAATCCTGTAATGGAGTTGAACCGTGATTTGGCGGTGTTGGTGGTGCAGGCCTTTCAGCGGGTTGTTGGAGATGGGTTGACTGTCTGTGAGCCTTTGGCTGGTTGTGGGGTTCGGGGGGTAAGATTGGCGAAAGAAGTTGACGGTGTTGAGAGGGTGGTTGTCAACGACATCAACGGTGAGGCTTATAGGTTGACGAAGTTCAACGTCGAGAAGAATGGTCTGATGGGCAAGGTGTCGGTTGAGAATGAGGATGCTAGCTTTCTCCTAAGCCGTTTTGGAGCGCCTAAGAGGAGATTTTCCTACATAGACATTGACCCGTTCGGTTCGCCTATGCCTTTTGTTGATTCGGCGCTGAGGGCGTTGCGGAGTGGCGGACTCTTGGGTTTGACTGCGACTGATTTGACTTCTCTGTGTGGTGTGTATCCTAGGGTTTGTGTGCGCAGGTATGGTGGGAGACCACTGAGGACTGAGTATTGTCATGAGTTGGCTGTTCGTCTTTTGACTGGCGCTTTGGCGAAGGCTGCTGCCAAGTATGATGTTGGCATAAGAGTGGTGTTTAGCCACAGTTCGGAGCATTATGTTAGGGTTTATGCGGTGGTTGGTCACGGGAGTGAGAGGGCAGATGCGAGCCTGGGGAACTTGGGCTGTGTCCATCACTGCTTTGCCTGTCTTCACAGAGAGGCAGTGGAGGGGATGTTTCAGGGTGAGAAGGTTTGTCCGGAATGCGGTAAGAAGATGGCTGTTGCGGGGCCGCTTTGGTTGGGCAAGACTGTTGATGGGGATTTCGTTGAGTCTATGGAGATGGAGGCGAGAAGTAGGGGCTTCAGGGGGAAAAGGAGTATTCAAAGGCTTCTGAAATTGACTGAGGAAGAGGCAGATGCATCCGTCGGTTATTATGTGGTAGATTCGGTCTGCGATCGGCTTGGTTTGCCTGTCCCGTCAGTTAAGACCGTGGTTGACAGGTTGAGAGAAGCGGGGTTTGGAGCTTGCTTGACTCATTTTCACCGCAGTGGCTTTAGAACGGATGCTCCGGCCAGAGCAGTTGGAGAAGCGATTGCTGCGCGCGTTTCAGTGCGATAGGATTCTTCTGCTTCCCATTAATTCAGAGAGCGCGCTTATCTGGTCATTGCTCGTTTGAAGACTGGCACAGCTATGGCGGTCATGACTACTCCGAACACTATCAGTACCGTTAGCTCAGTGGTTATTTGCGGTATTCCGGCGCCCAGCACCATCACTTTTCTTAAGGCGTCGGCTGCATAGGTGAGGGGAAGGACTTTGGATATGTTTTGCATGTACCAAGGCATTTGCTGTACTGGGAAGAATACGCCGCTTAGGAACATCATCGGGAACATGAGTGTCATCATGACCATCATGGCTGTCTCTTGATCCTTCGCGAATGAGGTAAGGACAACACCTAGGCCAACGAAGCTGAATACTCCGAGCAGCAATAAGCCAAAGACTAGCAGGATGCTTCCTTGTATAGAGACTCCGAATAGGACTGAGGCTAGTATTAGTATGAGTGCGCCTTGTAGCAGGCCTCTTGCCGTTTGTGCGAGAGTTTTGCCTAGTATTATTGAGAGTCTGTTGATAGGTGCGACCATCATGCCGTCTAGCGTGCCGATCTCTCTTTCCTGGGATATAGCTGCGGGTAGACCTGTCATGACGCTCATCATCACGGTCATCGCCATTATGCCAGGAGCGACGAAGTCAAAGTAGCTAGAATGCCCGGAGACGACATCTTCTACACGAATGCTGTAGGGCTGCACTATGGCTAA
>CAYGVX010000046.1:0-9323 GCA_964353725.1 uncultured Candidatus Bathyarchaeia archaeon
GGGTTACATGCGCACGCCCAACTCCAAACACTAAGCAAAGCCCTAAGAGACCTCATACGCCAAGAAACAACAGTACAAATGCGTTCCATGGAAGACGGGCCCGTCGGGAATTGAACCCGAGACCCCCGGGTTAAAAGCCCGGTGCTCTATCCTTGCTGAGCTACGGGCCCCTTTTTTCAGGGTTTCACAATTAAAGCCAAAGAGGGCATTCTTTAAGTTTGCGTAATCGAATAGCCGCCGCTTTTCAGGGAAAAACAGAAATCAAGCCTGCGGCAAACATACTCGAGGAGGCCGATGTTTGAGACAGTTCTTGAGAGAGCTGACTGGCGAAAGGGCGCCGGGTCCTTTACCTTCTTTTGCAATGGTGCATGTCATCAAAGCGTTGGAGTTGATCAAGGATAGGCCCATCGGCAGGAGCAGGCTTTCGAAGAAACTGAGCATTGGAGAAGGGGCGACGCGGACATTGATCGAACGACTGAGAGACAAAGGCTTGGTCACCGTTGAAAGGGCTGGCTGCATCCTAACAGAAAAAGGTGAAAGGTTTTGGGAAGCCGTTCAGGAAGCTCTCCCACACAAAACCATCTTAGAAGAAAGCGGGCTGACCCTTGGACGCTTCAGCGTAGCCTTGCTGGTCAGGGGAGGCGCGGGCGAAGTCAGATCTGGAATGGAGCAAAGAGACGCTGCTATGATGGCGGGGGCGAAAGGCGCCACGACCCTTATCTACAGAGACGGCAGATTGACTGTTCCTCCCGAGCAGCGAGATGTGGCGAAGGATTTCCCCAAGATCTACAG
This sequence comes from uncultured Candidatus Bathyarchaeia archaeon, assembly GCA_964353725.1. Taxonomy (GTDB): domain Archaea; phylum Thermoproteota; class Bathyarchaeia; order Bathyarchaeales; family SOJC01; genus CAYGVX01. The sequence continues at coordinate 793 of CAYGVX010000046.1, forward strand.
GACGCTGATGGAGAGTCTGAGACCTCAAGAAGACGATATCATAGTAGTAGGCAGTGCGGACACACAGAAGAAGGCCGAGTATGGCGCCTTGGCAGCAGCGTTGAGCCATCTAGATCATTTAGCCGAAAGATGAGCCACTGGCTGCATCGTAGGTGGAGCATCTCGCAGATTGCGGCCGCAGGGAGGAGCGACGATACGTCGAAGTCGAGAAATAGGTCGCAAGGAGCCCTGTATAGGGATCAAGGCCCCAAAACCAGATAACGGACGTTGCTACTGAGTGAATTTGTCGCCTCCGGCGAACATTCGCTCCAGCGCCATGTTCAAATTCACCAAACCGTCGTTAGTCTTGGCCGAGACGGGAATCAGCGGAAAACTGAGCCCCAGCCTGAGTATAACACGCATCATGTCGCGGCTGAGCAAACGCTTGGTATCCTTCAGCCCCTCGTCGATGGCTTTCTCCAGAGTCCGGGGATTTGCAGACCAGTCCACTATGCTGTCAACCTTTTCTCTGGGCATAAGGTCGCATTTTGACAAAACGTGAGCTTGAGAGAAAAAGAAACGGTTGTAAACCGCGGCAGAGAGAAACATGTTCGCCACGTAGTTCAACGGGTTGAGGGAGAAAACCGAGTCGAACAGGTAGACCAGCGCTTTGGGCTCTTTGGTCAGCTCTTCGGCGATGTACTGTCCGCTGGCTCTGAAGGCGAAAAGCTCCATCTGCCCAGGCGTGTCAACCAGAACCAAGTCTGCATTCATGTCTTCGATTTCTCCGCTCAAAGTCCCAGCCTCTTCGGCTAGGAGGTCAGCAGCCATAATCAAGGCGCCATTGGGACCCAGACTGTACTCTTTCATCAGACTGTCCAAGTTCACGTAGTCTCTCGCATCCAGGTCCGGAGCGTAGGGCAGGGTCACGACGCCTGGATCCAAGTTCACGAGAGCCACATCTTGTTTCGCAACCTTTAGCCACTCTGAGAAAGCTGCGGTTAGAAGACTTTTTCCCGAGCCCGCCGTACCCACGATGAAGACAAGGAACAGTTTGCCTCACCCGTTGTAACCACTTAGAGTCCAAGCTCTGCTTATTTCTCTTTTTCGAGAAGCGGCTGCTTCGGGAAGCCCATCTGCATCTTAAGGTCAGAGTCTGGCCTGATCCCACGGCGCAGCCAAGCCAAGAAGACACTGGAGAAGAAGAGCCTCCATCCTGGTGGACACTAAGGCCTTTCTGGGTTGGCTAGTCGCGTTTTTCCGCCCTTTTCCTTAACCATTTCAACGAGTTGAACCAGCACCTTGCCTACTCGCTTCTTCGCTTCTTTGACGTCTTTCGATGTGGTCGAAAGGTGCAGTTCCAAGCTGGGCTTCTTCTCAGCGCCCATCGGATGCGACTTGACGTAGATGTGGGGGTTGTCATGCATGACCTGGTCAATCAAAGGAGCCATCTCTGACTCCATGACACCGGCAACGTAGAGGCTTGTCTCGAAGAACGTCTGGCTGCCCGCGGCGGCTTTGAGAACAGGTAGCAGCGAGTTTTCGAAAATCGCCTCCATCTCACACGGGACGCCGGGCAACACGAAGACGGTTACATCGCCCTTTCTTAGGACTACTCCAGGAGCGGTTCCTGCTGGGTTATGTAGAGGCTTTGCCCCCGCAGGGAGCGTCGCCATCTTGACCCTGGGTGGAGTCAACTCGAGTCTTTCACGCCCAGTCTCCTCGGCGTACTCCGCGTATCTATCTTCAACCATCTTCAAGGCTTCCCCGTTCACAGCAAGCTTGGAGTTGAGGGCTTTGGCGATTCCTTCCAGCGTCTTATCGTCAAAAGTGGGACCCAACCCCCCTGTTGTGATAATGAAAGCGGGATTCCTACGAAATGCTTCTAGTGTGGTCTTTGCGATTTCTTCAACTTCGTCGCCGATTACAGTTATTCGCCCCACACAGAGCCCGAGCGAAGTTGCTCTTTTCGCCAGCCACTGAGCGTTAGTGTTGAGTGTTTTTCCAATAAGCAGCTCGTTGCCGACTGAGATTATCTCAACGTCTTTAACCATCGGAGTCGCCTCACACCGCGTATTCCTAGACTATGATTCTGTGGAAAAAATAAAAGTCAATCGCCTAGGCTAGTTGGACGCCATGCAGCGTTTGGTTTCTATTTCTTCTTGCCTAGCCACCATTTCAAGTATTCTTTCTGTGTCTTTTTACGTTCGTCGCTTTCAGACTCAGTCTTAGGTCGCAGCTGCTCCCTCATCTCGATCAACTCTTGGTGGGTGACCGAGAGGCCGCAGCTTTTACATGCATAGCGTTTGTTCATGGCGATGTACTGCATTTCGCCGCCGCATTCGGGGCAGTAGGGCATTTTCCGTTTCTTCCTCGAGATAACACGATGGTTTCAAGAGAAATAGTTTTTGGTTTTGAAGAAAGGCAGAAGATAGCGAAGGAGGATGCGCTTTTCACGTTATGAAGTTACCAAGTCCCGCTCTCTTGGCAAGCTCGATAGCCTTTTCTCTCTCAGCTGCGGTCAGCCTTCTTCGCAGTTCGGGGATTTCGTGTGCACGCCACTCAGGTCGGTACTGAAACATGATGTTCACTCGTGTCATCACGCCAAGGTTCCTGCTAATCCACTCTAATATAGGTTTGACGCAGCAGTCCAAGTGGTCTGGCAGCACCAGCACTCGGATGAGCAGCTCACCATGTTCTTTTCCATAGCTGTGGTTGCGAGTGCACGCTTCCCAATAGCCTGGGGCGTCGGAGATACGTGTGGCGCATTCATTGTTCCCATACTTGAAGTCGAGGAGGTAAACGTCAACGAAGCCTGCGAGAAGCTTGGCTGTCTCTTCACTGTAGTAGGAGTTTGAGTTCCATACGACTGGGACGTTGATATTCACGTGTTTGAAGACTTGAAGCCATTGGGCGAGCCATGGTGTCGGGTCGCCGCCTACGAGGTTTGCGTTTCGGCAGCCGTTTCTGCGTAGACGCTCGACTGCTATTGCAAGGTTTTCACAGGAGTAGGGCTCTCCCTGCTCCATCCACTGGGAAATGGCCCAGTTTTGACAGTGACGGCATCGCATTGTGCAACCCATGGTGAAGATAGTTCCCGAGGGTACGAGTTCGGGTTCTTCTCCCATGTGCTCGAACATTGACGAAATTGCCATTTCAGTGCCGCATTTGCAGTAGCCCTTCTCGCCCAGTTTCCTGTTGACGCTGCATCTTCGGGTGCAGAAGTGGCAGTTTTCCAGAATGCGGTTTGCGATTTCAATCTCCAAGTCTAAGAAGGATTGCTGAGGCGTCTCCAATTCCTCAGGACTTGTCAAGCGGTTATCGGTCGCCCTCTCCATCCCACGATATTTCTGCAGCATTTGACTGTGGAGCTTCCATAGCTTGGCCGCAGTGTCGTCTCTGCTGAACCCGGATGCGAGTTTTCCGGCTATCATGAACTTGGCTATTCCGTCATTTTGCATGACGCTGAAGTATCTGGCCAAGCTCTCGCGAGCAGTCTTATCCTTCAACACAGCCGCAGCGTCTGGTCTTGTAAACGCCCACATTAGATGACCATCAAGGAGAAATACTGTAGAACGCCAATTTATATCATTAGGATTACCCCATTGGATAGGAGGGGGTGGAGGTTTGACGTTGGAAAACGCCATAGGCTCCAAGGAAGAGGCGTTGAAGTTCATCAACAAGTACGGCGTAGTCACTCTATTTCCTATCAAGGGCAAAAGCTTCCCAAGCCTATACAGAGTCACGAAGGGAAATCGAAGGGAGAAGTTCGACAATGCATGGAAGTGGGCAGACGAGCTGGCCACGGACAAGGCAATTCACTACGGAAAACTTGTTTGCAAACAAGTCTCGCTAGTTTCGTTGGAGCTGTTTCCCGCATCCTACAGGCTCTGTAGAACAGATGTCTTAAGCGATCCTGCCAAAAAGATGCTAGATTTTATGAAGGCACATGGCTCGGCCTCGACCACCGTCTTGCGGAAAAGTCTCGGCTTCTGGGGAAAAGACAAGAAATATGAGTTCGCGAAGGCTATGGACGAGCTGCAGCTAACATTCCATATTGCCATCGTTGGAAGAGAGAGAGCGCCTAAGATGACTTACACATACGATTTGATAGAGCGCTGGATGCCAAGGGTGTTGTTTGAGAAAGCCGGAAAAATCGATAGAGCAGAAGCCAAGGCTAAGATAATCGCTAAACTCGTGGTAATCCGAATACTTCCAAAGCTGACAGACGTTGAAAGTCTATTCGCTCTGCCTCGCTAGCATGTCAGAATAGAGCGTAAGGATAAGCAGCTCTAGTGGGTTGTAGTTCTCCCTTTATGGGTATTTTTTGCCCACAGGTTGGACAGCACATGTCCTTGGTCAAGTTCCACTTCACAATCTCGAAGCTGAAGCGCTTTATCAGTAGCTCGTTACAGCTGGGACAGTAGGTGTTTTCGAAGCGGTGTCCCGGCACGTTCCCAATGTAAACATAGTTCAATCCAACTTCCTTGCGGGCGACCACGAAAGCCTCTTCCATGGTTACCACGGATGTAGCGCTCTGTCCAGTCATCTTATAGTCTGGGTGAAACCGTAACAGGTGGAAGGGCGTGTCTTCGCCCAAGTTGTCTTTTGTCCACATGGCCAACTCCTTGAGTCTGCTCATCGAATCGCCCACTTTGGGCACAATGAGGTTGGTGATTTCGACGTGGACGCCGCTGCGTTTCATCTCCAGGAGTGCCTCAAAAATCGGTTTCACTGAGGGCACTGATGAGAATTTCTTGTAGAACTCTGGGTCTGCGGCTGCTTTGAAGTCCACAGTCGCCGCGTCCAGGTATGGGGCGATGGTTCTCACGGCATCAGGCGTCATATAGCCATTGGTCACGAAGGTGTTGAAGAATCCGACACCGCGGGCTATCTTCGCCGTGTCGTAGGCGTACTCGAAGAATATTGTGGGCTCAGTGTACGTGTAGCTTATTCCTTGGCAGCTGTTTTCTCTGGTCGCCTTCACGACTTCCTCAGGGGGAAAATCGTGTCCAGCGATTTCCTTTTCTTGGCTTATAATCCAGTTGTCGCAGAACTGGCAGCGGAAGTTGCAGCCCACGGTAGCGATAGACATGACCAGTGAGCCAGGGTGAAAGTGATAAAGAGGTTTTTTTGTTATCGGATCCACGCAGGCGGAGCAAGCCTTCGCGTAGTTAAGCGAGTAAAGCGTGCCTTTCTCGTTTCTTCGAACCAGGCAGAACCCTGTTTCGCCTTCGTTTATCTTGCAGTGGCGGGCGCATAGGTGGCAGTGTACTTTGTTTTCGGGCTGTTTTTCGTAGAGCATGGCCTCATGATGAGACAAGGTTTGTTCCTCGCTAATTGTCTTGCTTTCTTAATACTTATTGTTTTTCGCAACCCTTAAATATTACCTTAAGGTAAGCCAATATTACCAAATGGTAACAATAGGGCATGAACATGATGACTCGTCGAGATTCGATGGAAAAAGCCAAGGAACTGCTTAGGAAAGAAGGATTCACAAAAGACGAGATACATGAAGAGTTTTGGTTCAAGAATTATCGAGTAGATGCTGTCGGTTGGAGTCTAAGACGCAGAGTTGCGGTGGACTGCGGTTACTGTACCGCGAAGAAGAGAAAGGACTTGGAAAGATTCTTCGACGAAGTCATCTGTTTACCGTATGAAACTCAGACTAAACCAATTCCAACCGAGCCTCCGACACGTGATGTCTTGGCGAAGACGAGGTTAGTGTTAATCAAGGATGACAGAGTCATGTTCGATGTCCCCCTTTCAAGAGAGGAATGGCCGAGAGAATCGTTGGAAGATGGGGCAGGGGTTATGGAGCAAGATTTCCAGCGATTTTCCAGACTCTTCAACGCGTTTTCTCATCAGAACAGGTTGAGGATGATGAAACTTATGATAGAGGACGAGGACTTGACGGTGGGATTTGCCGACTTCATACGTGACTTGGACCTCAACCCTAAACTGGTGTGGGAGAACACGAGGAAGCTCAGCGAGGGCGGACTTCTCGAGAAGAGTGAGAACGGAAGGTATCGTTGTTCCGAGTTTGGTGAAGCTAGCTTCATCATGTTCAGCGCAGTCTTGAGACGTTTGCAGGAGATGTTTGAGAACGAATGGAGGTGAAAGTGATGGTGGAGTATTCTGAGGACGACGAGGTTTTCCGGGACATCAACAGCTTCTACAAACGCCTAATGGAGCGCATGTTCAAGGAGATGCAGGAGTTCGGGGAGAATATCGGCAGCGGACAACTCAAGGGAACGTGGGACGTCAAGCCGCTCAACGAGCCGGGAGTAGAGGGCTACGTTGCACGCGGACAATTCCAGACAGGAAGCCAGCCAACGCTCACTCCGAGGAGCACCTTGGAGGAAGAGGTGAGGGAGCCATTGACAGACGTTTTCGAGGAGAAGGAACATGTGAAAGTATATCTAGAGTTGCCTGGTGTCGAAAAGAGCGACATTCAGCTAAACGTGACCGAAAGTGTCGTGGAAGTCAAGGCTGGAAGCTTTGCCAAGACCGTGAAGCTGCCGACTGTGGATGTAGATACGGAGAAGGCTTTGGCGAGTTACAAGAACGGTGTGCTTGAGGTAACCATCCCCAAGGTTCAGAAGACTGATGATGAGGGGAAGAAGCGAACGATAAGGATTGAGTAGTGGAGGCTCACAAGGTTGGTGACTGAAATCCTAGACGTGGACTATAATGACTACGTTAGCTTGCTGGGCACAGCCCACTTTACAAAGCGGAGTCTTATGGAGGCTCATGAGGCAGTGAGGAGGCTGAAGCCCACGGACTTGGCCGTAGAGCTGGACACAGAGCGTTTCCAGTTCCTAAACCAGCGTTGCGCTGGCTGTCCTGACCAGGAGAGATGCTCGGGAAGATGCGAGTTTGTGGGAGCAACTGATGCCTTAGGTAACGTGGATGCTAGCATTTGGCTCATTGACATGTCTGAAGGGGAAATTAGGGAGAGAGTTAGGCGACTGCTGCCTCCTTCTAGGCTCTGGTGGTATTCTTTTGCAGGTTTCCCGTTCCATCGCCGTGGTGGCGACGACGATGAGTTGAAGCTGTGGGAGAGAGGGTACAAGGATGAGGTTTTGGAGCGTCATGCAAGAAGGTTGGAGGCTCTGCGGGTGAGGGCGCCGCATGTTTGGAGGGTTTTGATCGATGAGCGGAACACGTTGATGGCTGCGAGGCTGGCGTGGGTTGTGACGCAGAAGATGAACAGGGGTGAGGAGGTTAGAGTTTTGGCTCTGACTGGGGCTGCGCACGTGGAGGGCATTAGCGACCTCTTGGGCTCTGCGGAGAGTATTGGTGGGGAGTTACAGAGGTTGGGGTTGAGGTTTTCGGTTCCAAGGCTTGTTAGACGCGTCGGTGTGAACTAGGCTAGGGGTTTTGTGTGTAGTATGCGTTCTCTGAGCAGGATCAGCCCTTCCGATTAAGCTCCCACAATGAGCGTGCCTTTAATTCCCTGTGCCCATCTTACTCGGGTCTAGAGGTGCAGGATTGACTCCGTACATCTTGCCTCACGGTATGTGGTATACTTCGCTATCTGAACGCGAGTCTTTCTACCGCTTTGAGTTTGATTTGGGCGGGTGGAGGGGTGGTTTCGGTGGGTGGAGGCTGGGTGGCGGGTTGTGTTTGCGGTGATCATTGGGCGACATACCCGTGTTTTTCCCGAAAAATATGCTGCTGACGCTGGTACGACTTTTTTGATCGATGAGTATGGAGGTTTGGAGGATGTGCGGACGGAGATTCTGGAGTTTCTGCCCGAATCCGTGTATTATGATAGGAACATGTATTGTGGTGAGAGGCGTGTTGTGGGGCAGGAATTGGCTTTCGACATTGACCCGGAGAACTTCGAGTGCCCTATCCATGGCGGGCTGGAGGATAAAATGCGAATGCATCAGGGGCTGGGGTTTTGCGAACTGGAGTTGAACATAGCGAGAGGTGAGGCTGCGAGGTTGTGTGAACGACTGGGCAGATTGTTTTCAGATTTGCGCGTGGTCTATTCTGGACGAGGGTTTCATATCCACGTTCTGGACAGGGGAACATTCTTCTGGGACAGGCAAAGAAGGCGGAGACTTGCTCGCAAGTTGAAGAAGAAGGGATTTCACATCGACGAGTGGGTGACCACTGGTGGTATGCGACTCATTCGCCTGCCCTACAGCTTGCACGGGATGGTGTCAAGGAAAGCCTTTCCGATAAGCTTGGATGAACTAGCCAGTTTTAACCCTCTCACTAACGAGTGGTGCCGGCCTAAGTTTCTGAAGGAGAGAACTTGACCCAGACAAGTGCCCGCAAAGGCTACTTTTTCTTGACTTCGTTCGCCTTCTTTTCATTCTTCGTATAATAATAGTATCTCTTCTTTTTCTCCGCTTCCGCCATCCTGACCAAGAGAGGAAGATTTTGTCTTTTTTGGATAAATGCTTTGCCAATTATTCGTAAGGCTTAAACGAGGCTTGCCCTATTCCTTTCATTGCCACAAAACGCGGGCGGGTAGATCAGCTTGGAATGATCGCCACGTTGGCATCGTGGAGGCCGCGGGTTCAAATCCCGCCCCG
>CAYGVX010000047.1:0-9268 GCA_964353725.1 uncultured Candidatus Bathyarchaeia archaeon
ACTCGCACAACCACCTCTCTAGCTTGTCCGAGTGTTGATTTCTTTACCTCTTCTGAACTTCTTCATATACACCAAGGCCGCAACGGCTAATGCAGCTACAACTACGGTGGCGACGATAATGCCGACTTTGAACGGTTCTAGCGCTGTCTCTTCAATGGTGAAGTAGAGTACTGAAGATGATCCCGTGTTTCCTACAACGTCTCTCGCAGAAACCACTAAGCTGTGTAATCCCTTCGACAAGCCAGAAAGAGAAACGTTCCCGCCGATTGTGGCATTTGTCTTCCCATCCAGACTATAGCCGATCCAAGAGGCTGGCTTGCTTAGATTAAACGTCAGAGGAACATTGTTCAGAGAATATGTCTTGTTTTCGGGTGAGACTATTGAGACGCGGAGTCTCCATATATTGACAGAACTGTTTTTCACCGTGCTAGGAATAGGTATTCCTTCATGGTTCGCGAGTTCGTGATTTGTGAACTGCAAGTATGTGCTCCCCAGTTGTTCCAATGCTCTGAACGCGATTGTGATGGCTGTTCCACTACCGTTGAAGGCTGCCGTCAATCTCGAGGCCGCGCCCCAATAGGTCCCAGCTGTCACATTGATCTGATTCTTGAGTACGAAAACTGGGTCGTGAAGGATGCCTGCGTATGGACTGGGCGATACCGGATCCGGGTAATCTTCAACTGGAACGGTTAGCGTGTGATTAACGTAGGCTAGGCATGTGGTGTTCCAGCTGAATTGAATGTCGAAGCCGGCCAAATCAGCAACATCCTCAACAACCACTGCCAGACTGAATGTTTGGTCGGGCTCGATTGTCAGGCTTGAAGAAGAAAATCGCATTGTGGCCAATTGCTCTTGTTGGGCCGTGCTAGAGATGGCTGCCATCGGAGTCAATCCGACTCTTGCAGCGAGTAGCACTAGAATCGCTGCGATAATCAATCTTCTCAACTTTCGTCTCCGACGATATGCATGGTGGAAGATGCATAAAAAGCATGATAGAACAAGCTTCTGTTTTCTCTGCGCTGCTTCCCATCCACGCCTTTCCCTACAGACTTGACAGCGAATGCCCGTTATGATTCTTTGTCATTGTCCCTAGAAAAGAAAAGTCGAGTCTTTCCCATTGCTTGCGCATCCAACTCTCTGACCTTAACAACGATTGGAAAGTCGTTAACAACCTTTCCGAGAACGAGACAGTGGTGCGACGGCAAGTCTCGTGCCACGGACTTCACGGTCTCTGCGTCCACCCTAGACGCCCTCGAAACTGTTTCCAAATCATTCTCGTTCGTGAAGTTGAAGAGAAAGAGGTTGTCGGCTTGGCGGTATATGTTCTCCCGGATGGTGTCTGGTTGGTTGGTTATGAAGGTTGTAAATACCCCCAAATGCCGCATCCGAGTAACTATATCATCCCAATAGGTCTCTCTGAGGTACAGGTGGGCCTCTTCGGCAAAGAGGAAGATTGCTCGTAGCTTCCAGGTCGACAACAGCTCTACGAGCTTTCCAAGTACGTACTCAACCGCGATGTGCCTGTCCACAATGGACGTGTCGCGTAGGTTGACAACCACTGCGCCTCCATTTCTAGCCTTGTACAAGGAATCCTCCAACGAGGTGGCTTGCGCTTGATTGTCAGTGAACAAGCCGGAGCTCATCAAAGTATAGTATCGAGTAAATAAGGCGTCACGTACATGCTGATTGCATTTCCAATTCCTGATTGTCTCGCCCAACTCGCGCATCGACAAGGCTCCCTTCTCCTCTAGGGAATACCATATGTGCCTAAATTCCCGCGCAGACGTTCCAGGCAGGTGAAGGGCGTTTACAAGAATGCCAAGCATCACACGGAGCTTCAGCTGCCCCAAAGTCACTTTGAGGTTTTGCCCGGGCGTCAGAACATGGATTTTCGCATTAAACTCGTTGGGCTTTCCATCCTTGCCCTGCCCTAGACCAGCATACTCACCATTTATGTCAAGTATTACAGCCGGCGCACCATGGCTTACCAGGCTTAGGGTCAACAGCTTGGACACGTGAGACTTGCCGGTTCCTTTCTTGCCGGTCACGATGTTAAGGCTGCCATCAAAAGCTCGCACATCAACACGGAACTGCTTCCTTTCAACAGTTTCACCAAGCTGCGCCAGATAGCCGTCAGCCTCTGCCAGGTTAAACAGGTTCTCGGTGGAAAGCTTCTTAATCGATGCGCTGGAACGAGAAGGAAGCCAAGAGCTTCTGGGTGTCAGCTCCCCAACATTGCTTGAAGCCCGGATCTTGCAGATTAGCAAACGTGCGTCCTGAATGTACGCAATGTGCGTCGCAACCTCAAAGGGATCCAGGTCTTCTCCTTGAACATTCAGTTCGCCGTCGTGGTCTCTGAGAAGCTCCTCCAAAATGCCTGGCACGTTGGCGTACTGAATATCTATCACTTGAACGATCAGGGTTCTCCCTGTCTGGCGGTCTTCAATGGCTAGGTAACTACCTTTTTCCACTTCCTCGTCTGGGAGGCCGATGATCTGCACCGTGGCTCCTTCTTTTCTGTAGAGCCTCAAGGTAGTCAGCCCTCTGGTCCCTTTCCGAAGCGGTCAAAAAGCAGGCGACGTATGTTCGGTCTCTCGACTATTCTCAGACTGCTCTCCTTGACAATGAAGCGCTGCAAGCCTAGGACTTCGTTTGCCGTGAAAGTGGAATATATGTGTGCCAGCCGCAAAGCTTCGGGGTAGCTCTGTGAAACCACGTCGTTTCCAAGAAGCCTTTGAACGCCGTCAACCACTACTTCATAAGGCAATTCCTTGTCTGCGTCTAAGCGGAAGGCGCAGCGGCCAGCGGACAGTTTTGCCACGAACACGTTGCCCAGCAGGTGCAGGGGACCTACGACGGCTGGGTAGTTCTCCATTTTGAGCAGACATGGAGGTGGCTGCTCTAATGCGAGGTCTGTGATGCGTTGTCCGTCCAAGAGCAGTCGTGTCGTCTTTGAGAAGGCCAGGACCGTGTTCCGTCGATTGCGAGCTTCTTTCAAGAGCTGCTCCATGGCTTCTGTGGGTGTTTCTTGGTTGCTTGCCGTAAGGCTGCCGTCCCAGAGCATCAAGCAGTCGTGGGTCGTTTGGTTGACGTATTCTTGAATCCATCGTTCTAGCATGGTGTTCAGCCTTGTTTGGACGTATTGGATGTTCGGTAAGGTGTTTTCTCGTATGCATAATGCTTGGTTGGGGTTTTGGAGGAGGCTGCAGATTTCGTCTTGGTTTTTTTCTGTGACGTGGAAGGGGAAGGGGCCAAGCCGCACGTAGTTGCAGTGGCTATTTTGCTTCCAAACAACGGCGCCTCTTACGGCGAGTAACGTGCCTGCTTGGGTTTCGCCCAGTTTTATGCTCGACACATCTATGGCTACTATGGGAGTCTTAGCTGGGTTTGGCTTCAGTCTTACAAGGACTGTTCCTGGTGGGCAAGGTTTCTCGTGATTGAGTTTTGGTGGCTCAGTATCTGTGTGTTCTTGTTGAAGGAGCTGAGAGTGCTGTGTTCTGAGAGAACGTAGGCTGAGTTCAAGGAGTCGTTGGGGAATCTGCAGGGTTTCCGTGGGGTGTGGAAAGTTATATCTGGGTGTTGTTGGTGTATATTGTGTTTGTTGAATCAAGTTGAATTCACCAATAAGCATTATGTTGCATGTTGGTGAGTATATAAGTATTGCGCATGAACAAGTTGCGCAACACAATAAACAATAAGGCGAAACCATGACAGAGGAGCCGCAAGCACCCCTTCCAATTAAGGTCAAGATGAAAGTGGGCAATGTCGAGTTCGAAATTGAAGGCACCGTGGACCAGACGAACGAGGCCGTGGGAAAAATTCTCACAACTGTCACCGAGAAGCTCAAGGAAACGCCACTCTTATCCGAGAAGGAGACTGCACCGCCTAGGGCGGAGACTTGCAAGGCCATAATTCAACGCTTGTGGAAAGAAGGCTGGTTCTCAACTCCGCGCGGGTTGGGCGAAGTTCACAGCGAGATGGCTAAACTTGGCTTTCACTACGACCGTACAGCAGTCGCCCACGCGCTAATAGACTTGGCCAAAGAAGGCCTTTTAACAAGAGAAGGCAGACCAAGGAGATACCGCTACGCTCAGAAGAGACCGCCAACACGTTAGTCATGACCACTGACTTATGTTCGGTTTCTGAGTGCTTTATTAAAAGCACGCGCGCATTTTTAGCCGCCCGCTTTATTCCTCAACCTCGCCACAACCTCATCCTCAACCCACTTCTCCCCAGCTACCGTCAGCCTGATCTCAGGTCTCACTGGGTCGGGCTTGAACACAAGACCCCGCTTCGTCATCTCGTTCATCCTCGCAGGGACCATCGACCTGACGCCGCTTGACTGAAGCAGACGCTCCACGAGAGCCCCCGACGCGGTTCGACCCTCAGAGGCATACAAAACCAGCCCGATGGCTTCATAATGGGTCAGCTTGGCCCTCGCCGTGATAACTGGGCCTTCAGTGGTGAACTCCACCAGCCCCTCAAGCTGCGCCCGCACAGGCGTCATAAGCTTCGACGCGACCGCGTTTCCGACTTTCTCGATGAACTCGGGCGACAACCCCTCCAGCACTTCCAGAACCTCCTTTGTGCTGTTGCCTTCCACTGCCACTTCACCGAAGGATGTTTTCACTCGGACCTTTATGAGAGCAGGCAAGGTTTCAGGCTGCCTCCTCCTTTTCAGCGAGTATGTATACGTAACCCGCATCGGTCTTCCACCGCCGAACTTTCCCCTTCTTCACCAGCCACATGAGCACACCCGACAGGGTTGAGGGTGGATAGTGGAGGGCGTTCGCCTTCAAAGCTTCGACTATCTCAGGCATCGTTCTGGGCTTCCATGTTCCCCACTCGGTTTCGAGAAGCTTCACTACAGCTTCGCTACAGTTCTTGGCCCCCTTGATTGAAGGGTACATCTTCGACTGCATAGTCGCCGGGGTTGTTAGGCGTACCGTTATTGGCTTCTCGGCGGGTTTTTCGGCTGTTGTGGGCGTTGTTAGAGCGGCTGTTGTCGGGGGGGTTTCTCGAGTGGTTCGTGTGAAGGCTTTGGAGACGTTTTCAACGATTCTTGGGAGTCCCTTGATTGTGGTGAGGACTTCCTTCTGGGTTCCTGTGATCTCGACTTCATTTTGGTTGATTTTGATGCGGAGTGAGAACGGCATGCTTCTATCCCTTGCTGTAGTAATGTGGTATTATGGGAATATTATAAAATGTTTGGTGTCAACGACAAAATCCTGTAGTGAAGAAGGTTTCCGGTGTCATGCATTAACCTTTTTAGTCGTCACAACAATCTTTCCTCGGTTCAAATGTTCGGCAAGGTAGAACGGGCTTACAAGCTAATAGATGGAATGGTTTGCCGCACTCCCGTGATGACTTCTTCGACCCTTAATGAGGTGACAGGTAGCAAGTGTTTTCTGAAATGTGAGAACTTCCAAAAGACTGGCTCCTTCAAGTTTAGAGGAGCCCTAAACGCCCTATCTCACTTATCTCCTGAGAAGAGAAGGAAGGGAGTGATAACTCACTCCTCTGGAAACCATGCTCAAGCTCTCGCGCTAGCCGCTAAGATTCTGAGAATTAAGGCAGTAGTGGTCATGCCCAGGAATGCTTCCTCAGTCAAGGTGACTGCAACTGAAAACTATGGGGCTGAAATAGTCGTCTGCTCCTCTCGGCCTGTGGAAAGAGAGAAGGCGGTTGAACCTCTAATCGATGAATTCGGCTACACCCTCATCCACCCATCCAACGACCCTCACGTAATTGCGGGAGCGGGAACAGCCGCCTACGAACTAATCAAGGAAGTGGGCGAGCTTGACTACATCTTCTGCCCCGTGGGCGGCGGCGGGCTCATCAGTGGCACAGCGATAGCCACCAAGAGACTATCGCCCTCAGTCAGGGTCATCGGCGTTGAACCTAAGAACGCTGACGACGCCCATCAGTCGCTGAAGGCTGGAAGGATAATCAAGGTGAGCAACCCTGAAACAATAGCTGACGGGCTCCGAACATCACTTGGAAACAACACTTTCCGCATAATACGAGAGAACGTTGACCGCATAGTGACTGTTTCGGAAGATGAAATCGTGGATGCAATGCAGCTTCTGTGGGAGAGAATGAAACTGGTGGTAGAGCCCTCGGGCGCAGTTGCTTTGGCGGGAGTCTTGTCAAAACAGATCGATGTGACTTCGAAAAGAGTAGGCATGATCGTCAGTGGTGGAAACATCGACCTAACAGGCTTCTTCACCAAGGTCCGACATGACTGGTTGCCCCACAGTCAAGCTAAGCATTCCTCTCCCTGTAACTTCTAAGGATGTAAACGCCCACAACAAGCCAATAGCCGATGTAGACAATAAGCCGCAGCAACTCCGGGTTACCATCATACCCAACTAACGCCGCGAACACCGACCCAACCACACCCTTCTCATGAAAAAGAGGGTAGCTACCATCCTGATTCACTGGTGGGTTAATGTTAAAGGTGCTCTGCCCCAAAATCCCAAACTGTATGCCCAACGTTTCACCTGCTTCCAACAATTCATGCATACCATACGCTGCCAACCCTGCAGCGAAAACAATTAGTAACACGCTCGAATACCTGAATAGCTTCTGGATGTTCAAGCGATAGACGCTCCTATAGAGAACTGCTGCCAGCAAGGCTATGACGGCGCACCCGAGGGTTAACCCTATAATCGTCGCCCCAATGTCAGTGGAGGCTAGAGTGGTCAGGAATAGAACTGTCTCTACCCCTTCCCTAAAAACAGCCACGAAGGACAAGGCGAAGATCCCCATGATTTGACCCGAAGTGACTGCGACGTCTATCTTCTCTTCCAGGGCGCTCCGGATCTTCCTAGCGTTTTTCGTCATCCAGAAAATCATGTAGGATAAAACTGCAGCAGCAGTGAGAGCTGCAACGCCTTCAAAAATCTCCTCTGCCGGAGATTGAAGTTGTCCATAAATCGTGAAAATGCCGAACCCTAGCGTTAGACTTAGAATCAAGGCGACAATTATGCCTAGGGATACATAACGGTGTAAATCATGTCTCCCTATCCTCTTAAGGTAAGAGGCGATGATGACGATGATTAATGCTGCTTCGAGGGCTTCGCGGAACGTTATTAAGAAGACTGGAAGAATGGCGGCTGACACTTTCTAGCGTCGCCTGCTTTCTTGTTTGTATGATTGGGCGCAGTGGACGCAGCAGAAGGTTGTTTCTCTTTGGTCGATTGCTTCCTTGTAGCCGCCTTCGTAGACTTTGCAGCCGCAGCTCGCACACACTTCCAAGCTCGGTTCGATGGCAACAGAGAGTAGGGCTGAAAAACGTTTAAACAATGTCTTGCAGAGTTCCTTCCCCTCCTCGGTCAATTCGAAAATTTTTCTTTTCTTCTTTCCAATAGGCTTCAGGAGGTGTTTCACTAAGCCCTGCTTCTCAAGCTGGCTGAGAAACGGGTAAACTAGACTTGGGCTGACTTCCCTGCCAATCCTGTTCCTGAACTTGCTGATTATGCTGTAACCGTGATGTGGTCCTTCGTAAAGTATGGTGAGGAGGTAGAATCGCGAGAAGTCGTAGACAATTTCGTCTAAATCTTGCCCAGACATATTCGCACCGGATTTATCTTCGAGATATATATCTAGGAAAGATATATTTAAATAATTCGACGACAAAGGACTATTTGTGCCATAAGGGAGGAAAAGTGTCATGCCAAGAGATCCCGTGTGCGGTATGGACGTAGATAAGGACAAGGCAATCAAGAGGAAGATTGGAGACCGCACGTACTATTTCTGCAGTCAATCGTGTGCCGATGTGTACGAGCAGCCCGAGCGAGAATTGAAGGCTATGAAAAGCAGAGTCGCGATAACCTTGATGGGCGTGGTCGCTGTTGCCGGGTTGCGAGTGTTGACTTTGTTCGGCTTAGTGGCAGTGTTGATGACTACCACACTCTTTGGCGGCCTTTCTATCTATAGTCTGGCGCTGTTCATTGTGTCAACTCCCGTTGTGTGGATTGCAGGCTGGAGCATCGTCCGTGGAGCCTACAGCTCTCTCAGAAATCGCGCAATCAACATGGACGTACTGGTCACTGCGGGTGTAGTTGCAGGCTGGGCTTTTGGGGCAGTCAACGCATTCTTGCCCAACTTAGCGCCTGGTGGAGAAGGCTATCTGGAAGTAGCAGTTGGGATATTGGCTTTCGTTCTACTTGGAAAATACATCGAAGAAAGCATACGCAGGAGATCAGCAGCTTCCATTCGAAAACTGCTGGAACTTCAGCCAACAATAGCCAGAGTGCTCAAGGACGGAAAGGAAATTGAGGTCCAGCTCGACGATGTCCAGGTGAACGATGTTATGATCGTTAAGCCAGGTGAAAAGATACCTACGGACGGCGTTGTAATCGCGGGGTACTCTTCAGTAGATGAGAAGATAATCACTGGTGAAAGCATACCCGTCGAAAAGAATGTGGGAAGCGAGGTCATAGGCGCGACAGTAAACAAAGCAGGGCTTCTAAGTGTTAAAGCGACTAGGGTTGGAGAAGAGACGGCACTGTCGCAGATTGTGCATCTCGTCGAGGAGGCGCAGGCTTCTAGTGCTCCTGTGCAAAAGTTTGCAGATCGCGTTGTTGGGAAATTTGTTCCTATAGTTTTCTCCGTTGCTGCAGTTTCTTTCGCCTACTGGTATGTTGTAAGTGGGTTCTCAGTCGCCTTCTTCGTACTGCTTGCTGTACTGCTGATTGCGTGTCCATGCGCTTTGGGTATTGCCACTCCTACAGCCATATTGGCTGGAGTAGGCAAGGGTGCCGAATATGGGATTCTGCTTCGCAGCGGTGAATATGTCGAGAAAGCTAGGAGACTGAAGACCGTTGTGTTTGACAAGACAGGAACATTGACAAAAGGCGAGCCATCTGTCACCGATGTCGTGGTTACCGACGGCTATACGGAAGAGGAGGCGTTGAAACTTGCTGCGATTGCTGAGAAGGGCTCGGAGCACCCAATGGCAGAGGCGATATTGAAAGCACGCCAGGGCGAGTCTGGCATTCCTGACGCCGGGTCGTTTGAAGCGGTACCCGGGCGTGGGGTCAGATGCACTTACGAGAACAAGAAGATACTGCTCGGAAATCGAAGACTTATGCAAGATGAGAAAGTTTCGATCGGGCAGTTGGAACATGATCTTGAGAGACTGGAAGGACAAGGCAAGACAGTGATGATTCTAGCTGTGAATCATGAACCTGCAGGTGTCATTGCTGTTATGGATACGCCGAAAGAGAATGCCGTTGAGGCGATAAGCAAGTTGAAGAGCATG
>CAYGVX010000048.1:0-9190 GCA_964353725.1 uncultured Candidatus Bathyarchaeia archaeon
CGGCGGCTACGGGATCAGCGTCGACGGCAGCCGCGAAGTGAATCTAGCTGACAACACCTTGACAAACAACAACTACGGAGTAAGGCTTAACAACTCCACCCAGATCACAGTCGTCGACAACACTATCTCAAACAACACGAACTTCGGAATATACGTAAGCTTCTCGAACAACAGCGTCTTCCACGGCAACGACGTCTCGAACAACACCTACGGCATCGGCCTCTTCTACTCGATCGACAACACGTACTGCCACAACAACATCATCAACAACGCAGAACCCATCTATGCCTACAACTCATCAGACACTTGGGACAACGGCTGCGAGGGCAACTACTGGAGCGACTACAACGGTTCAGACTCGAACAGCGACGGAACAGGCGACACCTATCTTCCATGGGAAGACGTCGACAACTACCCGTTGATGACTGTTTACTGGAATCCGGGCGATGTTGACCACGACTTGGACGTCGACATTTTCGACGTGGTAAAGGCTGCAAGTGCCTATGACAGCACACCCCCCGACCCCAACTGGAACCCACACTGCGACATAGCCCAACCCTACGGGGTCATCAACATCTACGATATAGTGCTAATCGCAGGCAGCTACGGAAAAGAGCACACCCCTTAGATGACCCGAATACCACCACGTCGGCAATCACAACAAAGACGTAGCTCTTACGCGCGTGCTGACCGAACTTTGGCTTCATCTCACGGTTGGGAAAGGAAAAAGTTTTTCAGAACATTTTCCGAGGGAGAAAGGAGATGTCCATACTTTCCCAACCAAGATATAATATAGGAATCCAAAATACTTAAGCTCTGGTTTTTAAAGCAAAACTGCGCTGTCACTAAGCGTGAAACACTGCGAAATCCTAGCCGTCACCACAACCTACTGGAAGCCCAGAGAAGACTACATTGCCAGAATAGTTGCTGCCTTGGAAGGCAAATTGCTTGACGGCGACATAGTCGTGGTCTCTGAAAAAGCGGTCTCGACAGCTACAGGAAACATCGTCGACGAAAGCCAAATAAAACCAAGCTGGACAGCAAAGCTCCTGGCTAGATTTTGGATGCGACATGTTTGGGCACACCTACTAGGTCCATTATGCCACCTTCGGAGAGCAACGATCAGCCATCTAAGGAATTACCCCGTAAGAGAGGGCAGCGCCCACAAACAAGTAGCCCTGCAGCACTCAGGTTTCCGCCAAGCGTTAATGCACTGGTCAGAAGGAGGCGTAGACGGCAGCAACCTACCCTACTCCTACGTCAGCTTACCCCTCAGCAACGCATACGACATAGCAGAAGCAATTCGTGCAACAACGAAAATGAAACTGAACAGAGACGTGGTTGTCATGGTCGTGGACACGGATAAAACGTATTCTTGGAAAAACTTCCACTTCACTCCTAGGCCAAGACCAATTGAAGGAATAAAGCCCGCTGGAGGCGTCATCGCCTACTTTGCGGGGCGCCTATTCAAGCTGAAAAAAAGAGCCACTCCCTTGGCTATAGCAGGCGCGGAAATGAGTGTTGAAGAAGCCTTGGAGATCGCTGAGGCGGCCAATCGCGCCAGAGGCTCCGGAGCAGGAAGAACTGTTTGGGACATGGCTCAAACCTTCAAAGTTCCACTCACGGCTGTCTCTTGGGAAATGCTGGGGGAAATACAGCATAAACCTATCGTCTTAGTGAGAGTGAAGGATTAGGCAGCAGCACGACGAAGATGCTTCTAGAGAGGTTAACGCAAAATCAATATAGCGTTGAGATGACTTGAAGTATCGTTAACCGGGGGGGAATGCTACATGACCTCTGTAGTACGGCAGATGGACACGTTTTTCAACCCCAAGTCAGTTGCAGTAGTGGGCGCCTCCAAGAAAATCAACAAGGCAGGGCACGTTATTTTCAAGAATTTTGTAGAAAACAAGCGAAGAGGCGTGTTCAAGGGAGAGTTATATGCAGTCAACCCAAACGAAGACTACATCTTGGGATACAAGAGCTATGAATCAGTGTCCAGAATACCAGAAGTCGAGCTGGTCATTATGGTCGTGCCGGCTGCCGCAGTCCTTGCAGTCATGAAAGACGCTGTCAAGAAATGCGTCAAGGCTGCGGTCATAGTCTCCGCGGGATTTACTGAGATTGGAAACAACGAGCTGGAAGAAACTGTTGCCTCGGTAGCCAAGAAGGCAAACATGCGAGTGTTGGGGCCTAACTGCCTCGGTACCTACGACCCCTTCACAGGGGTTGACATGCTCTTTCTTCCAGAGACAAAGGTGCTGACCACGGGAGACGAGTTTGTCGCAACTCCGCGTCCTATGGCGGGACACATTGCCATGATTACTCAAAGCGGCGCTTTCGGTGTCGCCGCCCTTGACTACTTGGCTGGAAGACAGATGGGAATAAGCAAGTTCGCGAGCTTTGGCAACAAATGCGACGTAGCTGAACCCGAGATGCTTGAATACCTTCTCCACGACAAAGAGACTTGGGTGATACTTCTGTATGCTGAGGCTATAGAGGCGGGCAGAGAGTTCATGAGGGTTGCAGGGCAGGTTACCCAGAAAAAGCCCATAGTCGCCTTCAAGAGCGGGAAATCCGAAGCTGGCGCTAGGGCTGCTGCATCTCATACCGGAGCCATCGCTGGCTCTGACAGGATATACAGCGCGGCATTCTCGCAGATAGGCGTGATCCGCGTTAAAGACATGGAGGAGTTCTTCGACGTGGGCAAAGCTTTCGCTTTCCAACCGCCTGCTGCGGGAAACAAAATCGGCGTTCTAACTGATGCTGGAGGACCCAGCGTGATGGCAGTTGATGAATGCGAGTCTAGGGGTTTAACTGTGAAAAAGTTCTCTGGTACTGTCCTACAGGCGTTTGAAGAGTTGAAGAAAGCTGGGAAGCTTCCAAAGTTTGCCACAACCATGAATCCAGTCGACATAACCGGTTCTGCAACTTCCGAGATGTTTGAGCTTTCGGCGAAGATACTGTTGGATGCGTCTGAGGTTGACGGCTTAATCGTTCTGGGATTGCACCACACTCCCGCCTTGCAGGAGGACTTTGTGGATCGTGTGGCGAACCTCGTGAGGGATTGCGTCAAGCCTGTCGTTGCCTGCGACATAGGGGAAACTGAAATGGCGATGTTTATCCGTTCAAGGTTTGAAAAGCGCGGAATCCCGGCGTATTCCTCTCCTGAGGATGCTGCTCGGTCGATGGCTGCCTTAGCCCATTATGGTCATTATTTGAAGAAGGTTGGGTGTTTTGATAGTTATCTGGAGATGTGTGCGAAAAGGCGAAGCGTCAGACTCTAGCACCCTCGCCTGACATGATTGTGATCTCAACTCGATCACCATCCCTGAGCGAGAGTGCTTTACGTAGATTCAAGGGTGCAATGATCTCTACAACGTTGGGCGGGTAGTTTGGCTTTTCTGGGCTGATGATGGCTCCTCTCGCTCTGTTCATTATCGTTACGTTGAAGCAGAGAGCCCGGTAGAAGCCAGTCTGGGGGGTGATTTCGATGCTCTTGGATTCTGCGAGGATTCTTCTAAGACGGGTTGCTTCTCTACCTGAGATGCGGACGTTCAACGTGCCCAGGTAGGGCTTGAAGCCCAGTTTCTTCTCTATTTGGTCTTTTGCCCAAGAGATTTCGACGAATCGGCTTGCTCTCCCTTGGCCGCTGAATACTACCCCTTCAACCGTGACTGTTTTCATTCGCCTACCTTGTAGGCTTGGGCTTCTTGAGCCATTCAGTTACTTTCTGGAAGAGAGGGTTGGCTGACATGTCGAGTACGGGAACTTGCATTTTTTCTTTTGTTTCTATGAGGGGTTTGTAGACGGGCATTTCGGCGTAGCTTAAGAATGCCCAGTAGACTCTGCCTTTTTCCACGAGCTCCTTTGCGGCGGTCTCGGTGTTTATGGATAGGGGGAAGTAGATGAAGGCTATCCCGTTCGTCCAGTAGACCCCTGCGGTTTTTCCTCCTGCGATTATACTCGTGAAGCGTGCCAAGTCCTCGTAGGTGGGAAATTGGGTTTGTTCCATGACTACGATTTCTTTGAAGGGTTCGTATCGGATGTCGACTTCGGTCATCAGATTTCCTCCTTTGCGTGTTCCTATTCTTGTTGTGTTCTGTTATTATTCTCTTCGCATGTCTCTGTTTTGGAGTAATGTCTGGGCGACCTTCTTGCCCAGCTCTCTGCATTGTTGGAGGACGCTTTCACCTGGGGTGTAGTTGGCGAGGATTGGGGGTTCGATTGTGTTTGCCTGGAATCTATTTTTCAGGATCTCTAGAGTCTGTTCCGGGGCTTCGCCACTCCATCCGTATGATCCAAATGCTGCAAATGTTTTGTCTTTCAAAGTGACGTTGGCTTGGGCTGCTCTTTCCAGTAGGGTTTGAATGTCGAGGGTTATCCGGTGGTTGTACGTCGGGGCGCCGATGATTACAGCGTCGGCTTTCCGGAGTTCTTCGGGGATGGCGTGGTATGTGAGGGTGACTTGCACGTTCGGGATCGTTTTTGCGCCCTGTTCTACGGCCTGTGCCATCTTCTCGGTGTTTCCAGTTTTCGTGTTATAGAGAATTAGAAGGGTTGGCATGGTTTGTTCTGTGGTGCTGGTGGCTTTAAGGTTTCTTGGGCACGTTGGCCTTACGGTAGGACGCTATCCAAGCGAGAGCTACTAGAAAGAATGCAAGGACAATTATCCTGGCTGTTCCACCGAGAGTGGATATATAATGTGGGAAATCCATGTAAGGTCCTAAGGGTGTGCTACGCTGTTCTTCTATCACGATTGGTAGCGATGGGAGTGATGAAGCGCAGAGGTGACCACTACTATCATGCAAACGACTAATATCAATGTGAAGAGCCAAAGTCTTCTCGAAAACGCACCCACCGACAAACCCAAAAATCTCAACAAGCCAACCACAACAGCTACATTACTCAATGATCTCGTTAAGAAGTTGCCTCTCTTTCAGCAACCCCTAGGATTTTTCTTCATGCGCCCTCTGGAATAGAAGCGTCTTGCTAGATTGAGAATAGGTTCTCTTTGCTTCAAAGTGAGTGGAAGGAAGTGACAGGGTTTTCTGCTGTTTTGGTGTTTGTCACTTTTGGGATAACGTTTAAGAACTGCCACGGCTTTTCTGGAAGGCTAAATAGCTCCATGGAGGCGCCTAAGCAAAGAGCCTTTTGCGACGGGTTCCACGGGAGAACCATGTATGAGTCTAAAACGAGAGCTCGGGCTTTTGCAAGCAACGATGATGGGCTTAGGTAGCACTATCAGCGCGGGCATATTCGTCATTCTTGGACCAGCCATTGAGATAGCAGGACCCGCAGTTATTCTGTCCTTCATTCTCTGCGGGGTCATCAACACAGCCACGATGCTTTCCTACTGTGAGCTGGGAGCTGCCATGCCCCGAGTGGGGGGCGAATACGCGTATGTTATGTCTGCGTTTGAGGGTCTTCCAACCTTCATAACTGGTTGGTTTGAATGGTCCAGCAATATCTTCTTCGCCACGTTGATGGTGTTAGGGTCGGCCTATATGCTCCGTTCTGTCACGTCGCTGAATCAATACGTTATAGTAGGCGTCTTGGTTCTCGTCTTTACCTTGATAAACCTTTGGGGCATCAAGTCAGCTGGAACTGCCCAAACAATCTTAACATTGGCCTTGCTGGCTATAATTGCATTGTTTGTAGGCGCAGGGTTTGCACACGGTTTCAGGTGGAATGCTTTTGAGCCTTTTATGCCGAAGGGATCTTTGAGTGTTTTCGTAGCAGTTGCGTTGATTTTCGAGACGTATTTAGGGGTTGAAGCAATTGCCGCCACTCAGGCAGAGATTAAGCGACCTGAGAAAACGATTCCAAGAGCCATGATTTTTTGCTCTGTGACCTTGATAATCTTGTACACTCTCGTGGCTTTTGTGGCAATAGGCATTGTCTCCCCAACAGTCCTAAGTGGTTCGCCGACTCCCTTGAACTCGGTGGGAGAGATATTGATGGGCAACGAAGGTGTGATGATTATTACCCTCGCCGGGTTGATTGCAGCCTTTACATCCCTCAATTCAACAATAATCGCTTCTTCAAGGGCTGCTTACGCAATGAGCTATAGTGGACATTTCCCCCGAAGTCTGAGAAGGGTGCATGGAGTCTTCGGAACACCATACGTAGCAATACTCTTTGGATCACTCATCATCTTCCTATTGTCTTTAGTGGACAACCTTGAATTCATAGTCTACTCAATCAACTTCGGCTTTCTGATAGGTTTCTCTCTCGTGAACTTGTCTCTGATAAAGCTCAGGCGAAGCAGACCAGACATGCATCGCCCCTTCAAGACGCCTCTGTATCCGTTGGGTCCGATTGTGGGCATTGCCACCTCCATCGGACTTCTAGCCTTCTTCAACCTGAGGTCCTTGGCGTTTGGGTTTGCGTGGGGCTTATTGGGCATGCTGATATACTTCTACAGGCGAAGAGGGCGGAAGCAGCCTTAGGGCGCTGCTGGGTGTTCGCGAAAGCTTTTTCTTAACCCCGATAGTTGTTCTTGGCTATGCGGTGGCTTGCCGGCTTCATCTTCCACAAGATTGCCTTCGGACTCCTGTCAGTGCTTCTGCCCCTCTACATAACCCAAACCATAAGCGGCGGCTCCCTGACAGTCTGGGGGATAATCGCGGCTTCCGCGACGTTTCTGGCGATTCCCTTCTCCTTCCTCTGGGGCTACCTCTGCGACGCCACCCAGCGCTACAGGTTCTTCATCTTGTTTTCCTTCGGCGTCGTCACCGTCCTGCTTTACCTCTTCTCGCTGAGTACAGACCTGCTCCTGCTCGGCATCCTGTACACATCCATCGTCGTCTTTCAGGTTGCCCATGAACCGCCGACGAATGTGTTGATCGCCGAGACGTATTCTCATGTGGAGTGGAAGCGCGCTTTCGCCCTCTACGAGGCTTGGACTGAGCTTGGATGGGTTATCGGGCTACTGTTAGGCTTCATACTATTCTTCTCCGGATTAGGCATCTCAACGCTGCTGCTCGCCTCTGTCTGCCTGAGCCTCCTGTCATTTATAGCATCGATAGTCTTCGTGACAGACCCCGCCATGATCTTCGAAAGAGGCTTGGTTTCTATGGAAAAATCCATAAGCCTCGTGCACAAGGGTGCGACGCTGCTTTCAAGAGAAAACGCTAGACACTATGTTCTTGATGAACTTAAGCAGGAGAACGCTCCAGCCCTGTGCTTTGGGCTGGTCTTCTTCTCCCTCGCAACCAGCATGTTCTTCACTCCGTTGCCGGTGTTCTTCGCAACCAACCTGGCTCTTCAAACCAGCACAATATTCATGCTCTACCTGCTCAACTCCTCAAGCTGCCTCATCGGCTATTTCTTGGTGAAAAGCAGGGCAGATGACTTGGAGGGAAACACCTCTACACAAAGGATTGCACTGCTGCGTAGCTTACTCGTCCTGCTGCCGGTATTCGTGGCGTTCACGCCGTTTCCCGTTGCTATGGCGTTGTCCGCGATCGTGCTGGCTGCGATGGGGTTCGTCTACGCCTTCTATTCGGTGTCCGTGATTTCGGCTTCCATGGCAGTGATTCCACAGGGCAGGGCTGGCTTGTTTACTGCACTCGTGGGCACTGGAAGTGCCATAGGATGTCTGTCTGGACCGTTGATTGCGGAAAACGTTGGTTTTCACGGCACCTTCATTGCTTCTGCGGTGTGTTTTCTGCTGAGTTTTGTTGCTTTCAAGAAATTCGCTTAGGGGAACTTGTTGTAACCCGTTATCGTTCCTAGCTCTCTTCTTGGCGGTGCTTTCACTTTACCATCGCGCGCGCAATGGTAGCGGGGGGTTGATTTGAACAACCGATCTCTGGGTTATGAGCCCAGCGGGTTAAACCTGGCTACCCCACCCCGCTGCCTTGCAAATCAGATGTCACGGCTTGCTTTAAAATCTTTTGAGAACAACACACAAAAACATTATAACACCCCCAACACTCCACTCTACGCAGTGCATAAGCTTGGAAAGCTCCCAGATCCGCCAGCTCTACACCCCAATACTCGACAACCCAATCCTAGTAGAAGGACTAACAGGTTTCGGAAACTTAGGAAGAATCACAGCACGCACACTCATCCAGCACACTCAAGCTAAACTCTTCGCAGAATACTACTCCCCCTACTTCCCCGACTACGTAACCGTAAACAAAGAAGGCATCTGCAGTCCACCCCACTATAGATTCTACGCACGAGAGCAAGACGAAAAAACCAACCTAATCATCCTAACGGGTAGCTCACAACCCCCGATGGACAACGTAGTAGCCCACTACGAAATATGCGAAGACATCCTGAATTATGCCCAAAAACTCGGATGTAGCATTATAGTAACGATAGGAGGGGTGCCAATCTCAAGCGAGAAAAAGGACATCTACATAGCAGCCACATCCAACGAACTGGCAGCTGAAGTCATGGCGAAGGGCGGCATCGTCTATGGAAAGGGCCGAATCATGGGAGTGACAGGACTGCTGCTGGGATTGGCCAGAGAACGAGGACTGGACGGGGTCTGCCTCTTGGGGGCGACAAGTGGACTACGGTCAGATAAGGATGCAGCCGCCACGGTGTTCCAGTTCCTGATGAGAGTTTTCGGAAAGGAAGCCCAATGATTGTGACGGTGAGAAAAGGTTAAAAGCAAAATCCCCGAGTATGTCTGAAGAATGGAGGGAAGCTCGTCCAGTGAAAGCCACTAGCAAGCTCGGAAGAAAGGAAGTCAGACAGATGCTTTACGCGGTTGTAGCCGTGTTTTTATGCTTCATCGGGCCAACATATCTTGCAGCCGTTATGAGTAAGATCATACCTAGCACATTCGCCATGACACTGGGCTTCGCCAGCTTTCTCGTAGGAGTAATCCTCATACTAAAAATAGTCAAGGAATAACTCAATACGCAGCCCCTTCAGAACTCACGTTAAGAATAAGCTAAAATGCAATGCTCCACAAAACAGCAGACTGTTGAGGGAAAGACAGTGTCTTGTTGTGGAGGAAAGAAGAAAGCAGTCAAGAAAGAGAAGAAAAAGGAGTAAAAGAACTCTCGGAGTGCTCTAGACTTTTCCGTTTTCCCCTTTTTACGACTCGACGATTATTTTCGTCTATTCTCGCACAAACAGCAACAGCAGGGTCGCTGCGCACGTTAGGATAACGGACACATAGAAGGGGGTTTGCATCCCGAAGCCTGTCCACAGAATGCCCGCGATG
>CAYGVX010000049.1:0-9003 GCA_964353725.1 uncultured Candidatus Bathyarchaeia archaeon
AACTGTTTTACATGTCTTCGGTTCTTTATATCTGTCTATAAGCATGGTGCTACGATGCTAAATAACCCTTTACAGAAAATTCGCGCGATCGCGGACTACCAATTTGGACGCGGCGTCGGAGAGGCACTTTTCCCAGACGATGTCGAGATCGTCTTTTCCAAGAGAACTGGAAGGATAAGGCATGTCTACTGTGGAGGCGAACTCCTAGTCACTCTCCGTCCCACTGACGGGCTTTTCTCGCTAACTGTTGAAGGAGGGCGTCGAATGACCGGGGTCAAGTCGAAGAGGCTGTGGATTAAGGTTCAAGACGATGTGGCGGACTTCATCGCTAAGGGACGAAGTGTCTTTGCAAAACACGTTGTGGACTGTGATGAGGAGATTAGACCAGAAGAGGAAGTTATCGTCATTAATGGACAAGGCGGCGTTTTGGCTGTCGGAAGGGCTGTTCTGACTGGAAAGGAGATGAAGGCATTCAAGCAAGGTGTTGCCGCCCGCGTAAGATGTGGGGTGTCGGAAAGAGGGGAGAGGAAGGTTAAGAAGGAGAAGAATGGCAGATAGTGGATGGGAGTGAGTGCTAATGCGCAGAGGGATGAGCCCGCGGGACACTAGACGGATCATGCAACGTATGGGGCTGAGCATGGATGCCATGCAAGATGTCCAGCAGGTGGTTTTCAAGACCAGCACAAAGGAGATAGTCGTTGAGGAGGCAGAAGTCGCGGTTTTGAACCTCAAAGGGCAAAAAGTGTTTCAAGTCACCGGGGGAAAGATTTCTGAGAGAGCATTGGCTACGGAAGAGGGGAAGCTGATGATTCCTGAAGAGGATGTTAGGTTGGTCGCTGACCAGACGGGGAAGAGCGTGGAAGAGGCGAAACAGGCTTTGGAGGCATGCGGAGGAGACCTCGCGAAAGCGATTCTTCTTCTGCAAACGAAGTAGGCTAAAACTGCTTTAGGATGTCCTGTTTTTCCATGATGTGACTGCAGTAGTGGCATCTCAGGATGAGAGGTTCTTCTGATTTGATGTAGAACTGAGGCTGTACTGGTTCGTTGCTGTTGGATATACATGCAGGGTTACCGCACTTTACGGTTCCTCGTATTATCGATGGCAGTTTTACGCGTTTCTTGTCGATTACCTTGTAGTTGCGGACGATGTTTATCGAGGCGCGGGGGGCTAGGAGGGCTATTTTGTCGACTTCCTCGGGCTGCAGTTCTCTGCCCTCCACTTTGACTATGTCTTTTGTGCCTAGGTGCTTGCTTGCCACATGCATTGCGATCAACACTATGCCGTTTGTTCGTCCAGTTATTCCCAGAATTTTAACCACGTCTAATGCGTGGCCTCCTGTGATGTGGTCGATGACTGTGCCGTCTTTGATTTTCGAGACAAGAAGAGTTGTTTCGGCCATGTATGTTTTGCCTCTCTGTCAGTTTCGCGAAAGAAGGCTATATGGCTTTTCCCAGCAAAGAAGTTATTTATCACATGCTCTTCTTCTGTGTTCGGTGTCCAGTGTGGAGTTCAAGGGACGCGACATTATTTCCTTGAAGGATTTTTCTAGAGAGGAGATTGATCATGTTTTGGAAGTGGCCCGGTCTATGGAGCCTGTGGCCAGGTCTGGGTCGGATCTACTTCAGGGAAAGATTCTGGCTACGTTGTTTTTTGAGGCTAGCACCCGTACACGTCTAAGTTTCGAGTCGGCTATGCACAGGCTTGGGGGTTCGGCGATTGGGTTTGCAGAAGCGGAGATTGCGTCGGTGAAGAAGGGGGAGAATCTGGCTGATACTATGCGAGTTGTGGAGAGCTACGCCGACGTTATAGTGGTTCGTCATCCTTTGGAGGGGGCAGCTAGGCTGGCTGCGGAGTTTGCGAATGTCCCAGTTATCAACGGCGGTTCGGGGGCGGAGGAGCATCCGACACAGGCTCTGCTGGACCTTTTCACCATCGTGAAGGAGAAGGGCAGGATTGATGGGTTGACTGTGGCGTTGGTTGGTGACTTACGTTATGGGCGGACGGTGCATTCGTTGGCTTATGCGTTATCTTTGTATGACGTGAAGTTGTTTTTTGTGTCGCCTGACATGTTACGGATGAGGAGGGAAGTTTTGGAGACTATTAAGGAGAAGATTAAGGTTACTGAGAAGAGCATTTTGGAGGATATAATTGGCAACGTGGATGTTTTGTATATGACTCGTATTCAGAAGGAGCGGTTCCCTGATGCGGCTGAGTATGTGAAGGTGAAGGGTTCATATAGGGTCGATCTGAGGTTATTGGAAAAGGCAAGGGAGGACATGATCGTTCTGCATCCGTTGCCACGTGTGGACGAAATTGCATCCGAGGTGGACAACACGGTTCATGCGCGATATTTCCAGCAGGTGTGGAATGGGGTTGTAACAAGGATGGCTTTGTTGGGTTTGGTCCTGGGGAAGGCCGGGTAGCTGTTTTTGTTATGCCTTTATCATTGTTAAAACCATTTTGAACCTTTTGACTGCCTTGATGGAGTGGGGTTGGCTTGAGGGCATTATGATCATATCGCCTTCCTTTGCGTGTATTGGTTTACCCGAAATCGTGATTCTTGCTTCGCCGTCGATTATGTGAACTAGGGCGTCGAAGGGTGCTGTGTGCTCGCTGAGCCCTTGACCTTGGTCGAAGGCGAAGAGTGTTACAGTTCCTGTCTTTCTGTCGATTATTGTCTTGCTGACTACGGAGCTCCCCTGGTAGTCTATTGCTTCGACTAATCTGGCTGGTTGGGCTACGAATTCTTTGGCAAGTTTCATTGTTGTCATCCTTCTCTCTGGTTTTGCTTATAGCCTATTAAGTGAACTCGTCTTTATAGCCAGTTGAGTGGCTGCCGGTGTGGGCAAAATGGAGCCAATGGAAAAATACACTCTTATGATTGCTGAGAAGCCCAGCGCTGCTGAGCGCATAGCCAAAGCCTTGGACAAGGGCAACAAGCCGAAATCGTGTAGGGAGAGAGGCGTTCCTTACTTCATAGCCGAGAGAGACAGAAAAATCGTTGTCTTTCCCGCTCTTGGGCATCTTTACACGGTCACTCAGAGGGAGGGAAGAAAATCTCATTACCCTGTTTTCAGCTTTGAATGGGCTCCTAGATATCTGGTTGAGAAGGACGCGGGTAGGACGAAGGCTTTTATTGAAACCGTTTCTGAATTGGCGCTAAACGCGGATTCTTTCATAGACGCATGCGACTACGATGTCGAAGGTAGTCTTATCGGCTACAGCATTCTCCACTATGCTTGCGGCAAGGCTGAGGCTGCCAAAAGGATGAGGTACTCCACGCTGACTGACGCTGAATTGGAAGAAGCCTACGGGCATCTTCTACCCGCACTTGACTTCAGCCTCATCGAGGCCGGGAGGACTAGGCACGAGCTAGACTGGCTCTACGGCATAAACCTCTCAAGAGCACTGACTTCAGCGGTTAGACGAGCCACGGGCACGTATACCCCTCTGAGCACCGGCAGAGTGCAAGGCCCCGCCCTTCGTTTCCTAGTCCAGAGAGAAGACTATGTGGCATGCTTCGTCCCAACCCCTTACTGGACGCTCGCAGCCCATGTTGAGATAGGTGGCAGGGTTTACGAGGCACGGTATGAGAAGAGGGTTGTCGAGACGAAAGCTGAAGCAGATGCTGTAGTTGAGGCTTGTAGGGGAAGGAGAGGCGAGATAGCAGAGATAGAAGAAAAGAGGTTTAGACAAGACCCTCCGCTTCCCTTCGATCTGGGAACGATGCAGAGAGAAGCTTACCGCGTCTTCGGCTACAACCCGAGAAGAACATCAGATCTAGCTGAAAGCCTCTACCTCAACGCGTTGATCTCCTACCCGAGGACAAGTAGCCAAAAACTTCCCCCTGCAATCAACTACAGATCTATCCTTGGTGGGTTGGGCAGAGAACCGAACTACAATGGATTAACATCAGAATTGCTCGGTCTTGAAAAGCTCAAGCCTCAGGAGGGTGAGAAGGAAGACCCCGCGCATCCAGCAATATACCCGACGGGCAACGTACCGGAACGTGGGCTGGACAATTCAGAGGGGAAGCTGTGGGATCTGGTGGTAAAGCGCTTCATGGCAGTCTTCGGCAAGCCCGCCTTGAAACGAAGCGTGAAAGCCGAAATCGACGTAGCTGACCACCGTTTCTTCCTGTTCGGGCGCATGGTCTTAAAGGAAGGATGGATGCGGTTCTACAAGCCCTACGTTCGCTCCGACGAAGTCCTACTCCCAGACATCAGGGAGGGCGAGGAAGTAAACGTGAGGGACGTGATCAGCGAGGACAAATTCACCACGCCGCCGCCCCGCTACAACCCGAGCAGCCTACTTAGAAAAATGGAAACGGAAGGAATCGGCACCAAAGCAACGAGAGCCGACATAATCCAAACCCTCTACAACCGAAAATACATCGCAGAGGAGAGCATCAAGGTTACAGAGCTTGGTCAAGGCGTCACACAAATCCTACAAGAATACGCCCCCACGATAGTTTCAGTGAAACTGACGAGGGAACTGGAGGAGAGAATGCAGTGTATCCAGAACAGCATGGAGAAGGGGGAGAGCTTGCTCACCGACGCCGTCAACCGCCTGAAACCCGTTCTGGAGGAGCTGAAGAGTCGAGAAGAGGAGGTAGGCCTAGCTTTAGGAGAGGCTGTCAAACACCTGAGACTTCAGGAAAACATAGTGGGCGACTGCCCTACCTGCAAAACAGGCAAGCTGACGATTCTCTACTCGAGAAAGACGGGCAAGCGCTTCGTCGGCTGCTCCAACTACTCTAAAACAGGATGCAGAACAACCTTTCCTCTCCCACAGATGGGCGCAGTCAGACCAACAGGTCGCCCCTGCAAGGCGTGCGGGTGGTCGACTCTGACGGTTTTCCGCAAAGAGAGGAAACCTTGGAACTTGTGCTTAAACCAACAGTGCCTGAAAAACGAGTGGAGGAAGAAGAAGTGGAATGCAAAATATGCGGCAAACAAGCAGTGAGCAAAGACTACTGCAGCCTCCATGAAAAGGCGTACCAGAATCTAACCGAGAAATTCGAGAGATGGGAAAAAGCATTAGGCATTTCTTGGGAAGACTATTTGACCGAGGTTGCCAAAAACCCACTAACAGGAACAAGAGCAAAGGAGGTTGCTGAAGCCTTACTGTCAGAAAGACCGTGACAAACTATCGTTTTTTCAACCTTCGAACCCCTGCTTTTCCGCCCACGTAAACCACATCAGCCATCCCGGCGAACAAGCCAGTCTCAACTATCCCTGGAACCTCCTTCAACACAGTGTTCAGTTCTTTGGGGTGGGCGATTGAACCAAAATCCACGTCGAATATGAAGTTGCCGTTGTCAGTCACCACGGGACCAAGCTTTCCCGCAGCTTCTCGCAGGACCGGCTTGCCTCCCAGCCTACGTAGCTTGGCCCTAACCACTGATATTGCGAAGGGCAAGACTTCGATTGGGACAGGCTGGTTGACGCCCAGCCTATTCGTCAGCTTTGTCTCGTCCACTACAATGATGTTAAGCTTGGACGCCGAAGCCACTATCTTCTCCCGAGTCAACGCCCCGCCCATTCCTTTGATCATATCAAGCTTCCCGTCCACCTGATCTGCCCCGTCTATAGCCATGTCTAGGCGGGGATGTTCGTCCAACGTGGTCACGGGAATCTTATGCTTCACGGCTAGCAGAAAAGCCTGATAAGAAGTGGGAACCCCGAGGAAGCTCAGCTTTTTTTCACGTATTCTTCTGCCGATCTCTTTCAGAGCGTAGGCGATTGTTGTTCCGCTGCCCAAACCCACGACAAAACCCTCTTCAACGTGGGTTACGGCGGACAGAGCGGCTGCCTTCTTGGCGCTTTCCCGCCAATCCAAGGCTAGGTCTCGACCTCCATCTGCTCCAAGCGGTCCAGAACCTTCTCGACTTCAGCCTTAATCCGCTCTATTCTCTCCTCCGCAATAGTCCTAACGGGTTTCTGAGACGGCTTTCTCGGAGCTTTCTTCTTCGCCCTCTTTTCGGGTTCTTTCTCAGTGAGCTCCTCGGTTTCCATCTGCGTGGGAATGGACGCGGGAATCGGGGTAGGAGTAATCGCCCCTTTGGCTTCCAACCCAATCCGCGAACGGAGGGTTTCTATTTTGCCGTTTATCTCGTCGAATCGTTCGTCGAAAAGCTTGATCAGGTCTTCCTGCATGGCTTCTAGCTCGTGGAGTGCCACGACCGACTCTTTTTCTGTGATGGCGTCTTTGACCGTCATCATCCTCGATTTGTACCGTTTCGCAAGCATCTCCCGCTCTTCCTCGGTGATCTTTCCCTCCGCGTGGGCTTCGTAGAGACGGCGAATGGAGTCGCTGAGGATCTCTCTCTCTAAACCCAAAGTTCTCAGCTCGTCCCGTGCACCTTTTGCGTCGTCTTGGGAAACGCTCTGCTGGGATCTGTAGCGCCATCTTTCGAGGGATTCGAGTTCAGGAGAAGCTTCCACAGGTTCTTCCTCCTTCTTTTTCCTATGCCTTGTAGTGTAGAGGATTATGAGGGCTGCGACGACTGTAGCTGAAAGGGCGATTACGTATGGCAAGAGTTCTTCAAAGCCCACTACAGTCCCCTCACCAATCTGCTTTCACACGTTCTATATAGAGCTTGTTCTTTCAAGGAAGTTGTCTAATTTAGTGTATAAAAAACTATAGGTTTTTCATCAAGCAGTGGAAAAACGTAGCTGAGGTTATCTTTCGCTGATGGAAAAAGCCTAAATTTCTCGGCTTCTAAAGAGTAGGCTATGGCAATCACTGGTGTTCATCTGCTTCAGACATACAAGTGCAACCTCGAGTGCGACCACTGTTTTGTTCATAGTGGACCTGAGGCTGAGGGAGTCATGAAGGTCTCTGACATCCGCCGGGTTCTTGCTGAGGCAAGGAGTGCTGGGAGTGTCGAGTGGATATATTTCGAGGGCGGTGAGCCTTTCCTCTACTATCAGCCCATGCTTTGGGGTTTGCGCGAGGCCAGAATGTATGGTTTCAAGACGGGAATCGTCACGAATGCTTATTGGGCTACGTCAGTTGAGGATGCGGAGGAGTGGCTGAAGCCGATTTCGGAGTTGGGAGTTTCTGATTTGGCCATAAGTGATGACACATATCATTATGGCGAGGCTGAGGAGAACTTTGCGAGGTATGCTTTTGAAGCTGCAAGGAACCTTGGTTTGCCTGTCGGCAAGATAACTATCGAAGACCCGAAGGATTGTCTTAAGGATGTGGAGTGGAGGGGTAGGCCTGTTGTGGAGGGCAGGGTGCAGTTCAAGGGGCGAGCGGTTGAGAAACTCGTCGAGGGGTTGCCTAGAAAGCCGTGGACGCAGTTTGTCAAGTGTTTGGACGAGGATTTCCTGAAACAGAGCCGTGTCCACGTCGATCCTTTCGGCTACGTTCACGTCTGCCAAGGCATCACGATGGGGAACATGAGGCAGACGCCGCTATCGCAGCTGATTGCTGGTTTTGAGCCGGAGAGGCATCCCATATGCGCACCGTTGCTGATGGGAGGACCGGCTGAGCTTGTTAGAAGGTATGGTGTTGAGCATGACGAGGGCTACGTGGATGAGTGTCACATGTGCTATTCTGCCCGCTTGAGGTTGAGGGAGCGATTCCCAGATTTCCTTGCTCCAGACCAGATGTATGGGGGTTAGGTCTCCTCTTGCGTGTGCCAACTCTGCGGAAGTAGAAGCCTCGGGCGGGATTTGAACCCGCGACCACCGCCTTACCAAGGCGACGCCCCACCGAGCTAGGCTACCGAGGCAAAGTGCAGCCAAAAGAGTTAGTCTTTCAAGACGTTTAAGAATTCCTAAAGCTAAACGTTTACGCTTATATATTATTTCCATCTTTTGGATGCTTGTCCGAGGGCGGGGGTCTCCAAGCCTGGTCAAAGGAGCAGGGCTTAGGACCCTGTCGCGAAGGCGTTCGTGGGTTCAAATCCCACCCCCCGCACCTTTATAAGCAAAATTGGGGGGGTCCCGCGTGGCGATGTTTCTTGGTTTTTTGCCTGCCAAAGCTTCCTTTTTCTGAAGATCTTGGGATCTTCAAACGCTGTAGCATATTCGAAACCTGTCGCTATTAGGCTGCAGATTTCTTTTTCTGTGTTGGCGCGCACAGTTGCCTAGAATATGCGGTAGAAAGTGAAATTTGAAAGGGCAAGATGAAACACCTTGCAAGCATTGCCTCCTCGAGCTGCACAATGCAAAGATGGATCAAGAAGCCCCCAAGAAAGAAGAGATCAAGAAGTGAACAGTAAGATCTGCGTTTTGAAGATTTGGGTATTTGGATTTACAACCCACGAACTACAAACGTTCGTAGCCTTCAATATGCTCCGTTATAGCTTTTTTCATCAATGGTTGTTTGGAGTTTCTTCAGATGTCCTAGTTCTGTTCTTGAACAGGTACGCTATGAGGATGACTTCAACAACTATGTTTCCTGCGGCGAAGAGTGGAGCTGATCCGATTCCTACTGAAACTACGTAGAGGAAAAGGAGACTTATTAGAACAAAAACAAAAGTGAAGTCTCTTGCAAGCGTAGTAGCGTTCTTCTTTTTCTCTTTCGCTTTCTCGCAATTCCGGTTTGAATACAAATAAATGCTGACTAACGTTAGAAAAACTATGCTGAAACTAATGCTTATGACCCACCAGTTAAACAAATCAAATTCCATAGAATTTTCCTCCTCAGAACTTGCAGATTCTGTAGAAAAACACCTTTCCCGCGTCTACCAGCAGCAGGTAAGTGACAACCATCAATATCAACAGGCCCCAATATTCGACTGGCAGTGCGGTAAAGCCTAGGGCACCCCCAAGAATCGTAAACGGCACGATTGTCCCAAAGGCCACTGCTGAGATGGTGAGTATGGCAAGCCACTTTCCGGGGCGACTAGTTAAGAACGGAATCCGCCTGGTTCTGATCACGAAAATCACAAAGACCTCTGTCCAGAACGACTCTACAAACCATCCACTTTGAAACAGAGCCGCCGCCTGTGGCGTTGCGGACGCAGCTCCGAATATGAAAAGCAT
>CAYGVX010000050.1:0-8295 GCA_964353725.1 uncultured Candidatus Bathyarchaeia archaeon
AACCTCATTCCCACGTATCTCTTCATAACAACCCAAGACTATGCACCCTACTTTCTGGTCTTGGGCCTGGTCTCACTGCTTCTAATTCCACTTTTTCTCAAATCAAAAGGCCGCACATCGCTACCTACTCCTGTAACGCAACCACAAACATAGGAAGCACGATCAGGAGAAAGAACACTGCCAACCCTGTTACCGTTACTCAATGGGCTGCAATGACATTAGCATCTTCTGATACAATGAACAAGCAAAAAGTGGAGGGTCTACAGATCCCTATCTTAGAATCATCTGGGTGAATTGTTCCGGTCTAAAGGACTGCAAATCCTCGTACGCTTGTCCTACGCCTATGAACAGTATGGGTTTTCCGGTTATGTAGGTTACGCTGAGGGCTGAGCCGCCCTTCACATCCGCATCTACCTTCGTCAAGATAGTGCCATCTATACCCACGCTTGTGTTGAACTCTTCCGCCTGCATCACCGCATCGTTGCCTGTCAAAGCGTCGACCACGAGCAGGGTCAAGTCAGGGTTAACTACACGTTTGACTTTGGCCAACTCGTTCATCAGATTCTTATCTGTCTGAATCCGCCCTGCTGTGTCAATAAGCACCACGTTCACTCCGTGCGCCTCAGCGTGTTTTATGGCGTCAAAGGACACTGCGGCAGGGTCAGAACCGTACTTGTGCTTAATCATCCGGACGCCCAGCCTCTTCGCATGCTCCTCCAACTGCTCGATCGAACCAGCTCGGTAGGTGTCGCTGCCAGCCAAAACTACTGTGTACCCTTTTTTCATGAGCATCTTAGCGATTTTGGCGATGCTCGTCGTCTTTCCTGTCCCGTTGATCCCAACGAAAGCAACGACCAGCGGCTTTCCTTTCTTCCGCTTCTCCTCAGCCATCTGCAGCAAGTCTATCCCCTTGCCCGTGTTCAAGATTCCGAGCAAAACCTCGCCCAGGTTCTTCCTAACTACATCTTTTCGGTCTTCCAAACGCTTCACTTCAACGCCGTCCAACCTCTTCTCCATCTCATCGCATATGCGCTCTGCGACAGGGAAAGCTACGTCGTTTTCCAAAAGGTTCAGTTTGAAGTCGGAGAGGACTGGCTGGAGCTGTCTTGCTTTAAGCTCGGTGGTAGTGATTTTGTTGACTAGGCTGCTAAGCCCCGCCTTGAGTTTCTCGAACATCGCCCGTTCCCCTTTTTCCGCTCAGTCTCAGTGAAACGTCGTCGAGCTGTTGCCTGTTAGCTCGCATCCGTTCCATCACTTGACCTAGCTGCTGCTGAAGGGCGGTCATCGACTTCTCAAGCTCGGCGATGCGTTTATCCACAATCTGCTTCGCCTCTTCTCTCGGCTTCTCCACAGACACGCCTGCACCCATACCAACTACAAGAGTATCGGTTGTTGCTGCTTCGGCTTTTATGAAGGAGCCGCCGCCGATGGGTACGAGAAGTGGTGCACCCACTTTCTCCTTCCCCAACCCTTCTATTGTGGCTGAGGCGAAGGCAAGTTCCGTCATGGCCGCGTTCACCAAGCTTGTCCTGTTCTGCAGAGCTTCGGTTGTGCCTTCTAGCAGTCTGAGCTCTGTGAGCAATCTTCGGAAGGTTTCTTCGTCACTTGACATCAAACTAATCTCCCAGGGTCAGCTTCTTTATCAAAGGGTTTTCAATCTCTTCCGACGGGATTTCCTCGACTTTAGATATTCTTATTTGGAAACGTTTAGCGCGGTGCTTGCTGCCAAAGTCCGTGTAGACTTTCTCTTTCGCGTTCTCAAGGCTGAGGGCTCGGATTTCCTTTTTGAAGGTTGTTCTTAGGTTTGGCTTTACTATTTCGCCCGTTATTCGGAATACCTTGACTTCGCTCATATTATTTCACCACATCAAGGGCTTGACCTATTATGAACATTTCAGGTCCCGTGGTCATGAACCCCGCCACTACATTACTGCTGTTCCCTATTAACCCTGTGGCTACGTAGGGTATCCCACAATTTATGCTTCCTACATCAACGGGTGCCTTCAAAACCTCCTTAAGAAGCCGCTGCTCCTCCTCCTTAATCATCGGATGAGCCAACACGCCTCTGTTCGTGGCTAATGCCAAGGAGCCTACGTAGGGCAGCCCTGCAATTTCGCCCGCCACGACTTCGACGCCCAACGTGTCCGATATTTTCTCAATGGTTGTGGGATTAAGCCTAGGGTCTACAATTGCTCCGTGATCGTTGGCGAGAACCATGTTTCCGTAGGCTGTTCTCCTAGTCTCCATAACTGTCACGTTGGCGTCCTCAGAAGCCGTCATTATTGTTTCCAGTTCTTCTTCGCGCACGGAGTGGGGCAGTATCACACCGTTTGAGTTGGCGCACACTAGTGCTCCCACGACCAGCGAGCCTCCTATCGTTGTCTTAGCTACCTTAACGCCGAGCCAGTCTTCTATTTTGCAGACTTTTGTCTCGGGTGTCTGAAGCGGGAGAATTGCCATTTTCTCGGTGGCTAGAGAGTAGACTCCTATGCTTGCGCATCCGAAAAGGCTAAGCAGGTATATCGCCAACCCTTATTCTCCTAGGCGAGGAAGATGGTTACGTTGCCTTCTTCGTCTTTTGCCGCCCGAACCCTCAGTTTCCTGGGGGGTTTCTGGATTCCTCGGCTCCAGATTTCCTCGTTAACCTCGTTGCTAATGATTATCTTGCCACCTTCCTCTTCTTCGCCCTCCTCTTTTACTGCCTCTTGGCCGACTTTCATGTGTTTCTGGATGAAGGCTTTCATGATGCGGATAGCCCTTGGAGCACGTTTGTTTGGTGGCATTATCCAGGCGCGTCGTAAAGGTATGGTGTAGACTCTTTCTTCTACGAATTCTGTTTCCTCTTCTTTTCGGCGAGGAGGCGCCTCTTCTTCGCCCTCTTCCTCTTTCATTTCCAAGGGCTTTTCTTCAGATGCCTCTTCGCCTTCTTCCACTTCTCTAGCTTCGGCTTCTTCTGCTGTTTTCTCCTTTATTTCGTCAAGTTCTGCTTCTTCTTCCTTTTCTTGCGGTTCATCAGTTTTCTCTTTCTTCAAAAGGCTGCCTCCCTTCACGCCCTTAGCTTTGAATGCCGCCACTGCCTGCTCTTCGGGTGTCTTCTGACTCGGCCCAGAGTTTTGGCTACAACCCATGTTGGAACTGGCTTTTTCTGTTTTCCCGCTTTTGCCAGTCTACGTTTCCGTGCGGTTGGCTTCACTCGTGCCATCTCTTATTTTCTCCTTATCGTTATGTCTCGACGTTGTGACTGTAATCGGGCTAATATTTCTTTCAGCTGATCGTCGGCAACTGGTACCTTCAGTCGCCCTGCCTGAGCGAGTTGTATGAGTTGAAGTTCGATTTGATCCGCGAATTCTGGCTTCACCATTTTCAGGTTTGTGAGGCGTTGCCTAGCTTCCGGGGAAAGTATGCGGCGGAGCACCGCTTGCTTCTGCATTTCCACTTGCTGTTGCACCTGAAGTCGTTGTTCTTCTTTGGCCAGTCTTCGCTGTAGCTCCATCATCTTCTTCTGTCGCAGTTCCTCGATTTCTTCTTCCTCGCTCACGCTGTGCTTCACCTTTTTTCTAGTACTTTGCCAGCTCGGGCATTTTCTTTGCCAATTCTGTCTTTACTTCCGTAGCTATTGTGTCTAGCAGTCTTCTGCCCTGGCTCGTCAGCGTTCTTCCTTCTCCCTTGGTGTTTGCCACGAGTCCCGCGGCCTCCAGTTGTTGGAAGAGTTTTCTGTTGACGCTTCCGGCGCCTTTTCTGACGTGTTCGGGGCGAGTTCCACAGTCTTTTCTTCGGCTGTATGCTGCTCTGAGTTTCTCAACTCCTATTGGACCCTTGATGTAGGTCTTTCTCAGGAGTGAAGCGCAGCGTGTGTACCACCAGTTCGGATCTTGGGGTTGCCTTGTGGCGTAGGTGCCCGTTTTAGCGTAGGTTGCCCACGGTAGAGGAGTGACCTGGTCGACGTTGTCCTTTATGTACTGGGCTAACTTGGTGATGTAGGTTTGCGCGGGAACGTCGTGTGGTGTTGGCAAGGTTCTTACCTACAGTATTTTTCCTTCAGAAGATTTATGTAGCCTCTTATAAATGCTTACCCATTCTTGCGTGTGCGTTCTGCGCGGGGTCTAGGCCGTCCTGTTAAGGTGTTAATGACTGCAAGTCAGCTCGGAACAGCGGTTTTCACTTCTATGGAATCTGCTGCACCCTGTTGAACGGAAAAGCACTGACATGCAGAGGATGCTCTGGAAAAGAGCTCATCGATTTGCTTTGAAATATGGGTTAAGATCCGAAGAGTGTGTAGTCCTCCATTATGCTCTAAGATTTAAAAGCGGACAAGTCCATAGGGCTGATGAGACGAAAGAGCACATCTTCTAGAGTGATGGTTATGGCACGTTACCAAGGAGTCGGAGCGGACATTAAGGTCTTGGCAGAGAAACTGCAGGCTTCATTG
This sequence comes from uncultured Candidatus Bathyarchaeia archaeon, assembly GCA_964353725.1. Lineage (GTDB taxonomy): Archaea > Thermoproteota > Bathyarchaeia > Bathyarchaeales > SOJC01 > CAYGVX01. Next base: position 4,430 of record CAYGVX010000050.1, read on the forward strand.
AAAAGTCGAGGTCAAATAATAGAGCGTGTAATGACCGGCGAAACCAGCTTCCGGATGGAGCACAAGAAACCAGGGATTTTCAGCGCAAGGGAAACCATAAGCGTGAGAGGAGTTCCAGATGACTTTATGGTCTCTGGTGTCAGGGATGACGATGAAGAAACATGGTTCATCGTGGAAGACAGCATTCTGGCATCAGCCAAGTATCCTCAAGCTTTCAGAAGCCACACCGAAAAAGAAGTGGCGCCGACCCTAGTGACACCAATGCCCACAGCTCCAACAACCCCTACGCAAACAGCGCCAAAGCCTCCAGCCCCCGAGCCTTCACAACCGCTGCCCACCAGTTGCGGCAGATGTGGTGCACCGCTGAACGTGACGCAAGAAGATCTCATAGTTACTTGCCGATACTGCGGCTTCACAATCACCGTAGTCACACGAGAGGAGGTGAAGAAGCACAGTATGCTGGAAAACCGTCTTCTTACCCAACAAGCGGTTGAGACCGCTCAGTCATACATGAACAAAGGACTCTTTCGGGTGGGGGTTTCAAAAGACGCCCAAATAACCAACGTGAAGCTGCGATACGTCCCCTTTTGGGTGTTACCATCAGACGCGGACACATCTTTTAGCGGAACGACTGGCGCGGGCGTCATGGGCGAACTCCACCAAGCCCAAGAAGCTGTATCGGACAAGAGATCGGGCGCATTGACGAAATTCGGAAGACTTGTTCTGGCGGGGGCTAGCGCCTACATGGAAAGTCAGCAGAAAGACAAGAAACCCAGAACGGTTTTCTTCTCCTTCTCAAACCACTATGTTTGGCCGGCTCTGGCGAGGCGAACCATGATAAGCGAAATAAGCTACTATGACGTACCCGCTGCGAAGAAGATTCCTTTCGACGCAGGCAAGATTCCATCAGACGCCGAGTTCCTTAATATCGAACTAAGCGAGGAAGAAGCTAAAGCTTTGGTGAGGTCAGAGGTCGAAGCCAAAGAGAGACTGATTGCAGGCGGAAGGGTGGACACCCTGCAGTCATGCAATGTCAAAATACAAATCGGAGAGGCTGAACTGGTGCATGCACCCGTCTGGTTCATCCACTACACCTTGAGAGGAGAAAACTACGTGATAGCAGTGGACGGCAGCGAAGGAAAAGTTTTAGGCGGAGGAAGACCCTTATTCAAAATCGCCTAGGAGATTAACTATGTCAGAAAAAGAGACAATTGAAAGAGTCAAACAGAGACAGGGAGTATTCGGAAAGATCCAGAATATTTTCACAATGGGCTACGGAACAAAAGAAGACTTGCGAGAGCTTGACAAGAAACTCCGTGACTACTACTACGCCGACTTCCGAAACCTACGCCACAGATGGGAAGAAATCTACCTATCAGCTTTAAACGCAGGACAGAAATCATCTGGAGACCACTTCAAGAAGGTCATACAAACCTTAGACAGAGTCGCGGAAAAGGTCAACCGAGCAGACTACGGATACGCTGGGCTGTTTGACCGCAAAGGAAGCATAAGAGAGAATGAACTCGCACGAATTTTCAACTACGACAAAGCTCTTGAAGAGGACATTAAGGGTACAACGAAGGCGGTGGACGAGCTCTACAGCCTCAGCGAAGCCGGGAAATGGGACGATGTGGAAGCAAAAGTGAAGAACGTCAAGTCTTTAATACTCGATTTTGAATCTAAATGGAACGACAGAGAGAAAGAGTTCAGACCATTGGAGATGTGAATTAGTGCCAATAATTGAGAAAGTTTCGTGGGATTATGCAGGCGCAGAGGACGTAGCCTACCGCTTCCCTAAGCTCTCTCTCAAGTACGGAAGCCAAGTGATCGTGAGGGAAAACCAGTGGGGTGTGTTCTTCAGAGACGGAAAAGCCTATGATGTCTTTGGTCCCGGAAGACACACAATCACCAGCAAGAATATCCCCCTTCTAACTGGGGCCTTGAAGGCTCTGGGTATAATCGGTGACATCTTCGAATGCGAAGTCGTCTTCGTCAGCAACAGCCAATTCCGAGGAAACTTTGGCGGAACAGCCTACTCCGCACCAAGTGGCGACATAAAATACCAAGCCGAATTGGGATTCTACGGCTATCTTCTCTACAAGGTTGAAGACCCGAAGCTATTCGTCATGGAGTTCTTCGGCAACCGAGGTGCAACCTCGTCAAAGGACATTGAAAACTACATCCGAGGCTTCATAAACGAACGCATAATAAACGAGTTCGGTGGCTTCGACATATTCACAGTCGTCAAAAACGTCGACATCACAACCGATAAGGTAGCCCTGAAAATCAGCGACGAAGCAGCAAGAATAGGCTTGAAAATCATCGATTGCATCTTCGAAGGAGTCAAAATCCCCGAAGAAGCACGAAGATTCGCCTCGGGAATGGGCGCCCAGGCTATGACGATGCAGTACATGAAAGAGACAGCGGCAGAGCTCAAAGGCTCGGAAGGCGGCGGAGCAGCTGCAGCAGGCCTCGGAGCAGGAATGGGCTTAACCATGCCCTATATCATGGCCCAACAGATGCAGCAAGCCCAGGCGGGAAAACCCCAAGAACTGGTGATCTGCCAGAAATGCGGCGCGAAGAACCCGACTGGCACAAAATTCTGCGGAAACTGCGGAGCAAACCTCACTCCTGCACAGATGGCTGTCTGCCCTAATTGCAAAGCCGAGAACCCGGTGGGCATGAAGTTCTGCGGAAGTTGCGGCAAACCACTACCCCCCCCAGCAGCCGAAGTAACCTGCCCAAAATGCAACACAAAGAACCCGGCGGGAACAAAGTTCTGTGGCAACTGCGGAGAAAAAATCCCCCAATAACCCTGCTCCTATCTTCGTCCTTTCTTTATCTGCCTCTGAATCAGCCCACCGCATAATCCGCAAAACTTCCTCGCAGCCACATTTGCACCACACTTCGGACATACCGTCTGAGGTTGAGGGAAGAGCGCTTGACCACACTCGCCGCAAAACCTGTTTCCTTCCGGATTCCTGTTTCCACACATTTGGCATAGAGTAACCTGCTTTACCTTTTCTGGAGGTTTAATGGCGGGAAACGTGCAGTTCGCCATTGTCAAGCCAAAGGCAAAGCCTATCCCTGTCGAGAAGGCTTCTCTGACATTAGTGCTTCCCGTTGTCTCAACCTCATAAGCTGATGTGTCTAGAATTCGCTTCGGGCTCTTTAAAGATATCTTTGGAGATCTAGACTGCGCCTACCAAAAGTTGAATAAAGAAGGTGTTTCATTTTTCGATGGTTGCCATGGACAAGAAAACAACGCTTGGACTCTCCAGTTATCAATTCATGGCTATGGCGCGAAGAGGCCTATTCTACACTTTCTTGTCCCTCTACTTGATGGCCGGTCTCGGGCTCTCTGTCACGGCGACGACGCTTCTTGCGAGCCTTAGCATGATAGCTAACAGTGTCTCGCAGACATTCGTGTGGGGTAAGGTCTCTGACAAGTACCGAATTCGTGCACGTCTAGTGGTCATCGGAGAAACAACCGCAGCTCTCGGTTACGTCTTAATCTACTTCCTGCACATTCATCTCCTAAACACGACCGGCTCAATGGCTGCGGCGTACAGCATTATTGCGGGGCTCACTATTCTCGAGTTCTTCTGGTCGATGAGCAATCTGGGGTGGAGTGCTCTTCTCTCAGATGTATCAACTGACAAGGAGAGAGGGAAACTGATGAGTGTCGTCTCCAGCATCGGCGGCGTCGGACGGATATTGGGAATATCAGTTTCCGGCGCCCTCTACAATTTGGGCGGCGAAGCTGGAGGGTTCAGAAACGGAGTGTTGTTTTTCTTTCCATCGGGCATCATGCTTGCAAGCGCCCTGCTAATATGGTTCAGTACACGTTCCTCCGAGCAGAATTA
>CAYGVX010000051.1:0-8018 GCA_964353725.1 uncultured Candidatus Bathyarchaeia archaeon
ATGGACGTCAAGTACAAGGACGTGGAAGCCATGCCCGACAAGAGCATAGACGTGTGCTTCTTCAACGGCTCTATTCGCAACTCCGAGAACGAGCACATGGCAAAACTCCTAAGAAAAAAAGCAAAGGTTCTTGTCGCCTTCGGCTCATGCGCACACGAAGGTTGCATCCCGGGCCTCGCCAACCTGCACAATAAAAAGGACATATTTGAAAGGGTTTACCAAGAAACTCCGTCTACAAGAAACCCCGGGAGCGTAGTCCCAGTTAATCCCACTAAGGTGAAGGAAGGCGAGTTGCACAAGCCCGAGTTCTATGACACAGTAAAAACTCTCGACCAGACTGTTGAGGTGGACTACTATCTTCCAGGCTGTCCTCCACCGGTAGACCTGATAATGAAGGCTGTTACGGCCATATTCAAGGGTGAGCTGCCTCCTAAGGGCTCGGTGTTGGCGCCTGCGAAATCTATCTGCGACGAGTGCCCCAGAAAGAAGGAGGAAAAGAAGATTTCCAAGATTTATCGTGTGTATGAGAAAGTGCCTGAGCCCGAAAAGTGTCTTCTTGAGCAGGGGATCATCTGTATGGGACCAGCCACGAGAGGAGGTTGTGGAGCGCAATGTCTACAGGTGGACTATCCATGCACGGGGTGCGGTGGACCCTGCCCCAACGAGCCTGAACAAGGAGCAGCCATGCTAAGCGCTCTGGCCTCAATCCTAGGAGTCGACGAGGAGAAAGAGGAAGACTACGACCCGGAGAAACTGATCAACCAAGTCAAAGACCCTGTTGGCACTTTCTACAAATATTCACTACCACACTCGATAATCAACAGAAAGGTGATGAAAGAATGAAGCAGATATCCATAGACCCCGTAACGCGGCTGGAAGGACACGGAAAGATTGACATATTTCTAGACGATGCTGGCAACGTTGCGAACGCATACATGGTCGTGCCAGAGCTGAGGGGCTTCGAGAAGTTCTGTGAAGGAAGACTGGCTGAGGACATGCCTATAATCACTACGAGAATATGCGGTGTCTGCCCTGTCGCGCATCATTTTGCCGCTGCGAAAGCTTTAGACGCTGCTTTCAGCGTGGAGCCACCGCCGACTGCGAAGAAGCTCAGGGAGCTCATGTACTCCGGCTACTTCATCTACGACCACATCCTCCACTTCTACTTCCTCGGTGGACCCGACTTCATCGTAGGACCCGACGCGCCTCCTGCAGAGAGGAACATCCTGGGCGTGATTAAGAAGGCTGGCTTGGAGGTGGGCAAGGAGGTAATTAAACACAGGGCATATGGGCAGAAGATTACGGCCATCTTGGGCGGTAAGGCCACGCATCCCGTTTGTGGCATTCCTGGCGGTTTGACCAAGCCGTTGAGCGAGGAGGGACGGCGGGAGATTGAGGAGATGGCGAAGTCTTGCGTGGAGTTTGCGAAGTTCACTCTCGGCTTGTTCCATGACGTTGTCTTGAAGAACGAGGATTACGTGAATTTGATTAAGAGCGATATGTACACCATGAAAACCTACTACATGGGAACCGTGGACGAGAAGAACAAGGTTAACTTCTACGACGGCAAGGTCCGCGTAGTCGACCCTGGGGGCAAGGAGTTCGTCAAGTTCTCGCCCAGCGAATACCTAGACATAATCGAGGAGCACGTGGAACCCTGGACGTACGTGAAGCTGCCTTACCTCAAGAAGGTAGGATGGAAGGGCTTCATTGACGGAGCTGAAAGCGGTGTTTACCGTGTTGGTCCACTTGGGCGGCTTAACGCTTCAGATGGCTTGACTACGCCCCTTGCACAACAGGAGTATGAGAGCATGTACAAGGTGCTAGGCGGGAAGCCTGTACACTCCACGCTAGCATTCCACTGGGCGCGACTGATTGAGTTGCTGTATGCTTCCGAGCGAGCCTTAGAGCTGGTGCAAGACAAAGAAATCACGGATAAGGACGTAAGGCGCCCTGTAGGCGCGCCTGGTGAGGGTGTGGGGATCGTTGAAGCTGCACGGGGCACGCTGATCCACCACTATGTTCTTGACAAGGATGCTCTGGTGCGGAAGGTAAACATGATTGTGGCTACGACGAACAACTCTGCGGCTATTGACATGTCTATTCGTGACGCAGCGAAGGGTCTGATCCATGGCGGCAAGGTTGATGACGGTGTGTTGAACCGCGTGGAGATGGCTTTCAGGGCTTATGACCCATGTATGGGTTGTGCAACGCATTTTGCGATCGGTCAGATGCCCCTTGAGATACGTGTCTACGACAGCAGACGCCGGCTTATCCAGACTATCCGTCGATGACTGCAGTCATCCTTTTTTTTCTGCTGGCTTGCTTGTGCATGTCGTGAGTACTAAACCGTCTTCTGTATGCTGCCATTAGGGTGCTAATAGGCTGTAAATATGGCGTTCTTACTTGCATTGTTGTCTTATCCCGTCGTAGGCTTCTTTTGGATCTGCGGTATCTTGCACGAGTTTTTCGAAGGGGCATCTGTCAGTTTTTTTCCTGTTAAGGATTGTTGGGGCGAGGTTTTCGTATTGGCATGGAATTTTGTGCGTTTTCAGTGTTTCTAAGCCGCTTTGGCTCATGGTGACCGCGAAGACCGCTTTAGCCTTACAGTAGGCGCAGAGGAGTGCTGCGGCTTTGCCGACGATTTTGTCGGCGACTGAGGCTTCTGAAAGTGAGCCACCTAGCTTTTCTATCGCTTGCAGGAAGCCTCTCAAGCCTTCAACGTCTGTCTCGAAGATCACTTTGGAGTTTTTAGTGAATACTAGGCTTAGCTCTTTGTTTTTCAGTCTTTGTCTTGCAGCTTCAAGGTCGTCCATTTCTTGTCGTCCAAGCAGAAGCGGGTTTTCTTTCTTAAGCGTTTGCTATTTTGTGGTGAAGATCTCGTTTTCTGGTGTGGCTGCGACTTCTAAGGCCAACTGTCGAACTTGATCATCTGCATTGTCTTCTGGCTGTAGCTGCGTCCTAAGTTTTTCTATGATAGAGTTGTTCAGGGAGACAACGATTTTCTGCCCTTTTTCTCCTTTCCTGAATTCCACTTGAATCTTCTTCGAGTCTCTTAGTGTGAGCTTCTGGTTGCCCACTGTGCACTTTGTGCTCACTTGAAGCCCATCTATAATACAGGAGAAGGGGACACGGAGGGGTAGCGAGGCTGTGATGGACAAGTCTCTGCTGGAGGTGCATGCTTCAAGTTTTTTCAGCCCTGTTAGTCCCATTCTGACTCCGATTATGAGAAAGGGACCCAAATGCCCGTGGAAATTGGCTGCTTGGTCAATGATCTCCTCTGTCAACACCAGTAGTCTCTCCTTGCTTGCCGAGCATGCTCATGATGTCGACCCGGAACAATAGAACGTGGGCTATTGACAAGCTTATCAAATCCTCCAAGAAGAGCTTGGGAAGAATCGTGTACAAAACTAGAGGCACAGGCATCGACATCCAGTAGACATCTGAAACATAGGTGTACGGAAACTGGATCACGATTGCACCTATAACAGAGAGTAGTTGCGGTATTACTGGGGGTTTCTTGTTCCTCAGCCATGAATAGAAGAGTCCTGTGAAGAAGCCGAGGATGGCGTTCCCCAGTAGGATGAAAGGGTTGGGAGTCTGAAGAGCAAAAGCCATAACAGCAGAGCCCGTGAAGCCAACTATCCCTCCGGCAAGGGAGCCCAACGCTAAGCCCGAGAAAATTATGGGCAGCTGCATGAAGTGTATCTTTGTCGTCCCGGCTGGGATTGAGAAATAGCCTAGAACATTGGCCAACGCGCTCATGACCGCGATAAACGCTACTTGTTTCGTCACGGAAACTTTCGAAGACATTCGGTAACACCTTTTTGAACAGAATTAATACTATGCGCGTTTATGCTTTGCGCGTACTCTCTTCCCACCCCTCAGCCACTCAGTCTACGCTGAAAGAGTAAACATTTTCTCCAAAGACCTACTCGCCCTCTTCGCAACATCCCGCGAAACAGTAACTAGGTTCTTCTCCTCTATTAGCGAGCGGTAAAGTCTCTCCAAAGTGGTCAGCTTCATAGCATTACAAGTGGCACCGCCGTAGGCTGGAAAGAACTGTTTGCCAGGATTTTCCTTCTTCAACTTATGAAGAATCCCAACCTCAGTGCCTATTACAAACGTCTTTGCGGACGAAGCCTTTGTATACCTGCAGATCTGAGAAGTGCTGCCCACAAAGTCTGCAGTGTCTCTCACTTCTTTGGAACACTCGGGGTGTACAGCCACAACTGCTTCACGGTGCGCTTCTTTCTGTGCCATGACATCTTCTCTCATAAACAGCACATGTGTGGGACAAAAACCTTGAAGAGGAATCGGAATCACCTTCTTACCCGTCTTCTCCTCAACATACTCTGCCAGATTCTTGTCAGGACCAAAAAGCACAGTGTTTCCGTCCACAGCCTCGACCACCTTGACTGCGTTCGCCGAAGTACAGCAAACATCGCACTCAGCCTTCGCCTCCGCCAGTGTGTTAACGTAAAGCACAACGGGTGTGTTCGGATACTTCTGCTTCCACATCCGCACTTGCTCAGCAGGAAGCATTTGAACCATGGAACATCTCGAGCCCAGACAGGGCAGCAGCACTTTCTTGTCGGGGTTGAGGATGGCAGCTGACTCGGCCATAAAATCAACAGCTGCAAACACGATAATTCGGGCATCTTTCTCCTCTTTCGCCCGCAGACTAAGCTCAATACTGTCGCCCACATAGTCTGCGATGTCCTGAACCTCGGGGCGCTGATAATTATGTGCCAATATGACCGCTTTTTTTTTCTTTTTTAGTTGTAGAACGTCGTCTGCAATCGTCATGGTCTCTCTTCCAGAGTGGCAGGGTAGGTAAACGTGTTGCCAGATATATTTCTAGCGTATTTACCAATGGATAAACTCAGCCAGAGGCTTTTTGCAGAAAGCCCGCCAGCGCCAACCCTTTACTTGGGACAGGTGGCAGGAGCGGTTAGCCCTCTATTTCCTCTGGCTCAGCTGTTTTATCGTGTTCCAAACATTGTCCCCAACGTAATGTATGTTTTTCAGAACTTTCCCATGCTCAAGCTTCTCTGCTTCCTCAGAGCTGCAGAGAGCCAGGGTTATCGATACCGGTCTGTTGTGGCGTTCATCGGAAACCACGACAAGATCGTCTTTGTCAAAAGCTCCCCTAAAGCTCACTATTCCAGGAGCCATAACGTCCGCGCCATTGCAAACATATGGCACGGCTCCCATGTTTACAATAACTCCAGGCATAGAGGACAAAAATCTGCCCGAAGCAAGCGTCGGAAAGAGTATGCCACTTGATCTGGCGAAGGCTGGTTCTCCCTCGACGAAAAATATCTCTTCATCATCTCCTCCGGCAACTTCGACAGGCGTATCCAAGGAAGCCAGCTGCTGCTTAAACCCTCTCACTCTCTCAGACAATTCTGAAAGCAGTTTTTTTGCCTCTTTTTCCCTCATGAAACATCTCCCTGTCCTAGACAAACTCGTCACCACGTTAACTGATCGTAAAGGATGTTAACCACTGCTTCTTTTCAATTTATCTACGCCCGTTCTCGGCGGCAAGCCGTGAAAAGAACGCGATATCTCAACACGGAGCCCAATAGAGAATAGTTCCAGAAGCTTTAAATGGTTTTCAATGGTAAAGTAATTGTTGCCGAGGGAGAAGGAGACCTTGAGACTCCGTACAGCGGAGCTTGCATCAATAGGCGTAGTAATAGCTTTTTCTCTGCTTTTGCCTTTAATTCTCTCCGCAAGGGCAGAACAACCCTTGGCAGAACCCTCATTAGTAGCAGTTCTCAATAACCTCGGCTACACTAACATAGCATTATCCTCAGTCCAAACCTTTTCAGCAGGTAGTTATGAAGCCAAGCTGCTGGCCGAGTTCGCTGGATACCATGCAACCAACGAGTTCAGCTACTATCCCGTAAGCACCAGTAACTTCATTCTAGTCTTCTCCGGTCCAGAAGGAAACAACGGTTACGTCATCCCGCCCGTAACTAAGACATTCTCATCCACTACGGCTTTCGGATGCTCCTTATACGTCGCCGCTGAAAGCCACAGGTATTTTACCGAAACCTCAAGAAACCCAGATGGGCTTCAGCACGCGAAGATTTACGTGAACTTGGACAACCCTGACATGTACTTTATCGGTTTTGAAAACGTTTACGGCACGCCTGCCGACAGGGACTTCCAAGACATGGTTGTCTCGCTCGAGCCCATAAAACACTACCTCAACGTGGAAACAGACCCGCTGGGAATCACGACCATTACAGGTGAAGGCTGGTACAATAACGCAACAGACGTGGAGTTGACCTCGCCCAGCACTGTTCCAGTGTCAACGGGCGTCCGCTACGACTTCCGCTACTGGGACGTCGATGGGGCTTCGCAAGGCTTGGGTGTCAACCCCATCACCGTGAACATGAATGCCAACCACACCGCAACAGCCCACTACACTCTGCAGTACTACCTCACGGTCACTTCTCCCTACGGCACAACAGGCGGCCAAGGCTGGTACGACAATGGAGCCAACGCCTACGCTACACTGAGCACAGGCACAGTAGACCACGGTAACGGGACTCGAAGAGTGTTCACTTCTTGGAGCAGCGATGCTTCTGGAACGAACTACGCCCAGAGCAACCCCATACAGATGAATGGACCGAAGACCGCGATAGCCAACTGGAAGACTCGGTGCCTTTTGACGTTGGCAACGAACCCCAGCGGTGTCACTACTCCTTCTGGAGGAGGATGGTATGATGCTGGGGCATATGCGTCTATTTCTACAGTCATCGGCGTAGACATAGTGCCTGGCTCGTCTCGCTACAAGCTTAATGGCTGGACGACTGCCGACATGTCCGAGATAGCTGATCCTTCTTCTCCTTCGACAACGGTCTTTATGGACAAGCCTAAGACCGTGACAGCGAACTACAAAACGGAGTACTACTTGACCATAACGCACACTTCTGGTGGAGTAACAGACCCGCCCAGCGGTGGGTGGTATGATGCTGGAACCACTGCCTCTGTCATAGCCATACCCGACCCAGACTACGTGTTGAACCGTTGGGAACTCGACGGCTCACCCGTAGGCTCAGCCAACCCCTACACCGTGCTCATGAACTCGGCTCACACCCTCCACGCAGTGTTCGAATACTCACCCCCACCCCCAACAACCTACTACCTGACCGTGAAAACCGACCCCCTCGGCATCACGTCGATTCCAGGTCAGGGCTGGTACGATGAGGGTGAGGACGTGATCCTTACGGCTCCAAGCTACGTGGACGTCTCAACGGGCACCCGCTACAAATTCGCCTACTGGGATGTCGACGGAGTTTCGCGTGGTGCAGGCGTCAACCCCATCACCGTGAATATAAATGCCAACCACACCGCAACATCCCACTATACTCTGCGGTATTACCTGACAGTTACCTCTCCCTACGACACACCCACACCGACAAGCGGATGGTTTGATGCGGGAACAACAATCACTGCTTCGGTAACCTCTCCATGGGCTGGCACCGCCGGCACGAGGTACGTTTGCACTGGCTGGACTGGCGCGGGCAGCGTTCCAGCCTCGGGTACTGCTGCCTCGGTGGTCTTCACGATAAACGCGCCCTCCAGCATCTCATGGAACTGGAAAACACAATACCACCTCACAGTTGAAACTGTTCCCTCGGGAATAGCCTCCATTCCAGGAGTGGGCTGGTATGACATGTACACTACAGTGCCTCTTACAGCTCCTAACGTCACCGGATACGAGTTCCACTACTGGGATGTGAACGGTATCCCACAGGGAAACGGCATCACATCAATATCCGTAATCATGAACATGCCCTACACTGCGACAGCCCACTACCTCCCTATTGTCGTAGGCGGATCTGCAGCGACAATCGAACTGCATTTGACCCACGCTTGGATAAGCATCAATTCTATACTGGCAGCAGCCTTCTGCATTGCAGCATTCTACATGAAGAAAAGATTCAAGAGAGTCTAGAATCATCGAGACTCTTCGAAAAGGACGCTGCTGGACAACTTGT
>CAYGVX010000052.1:0-7546 GCA_964353725.1 uncultured Candidatus Bathyarchaeia archaeon
CGGAGAGCTGGTATTACCGCGGCGGCTGACACCAGACTTGCCCTCTCCTTATTCCTCCAGCTCCTTAAACTGGAGAAAAGCCATCCTCAGCGGACGGCACTCGGGATAGCCCCGTCACACTTTCGTGCATTGCGGAGTTTTCGTAACTGCTGCGCCCCGTAGGGCCTGGACCCTTGTCTCAGTGTCCATCTCCGGGCTACCGCTCCCGCGGCCCGTACCGGTAATAGGCTTGGTGAGCCGTTACCTCGCCAACAACCTGATCGGCTGCGGCCTCATCCTTAGACAACGCCTGAAGCATGATCCAGACGCCTTTTCAGTGTAGGTCCATTCCAGGAGCCCACACCTATCAGGGATTAGCCCCAGTTTCCCGGGGATATCTCTGTCCTAAGGGTAGGTTGGCCACATGTTACTGAGCCGTGCGCCGCGTCTCTATCATGGCTAAGAGACGCACGACAAACATGTCTTAGTCCCATCCCGATAGCAGTAGGGTCCGGCAGGATCAACCGGATTTACTTGGGAGATTTCTGCCGCTTCTGCTGTGGGTTGGATTTGGGGGGTGTGCGCGCTAAGCCAATGTCAGACCTAACTTTGGTTATCAGGTCTCCATTCTATTTGTCCCCGTAGCTGGAGGTCAACCACATGGTCATCCGTAGGGCGATTCAAGCGCCTTTAATGTCTTGGTTGACGCCGCCGCCGGAAGAGTTACGGGGCGTATTTTCGACGTTGATAGCGATGACTAGTCGCTAAGGGAAATCTCTCTGATTTCCCAATATAAACATTACGTAACTGAGACTAATAAGAATAACTCTTCAAAAATGCTTCTCACGACTTCTCCAACAGATAAGTTAGATGACCTCAGCGGAGTGGGAGTAGACTAAGAATGTGGCTTGCTTCTTTCCAAAGGGGTTAAAAGCTTCAATGCGGTTGCTGTTCCCGTTGAGAAAAATGTCCGTCGTTAGGCTTGACCCCCACATTTTCTTAATAGACCTCAAACCAGACGGCTTCAGCCACTTCATCGCCTCTTATGTGATTAAGGCGAGGAAAGTGGTGATTGTCGAAAGCGGCCCCGTGGTAACCCTGCCGAATCTGCTGGCGGGTTTGAGGGAGATCGGCGTTGCTGCCGAGGATGTTGACTACGTCGCGGTCTCTCACGTTCACCTTGACCACGGTGGAGGCGGCGCTAAACTCCTCAGCTACCTGCCCAACGCGAAGCTTGTCGTTCACCGAAGAGGTGCTCCACACATTATTGACCCAGAGAAATTGTGGACGCAGGCGAGGCAAGTGCTGGACAAAGTAGCAGAGCTCTACGAGAAACCTGTGCCCGTCGCCGAGGAGCGGATAATCGCTGCAGAGGACAATATGGTTCTTGATTTGGGGGAAGGCGCCAAACTGACGGTTGTGGAAACGCTTGGTCACGCTTCTCACCATCAAAGCTTCTATGAAACAAAGAGCCGAGGCGTCTTTCCAGGGGATGCTGCTGGGATCTACATACCCGAATTCGACGTGATAATCCCCACAACCCCGCGACCTTTTCACCTAGAAACAGCATTGAAGTCCATCGAGAAGCTGAAGCAACTGAAACCTAGGGTGCTTTACTATTCACATTTCGGTCCAGCCAACGAGGCGGTGGAGAAACTGCAGATGCACGCCGAGCAGTTGATGCTTTGGGCAGAAGTTGTGGCGGAGAAAATGAAAGCAGGGGCAACTCTGGAAGAGATCAAGAAAGAGATGGAGAAACGCGACCCTTCCCTACGCAAGGTAAAGGATTACCTTCAGACTCATCCGATATTGGGGACTGGCGCAATTCTGCAGAGCGTTGAGGGTTTTGCAGAATATTTCAAACGGTTGGAGCCAAGAATTCCTTAATCTTTGGTGTTTACACCAAAATTGCTTATATCCAGCCCTCCACCTAAAATCCTTAAAGGTGAAACGGATTGGGCGAAGAAGGTCAACACAGAGGTCCACCTCCGAAAGTCCCAATGGAGAGAATCGACAACTACTCGTGGCGCATACCTCAGAAACATAAGCCCGGCATGCGCGTCCCAGGAATCGTCTTCGCAGACGAAGAACTCATGGATAAGATGAAGACGGACAGAACGCTGGACCAGTGCGCAAACGTCGCCCACCTGCCGGGCATATACAAGTACTCGATAACCCTGCCAGACGGCCACGAAGGATACGGCTTCCCCATTGGGGGAGTCGCCGCAACCGACTACACTGAAGGCGTCATTAGCCCTGGAGGGGTGGGGTACGACATTAACTGCGGCGTAAGATTGCTGACAACCAACTTCACCGAAAAAGACATCCGCCCAAAACTGTCCGAGCTGACCAACTTGATCTTCAGCAACGTCCCATGCGGACTCGGCAGCCGCCGAAAAGACTTACACATCACAGCCAACGACCTAGACAGACTAGCCTCTGAAGGAGTACCTTGGCTCGTTGAGCAGGGAATGGGGTGGAAGGAAGACGTCGATCACTGCGAAGAAAAAGGACACATGACGACTGCCGACCCAGACAAAGTCTCGACCACGGCGAAAAACCGAGGAACAGGTCAAGTCGGCACATTGGGTTCGGGCAACCACTTCCTCGAAATCCAGAAAGTCGACAAAATCTACAATCCCACCGTGGCAAAAGCCTTCGGAATAAACCACGAAGACCAAGTCACAGTTATGATCCACTGCGGCTCACGTGGATACGGCCACCAGATTTGCTCGGACTACCTGCGCACGATGGAAAGCGCAGTCCACAAGTACAAGATTCAACTACCCGACCGAGAGCTCGCCTGCGCTCCGGGAACATCGCAAGAAGCAGAAGACTACTTCCAGGCAATGTCTTGCGCGGTCAACTACGCCTTCGTCAACCGTCAAGCCATAGCCCACTGGGTGAGACAGAGCTTCGAAGGAGTTTTCAAGCAGTCAGCGGAAAGCTTGGGACTGCGGCTGGTCTATGACGTGGCGCATAACATCGCTAAAATCGAAGAGCATCAAGTTGATGGCCAGCGCAGAAAAGTTTGGACTCATCGTAAGGGAGCTACTAGAGCCTTTCCACCTAACAATTCTGAGGTGCCGTTGGACTACCGCGTTTTCGGGCAGCCTGTGATAATCCCTGGAAGCATGGGCACGAGCTCGTGGCTTCTTGTGGGCACGGAGAAGGCAATGGACGTTTCTTTCGGGTCGACGGCTCACGGAGCAGGTAGGATGATGAGTCGGACGGCAGCGAAGAGAAGCTTCTGGGGAAGCGACATAAAGAGGGCCATGGAGCAACGAGGAATAGTTGTACGTGCGGCAAGCGCAGCCGTGCTCGCTGAGGAGGCAGACCCGGCTTACAAGGATGTTGACAGAGTTGTAGAAGTGAGTGACAGGGTGGGAATCGCCACGCGTGTAGCCAGACTGCTGCCCATAGCGGTTATTAAGGGCTAGCTCTCTCTGGGCTTTCCATCTTTTCGCTCTTTCTTCTGTCGGAAACGATATATAGCCCAAGACGAGACATGAATCTGCTTGTGAAAAACAGTGTCCACAGGTTTTGAAAAAATCGGAAGCGATGCTCAACTCCAGAACCATTGGATCAGGAGACTTGTGGCGTTCATAATAGACAGCATAATCGCGTGGATAGGCGTCATGATTATCATGGCAATAATCTTCGTACCCTTCATGATAGCAGCAGCCGGAGATTGGCCCTGGTTCGCTTTCAACCCACTTGTCAGCCCGCTCTTCACAGGAATCCTGAGCATCCTATACTTCGTGATACTCGAGTCTTGGTATGGATGGACTTTCGGCAAGAGAATAATGAACCTAGAGACAGTAAGAACTGATGGAAAAAAGCCTCCTTTGGACGCGGCGTTCATCCGGAACATAAGTAAGATCTATTGGATTATAGTTCTTCTAGATGTGATCATAGGCTTAGCAACTCCAGGCGACCCGAATCAGAAGGTAACAGACCGCTTGGCTGGAACAACGGTGGTTCCTGCCACGTCTCGTCGAACACAATCTCCGCCAACGCCGCCAACCGCATAAAAACGCACGCGCGGGATAGGAGCTTGAAGGCTTCGATAAGAGACGTTACTCCAGAAAACGTGAAGGACATCCCTGAGCCCTGCAAGTCATGTCTCTACTGGGAAAACCCAGCGCTGAAGGGCGGACAATCACCCGCAGAAAAAGAGCAGTTTGCAGCCCAGAAAGCAGCATGGTTCCTTAAGACGCTCAAGGAGTTTGGGAACTGCGGAAAAATCGTTTGCGCCAACAGCGAGCCAGTAGGCTATGCGCAATACTCCTGTGCGGGAAGGTTGCCAAACACCCTAGAATATGACGCTGAGAAGCTTGAAACGGCGGATGTGAAGGTCGCCTTCATCTCCTGCCTATACATTGTCAATGAAAGCTTTCGCGGGAAAGGCTTTGGTGAAACGCTTCTTGACGAGATTGTAACTGACCTTAAGAAACGCGGCTTTAAGGCGGTTGAAACCTTCGTAAGAAAGGGCACATCGAACAACCCCTCCGGACCAATGCAGCTTTATCTCAAAAAAGGATTCTACGTTAAGGAGCAGTTAAAGACGGACCCGGATTTTGCCCTTGTCAAGAATGACCTTTAGGCTCTGCGGTTTCCGGCAAGATGGTACAAGTACTCCTGAGCGTAGCCTGCATACCTGCCAAAATAACTGCGAGCAAAAGCGCCTATTCTGTCGTATGCTTTCGTTGGCAGGGAATTTCTTTCTGAGATTCTGCTGATGAAGGGTTTGTCGAAGTAGCTGGAGTAGTGTTTTTCGACCATCCGCTTAATCCGAACGTCGATCGGAAAGGCTTCGAGTTTCTCCATGGAAAACAGGAGAACGCAGTCGGCCACCTTGCTACCCACACCTGGAATCTTCTTAAGCTCAACCCTCGCAGCCGCGTAATCGGCTCTCGCCAGCTGCTCCAAGTCGATTTCGCCATTGTTGATCTTTCGGGCTGCCTCGCGAACCCGTCTTGCACGAAACCCCAACCCGCAACTTCTGAGTTCGTTGACAGAAGCTTTTGCCAGAGCGTCTGGCTCTGGAAACCTGTAGCAGGTTTGTCCTCTATAGAGTACTTGACGTCCAAACCGTGTTGACAAACCCAGAATCATGGTTTTGATTGCGGGTATGTTCTTGTAGGTGGCACATATGTAGGAAATCAGGCATTCCCATGGGTCTTGCCTCGCTAAACGCAGCCCAGGAAAGGCTTGGACAGCCTGCTGTATGTGGGGGTCTCGGCTTATTTCCGAGATTATCTGGGGCAGGTCGTCATCCAATCGGAAATAGCTCTTGACAAAGTCGACGTTTGCACCTTCGAAAAGGAGAACGCTGCCCTTCTGCCACACTTCGAGAATCTGTCCTCTTGCGACGCCGCACCACGAGTCTCCACGCTTTTCCCATCGGAACAGTTGGCCGCACTGCAAGGTGCTCTCCAAATCGAAAGGAGTGGAATGCGGGTTCAGTTTTAGCTCCATAAGTTTTCAGAGTTGTTGACGGGGATAAACTAATAAACGTTCTTAGCGTTTGTTCAAGCCTCGTTGATACGGTGAAGCGTTGAGTTTTGAGGCGTCTGGAATGGTTAAGAAAACATGTGTTCTTGGGCTTGAGGGTTTTCCACTCATAGAAGCGGGTGACGATTTGGCTGGGCTGATTGTTTCTGCGGCGAAGAATAACGGAGTTGAGATGGAAGATGGGGACGTTATTGTCGTTGCGCAGAAAGTTGTCTCAAAAGCCGAGGGACGCGTAGTGAGATTGGAGACGGTGGAGCCTTCTGAAAAGGCGTTGAAAATCGCGGAGAGGACTGGTAGGAACCCGAAGCTTGTGGAGCTGGTTCTACGGGAGTCGAAGCGTTTTCTGAAGACGTCGCAGGAGATAATCATTGTCGAAGACCAGCGAGACATCGTCAACATCAACGCGGGAATAGACAAGTCAAACGTGCAGGGCACAGACAGTTACGCCCTTCTACCTGTGAACCCTGATGAATCGGCGAGACTGCTGCGTGCACACATAAAGAGGCTCACCGGAAAATGTGTGGGCGTAATCATATCCGACACATACAGCCGCGCGTTCAGGAGAGGGCAAGTCAACTTCGCCATCGGCATCGCGGGGATATCTCCATTCTTCGACTACCGAGGCACAGAAGACCTGTTCGGCTACGTCATCCAAGTCAAGTTTGCCGCGGTCGCGGACGAGTTGGCGGGCGCAGCAGAGCTCTTGATGGGACAGGGAAAGGAAGCGGTGCCCGTGGTTATCATCAAAGGGTTGAGCCGGATCACTCTCAGCGAAGAAGCGTCCGCAAAGGATTTGGTGATAGGTCAAAAAGAAGACCTGTTTAAGAACGTGTGGTAAACACATATAAGCCCATCGGAGGATTAACCCAAAACCGAAGATTAGAAGGTTGTTAAGCGAGTGAAATGTAAACAATGCGGCGTAGAAGACTACATGCCCTTCAAGTGCCCATTCTGCGGAGAACACTTCTGCGTCGCACACAGGCTGCCAGAGAACCACGAGTGCCCAGAGTATTGGCGTGTGAGAACCCCGAGAGGGGAAGCAACAGAAACGCTGCCTAAAGTGAAGACAGAGCCATCATATCAGTACACCGTCACAGTCACACCGCCAGGAACTGGCAGGCTTGTATGGTTCAGTTCGACAGAGCTAAAACACCTACTAATGGGCATGCTGCTCACCCTCGCAATTGGCTTCTCGATGCCGGTCTACTGGAATCCGGGGCTTTATGGTCACCCAGACGTTCTAATAGCCATAGCCTTGACTTTTGCGTCCTCCTTCATGATTCACGAGCTTGCACACAAGGTAACTGCTCAGCGTCAAGGGCTCTGGGCGGAGTTTAGGATAACCATGCTGGGAGCCCTCGTCACCCTGCTGTCGATAGTATCGCCCCTCAAGATAATCTCGCCAGGAGCGGTGATGATAGGGGGACCCGCGGACAAGAAGACTATTGGAAGAACGTCGATTGCCGGACCGTTGACGAACGTTGCGCTGGCCATTCTGTTCCTTGCTTTGACAAACATTCTGCCCCAAAGCCCTATTGCTTATGCCTTCCGTTTTGGTTTGCTGGTAAACTCCTTCATAGCTCTGTTCAACCTCATTCCTTTCGGGATTCTAGATGGAGTCAAAGTCTTCGCTTGGAGCAAACTAATCTGGACGACAGTCTTCTCTGCATCTATAGTGTTGACTGTCTACTCCAATATACTCATTCTATAGAAGCTCAATGCTAACGTACACTTCTTCGGGCACTCGGATCCTCATGATACGCCGCATCACCCGTTCCTCGGCATCAATGTCGATAAGCCTCTTATGAATCCGCATCTCCCATTTGTCCCAAGTAGAGGTGCCCTCTCCAGAAGGAGCCTTCAAAACAGGAACCTTGAGATGCTTCGTGGGCAGTGGAATCGGACCTGTAATTTTGACACCCGTCTTGTCGGCGATGGCTTTGAGCTCTTTGCACACTTCTTCCAGTCGCTTGTAGTCGGTGCTCGTGAGTCTTATGCGTGCTTTTCTCGCCATCGCCACAGCTTCTCCTAGTGACTTCACTTATCCACT
>CAYGVX010000053.1:0-7111 GCA_964353725.1 uncultured Candidatus Bathyarchaeia archaeon
AGCATTTCTCCGTCCAGAACTGCTAACCGACACTGAAATGCTCTGGGAGATGTTCTCAACCTTGTCGAAGGCAAGCCTTGACAACCTTGTAGAACCCTTTACACGCGAAAGGATCGAGGGATGGACAAGCAATATAGACTACAGCAAGAACCTGCCCATTCTCGCACTGGTGGAGGAGAAGAAGCGGGTAATCGGCTCGGCGTCGTTGTCCTTCTACTCAAGTGAAGCGAACAGGCACAAGGCAGAGCTCGGGATAACCATCCATGATGACTATCAGGGTCTTGGTCTGGGAACCGTTATGATTAGCCACCTCCTAGGCATAGCCAGCAAGAAAGGACTCAGAAAAGTGTTTCTTCTAGTGAACACCACAAGCAGCAGAGCGATCCACGTCTATCAAAAATGCGGCTTCAAAATAGAGGCAAGACTTGAGAAGGAACACTCATTGGAAGGAGAACTCCGAGATGACTACCGAATGGCAATTTTCCTCTAGAACCTGACCCGCAATGACCCCACTAGCTTAGCCACCATTAACCACTTATCTGACAGCCCTTATAATGCTCTGCTGTGGTTTCCTTGGAAGCCGAAGTCATAACCACTCGGGAAATGCGTGCCCTTGAAACCAACGCTGAATACTTTGGCGTTTCACTACTACAACTCATGGAGAACGCTGGCCACCACGTTGCCCAAGAGGTTTCCGCAAAATTCCCTTCGAGGAAGACCCGTATCGCGGTTTTCTGTGGTTTGGGGGGTAACGGCGGAGACGGGTTTGTGGCGGCTCGTCACCTCATCTCCCTGGGATACCCCGTACAGGTTGTGGTTGCAGGCGAAGGATTAAGCATCACCCATGAAGCGACGCGTAGGAATTGGCTGGCTCTCCAGTCTCTACGCAGCCCTGAATGTGTCACAGAGATCCACGACTCGTCCCAAGTCCCCGCGGCTAAGGCAGACGTTGTTATCGACGCTTTGCTCGGCACGGGACTGAAGGGCGCTCCACGGCAGCCTACTTTGTCGCTTATCAGTATGATAAACGGGATATTTGCTTTCAAGCTGGCCGTTGACATTCCATCTGGTCTAGACTCTGATTCCGGCGAAGTGTTGGGGGAGGCCGTCAGAGCTGACGTGACTGCCACTTTTCACAGGCCCAAGCCGGGGTTGGCTAAAGCCAAGGAGTATGTTGGCGAATTGTTGGTGAGAGACATCGGATTGCCCAGGGGTTTTGAGGGTTTTGCGGGTCCAGGAGATGTCTCTCTGATTGTCAAGCCTCGCCTCGCCGAGTCGCACAAAGGTGATTTTGGCAGGCTGCTAGTCGTGGGAGGAAGCGAGACATACTCTGGAGCCCCTGCTCTCGTCGCCTTTGGGGCGCTTCGGACAGGTGTGGATTTGGTGTACGTGGCGGCTCCGGAGAAGACAGCATACGCGATCTCGTCTATTAGCCCAGATCTCATCACAGTCAAGCTTGAAGGCACGAATCTTAGCCCAGACAATGTGAATCAGATAAGGTATTACCTTGAGAAGACGATGGCTGCTGTTGTGGGTCCCGGTCTCGGGCTTGATGGGGAGACTGGGAAGGCTGTGGAGGGCATCGTGGCTGCTGCTGAAGAGTTTGGAAAGCCGTTGTTGTTGGATGCAGATGGGTTGAAGGCGTTCTCCAAGTTTAAGCGTCCGCTTCGAGTTCCGCTTGTGTTGACGCCCCATGCTGGGGAGTTCCAAGTGTTAACTGGGAAGGAGTTGCCCTCAGACTTGCCCGAGAGGGTGGAGAGGGTTAAGAAGGCGGCTGAAAGGCTAAATGCTGTGGTCTTGTTGAAGGGAAACACGGATATTATTTCGGATGGGAAGCGCGTGAAGCTGAACCTCACTGGCAACCCGGGCATGACTGTGGGAGGGACGGGTGACGTGCTCTCCGGTGTTGTAGGTGCTTTCTTGGCTCAGGGGGCTGATCCTTTTGAGGCTGCGGTTGCAGGGGCTTTCGTAAACGGGGCGGCGGGAGACTTTGTGAAGAGTGAGAAGGGCTATCACATGGTGGCTACGGATCTGCTGGATTGGATTCCGAGGGTGATGGATGACCCGATGTCTCATCTGAAGGTGCGTGAGAGTGCACCCTAGAGGGTTGAAGATAGTCGTTTACCGGGCCAGGCAGTGTGATCCTCGTAAGTGCTCGGCGCTTAAGCTGAAGCGTCATGGTCTTGCAGGCGTCGTCTATAGGGTGCAGGAGTTGCCTAGTGGGGCTGTGGTTCTGAACCCGTTTTCTGAGAGGGCTTTTTCGCCTGCTGATCGTTGGCGGGTTGAGAGTAAGGGGCTGGTGGCTTTGGATTTGAGCTGGAAGCACGCGGATGATGTGGCTGAGCTACTTGGTTTGCCTGGGGCTTCACGTTGTCTGCCCTACTTGATCGCGGCGAACCCCGTCAATTATGGGAAGCCCACTCTGCTCAGTACTGTTGAGGCTTTGGCAGCCGCCCTTTTTATTGTGGGGTTCAAGGAGAATGCGGAGAGGCTGCTCTCGGTGTTCAAGTGGGGTTCCACCTTTCGTAGTCTTAACGGTGAGTTGTTGGAGACTTATGCGGGGGCTCGTAATAGCGGCGAGGTTGTAAGGTTGCAGGAGCAGTTCATAGGTGCGGGGTCTTGATCGGGTTGATGGGTTCTTAGAATTTGTCCAGGTCTCTCGTGGTCAGTAGAGTGATGCCTTTTCTGTTTGCGTAGGATTTTGCGTGGCTACTGAATTTCTCGGCTATGAGAATGGGTTTTCTGAGGTTGATGTCTTCTGATGCTTTGTCAGAGTTTATGACTTGGTTGACACCGACTGTGCGTCTCCATTCGAGCACATGGACCGTGTGGCGCCCGTCTTGTCTCGTTATTAGGAGGTCGAATTTTCGGAGTGTGCCTGAGTTGCCTTCGACCTCGATGTCTTGTTCTGTCCTGTAGCCTTTTTTGCGGAAGTATTTTGCCGCGAGTTCTTTGAGAGTGGCAATGGTGCTCATCTTGCTCTTTCCTGCGGTGCTATCTGTTAAATACCTGTTTGTGCGAAAAAGGTTTTCGTAGGGTTTGCTGTGTTTGTGATCATCGTTTGCGGCGGGTGTGGTCGGTTGTTGGTGGCAGATGGGGAGTTCAAGAGCCGCAGGTGCCCCCATTGTGGTTTTCGGGTGTGGTTGGGTAAGGCCAGAGTGGTTGGGAGTGCTGAGAGTTCCAGGGAGGCAGTTGAGCTAGTCCAGCGTTTGAAGCTGCGGCAAAGCGGGTGAACATGGTGCGCATGTGGGTGTGTGGGCTGCCCTAGTACTGGACCATTCTGTTAGGCTCGGGATATGTGGCTGGTGAGTGTTTAGGGCGTTTTTTGTTTTGTTGTGTGCCATTTTCCTCGGTGTCCGAGGGCGTATCTTGCTAGGCTTGTTGTCCTGGCGAGTAGGTTGAGGAGCCACAGCAGGGTGTAGAAGGGTGTGTAGTAGAGTAGTCGTTTGTGGTTGTGTTTTCCGTAGGCGTAGTGTAGGGCGATGGCTTGGGCTGCGATGCCTACGAGGAGCGCGTATGCTCCGAACCAGAGGAGGTTGAGGGTGAAGAGGATTCTGTCGGGCGCGAGCCAATAGAGAAGTGGGAAGCTCACTAGTGCAACCAGCTCGATTAGGGTTCCGAAATACTCCACGATGAGCGAGTACCAGAGCAGTAGGCTTAGCCAGCGTCTTTCGAGCAGCATGTCTCGGTGGACGCCCAGTGTGTTGTGTAGCCAGCCGATGAACCATCGTTGCCTCTGGTTCCAGAAGCTGCTGAGGCTCTCGGGCGCCACTGTCCCGCTTCTTGCCATGTTCAGGTATCCTACGCCGTAGCCTCTTTTCTGCAGCTCCAGAGTTATCTCCGAGTCTTCGGTGACAGACTTCAGCCCTCGTCCGTTCAAGATATCCCGCAAAACCTCTGCCTCGAACAGCCCCATGGCTCCGGGGACAACTGTGACCGCGTTTCCCAATGCTTGGGCGCATCTGAAGACGCTCAATCCTTGGCTGTACTCGAGCTGCTGCAAAGCCACGAGCGGGCTGTCTTCTGCTTCGCCGTCGCTGGGATGCACGTAGCCTGTTACTGCGGCTTTCCCGTTTGCCTGCATGTACTCCACTAGACTGCGTAGCGCGTCTGGGCGCCACCACGAGTCGGCGTCCACGACGGCAACCATCTGCCCCAACGCGCAGTTGACGCCCGTGCGCAAAGCTTCCACTTTGCCTAGATTCGCCATGTGCCGGACAACACGTCCCCGAACCCTTGTGGTCTTGCTGGCGTTGAGCTGCATGGCTGCGAACGCTACCTCGTAGGTGGTGTCCACGCTTCCGTCGTCCACCACGATGATTTCCACAGGTCCAGGATACTCTTCGGCACATCGAAATAGGCTGCTGATGCACCGTGGCAACGTGCGTTCTTCGTTGAGGGCGGGAACTACGAAGGACACCATGGGGTAGAATGCCATTTTCTTGCGCGTTGCCTTGCGGCGTGATAACCAAGCGCCGATTGCCAGCGAGCCTCCTACTCCGATGGATAAGAAGGTGAACCATGAATAGAAGAGCATCACGAGTATAGACCAAAGCGGGCTTGCGGGCTGGGGCAGGGGTGCGTATCTGAAAATGGTGATGGACAGCCACCGTGCCAGCGGGGGAAACCCCCGCCACGAGAGGAATGCCAGAACGAAGGGCAGCGCCAACGCTAGGTAATAGAGTCGACTAGCCTTTGGCTTCGAAAGCGCCACCCTTTCTCCCTTCAACAAACCAGAGGGCAAGCAGGAAATAAAGCCATGTTCCCCCCGGAACAATATTCCATCCCGAAAAGCATACATACGAGCCGGGGGCAAACAACAGAACGCCCAGCGGTGCTCAAACCAATGGATGACCAGTCTCGCTATCACACGTTGCTCCGAGACCCAGCCCGCCGGAGAATAGTCGAGATCCTCGGCGAACAGGAGAAGATCGGCTTCAAAGAGCTGAAGCAGACGCTGGGCTTGGGCGTGGGCACTGTCTACTACCACTTGGACATGCTGTCAGACTACTTGGCGCAGGACAAGGAGCGCAAGTATCGACTCAACGACCGTGGACGCCTTCTTTACCAATCTTTGAAAGGAGGGGGCGCTCCTTTGTCGACGTTTCAGATGAGCGAGACCTTCAGTCACCGTGTTGCGCGATGGCTGTTTCTGGCGCCGTTGTTCGCCAAGACCACGCAGCCCTTGAAGCTCCTGCCGCTAGCCCTCCTAGTCCTAGTCTTGGGCGCCCTCGGCTCAGCCCTTGCCTCGTCCCAGTCTCTGCTTCTCTTCTATGCGCCCTTCACGAAGTATCAGTTTGAGACAACGGCCCTGCTGTACGTGTTCAACTGGGTCAGCCTCTTTTTCTTCTCGGAACTCGTCATCTACGCTGTTTTCAGGCGTACCGGGGGAGACCTGCAGCTGTTCGTCTGCCTCGGCATAGCCTCTCTTCCTGTGGCTTTGTTCCCCTACCTCTACATGTTCTTGTCCTACGAAGTCGCCCGCTACTTCCTCCTGATCCTCATCCTCTGGAGCGTCTTGCTGCTCGCCTCAGCATACTCGTTCAGCAAGGGTCTGCGGCTGGACAAGTCCATTGTCATGAGCCTCCTGATTCTCTATTTGAACACGGCGGTCTTGCTGGCCATGGGACGGTTATCGTAGAAGTTCTAGGTTTCTAGAACTGTTCGATGGCGAGTTTCGGGTTTTGTCGAAACGATTTGCTTAAGAGAAGCCGTTTGCAAGGTTATTTCGGTGAAATAAGCTTGAAAACGGGAAAAACACTTTTCGGAGCAGCGACTTTAGCGATCCTCGCAGTTACGCTGGTGCTTCCCCTAGCCATGGTGTCAGCCTCGCCCGAGGAAGAGCAGGTTCAGGCGACTTGGAGGACGGAGAACGGGTGGACGTACATTCAAAACGACGTCATAACCATAGTGTTTCCGGCGGGCGGCAAGAAGCCGATGTTTCTATGGTGGTACACCGATAGCCCCGACAACGTTTACGTGGTCAAGTATAAGGGGCTAGTCGAATACGTGACCTACGAGCAGCAGTACTTCATGTGGAAACATCAGGCTGAAGCGTGGAGAATCAAGGAGCGCATCCAGGCGCACTTCTTCGAACCCAGACGGCACACGATCGGAGACATGATGCGGCTCAGGGCGATCATGCGAACCCTCTATGACATAGGCAACTACACAGACCTTCATGCACCCTACTTGCCCTTCAGCGGCTGCAGGTGGGAACTGAGCGACCCGGTGAACGTTACGAGAGGCGACGTTAGGTATCTCAGCTTCAACTTCACGCTCGCTGACGTCCCGGGGCACAGACCTAACTTGCAGTTTGCCGAAAACAACATCATCATACGATGCAGGTTCTACTACACGCCCGCAACCGAGGACGTGTACGGGCAGTATACGTACACTGTGAGCGCGGGCGAGCTGAAGATGGATCTCGTAGTGAAGCATTGGGAATGGAACATAGACAAGCTGAGGCCTCTGGTGCAGGAGCTTCGAGAAGAAGGGTTCGACATTCCAGAGGCCAAAACTGGCTTGGCGTTGTGGATCAACTTGGCCTCCATCAACATGACGCAGCTCCCCGTCGCCGGACAAGACGCGGTTGAGGCAGAGGATACGGCTTTGACAGAGGAAGCGTCCACGACTATGAACATGTACGTTGAAGGACAGAGTGTCTCAACAGCCCAGAACAAGACTGGCGTCGAAGATGAGCAGCCTCTGCAGAACCGGTGGCGAGAACGCAGCAAGTTCCGATTTGAAACGGAGAACGCTACGCTTGCGGGCTTCTTCAAATTCGTGCCTAAAGCCATAATCACCGACGGCGTAACCTACAACGCAACAGACGTGACAGCATCTTACATCTCAGCAGGCAGCCACATGAGAGTGTTCATGGGCTATCCATACTTTGGCAACAGCACTCTTGAGCACGACCCTTCGCTGGGACTGGAGTCCCTGCCCACGCTGGTTACCCCTGACCTGCTACTCGTAGTGATTGGCGCCGCATCGGTCATCACAGCTGCCGTCATGGTTGTCCGGTGGAAGAGGAAGACAGTGAACATCGTGGGAGCAAAATAGATCGCCATCCTTCTTTTTTTATTGTGCATAGGAAAAAGGTGTACGT
>CAYGVX010000054.1:0-6364 GCA_964353725.1 uncultured Candidatus Bathyarchaeia archaeon
CTTGAGAATTCCTGTTTCTCGCTCCAACATGCTCGCTTTCTCAGCTTTAGCCATGATCTTCGTCATAGCCCTGTCTGTTAGACTGCTCCCAATCCGATGGGGACTGGAGCTGTCAGAATTCGACCCCTACTTCCAGTACCAGTCCACAGAGAAGATTCTCAAGGATGGATACTTAGAGTGGCTGACTTGGACGACAGGGGAGGCCAAAAGATGGTACCCCCTAGAGGTGTCAGTCGGAGGAGCAGCCTATCCGGGTCTGCACTTAACTGCAGCTACACTGTACAGAATCCTCTCCACGTTGGGTGTTCCTCTCACCCTCTATGATTTCTGCATAATATTCCCCGCCATCTTCGGAGCGTTGGCATGCATAGCGCTATTCTTCTTTGCGAACGACGTCGGAGGCAAGGCTGTGGGTCTTTTCTCCGCCTTCTTCCTAGCCCTTAACGCTTCTCACATCTCTAGAACCTCGGCCGGGTTCTTTGACGACGAAACCGTTGGAATAGGAGCCATATTGCTCTTCTCCTTCCTGTTTCTCCGGGCCCTGGATGAAAAGCGTCCACAGAAACACTCCTTAATCTACGCCGTAACAGCAGGGATAATGCTAGGTTACTTGACAGCCTCTTGGGGAGCCGCGCTGTATCCGATAGCCATGGCTACTCTCTTTGTGTTCGTCCTCATTCTTCTCAGGCGCTACTCGCGCCGGCTACTCATCTCATACAGCCTGACCTTCGGTCTAGGCTTGTTCCTGGCGATCAATGTTCCCAAGAACTCCACTTCATACCTGACAACGTGGGCGATTCTTCCGGTGCTAGGTGTCTTTGGCCTGCTCTGCCTCAGCGAAGTGTTGAGAGCCCTCACGACCAGAAAATGGAAGCTCATCGTGACCGCTGCTTTCTTCGCCATCATACTCGGCGGGCTCCTAACTGTAGTATACATGGGGTACTCAGGCACAGTCGCGTGGAAGTTCGAAAGCGTGTTAAACCCCACACAACGTGAAGAATCTCAAATATACCAATCGGTCCAGGAGCACAGGCTCACGGCATGGGGCTCAATTTACTACGACTATGGAGTTACCGTGATATTTTTCGCGCTGGGCTTGTTCTTTGCAGTGAGGGACTTGACTAACCGAAACCTTTTCATGGTAATCTTTGGCATAACAACGCTGTATTTTGGCTCTTCAATGGTCAGGTTGACGGTTCTGATGGCGCCCGCGTTTGCCATCTTAATTTCCATGGGAATAGTGAACCTGCTGAGACCATTCATCGCACTCTTGAAAAAGGCACCCAGGATGCCATCTGGCAAGAAGTTCGTCACGGGACATGTTGGCAAAGAATTCAGCGGATCAGTCCTAATCCTCATCTTCCTCCTCTTGACACTAACTTACGCCCTCCCAGCGCCAAGGATGTACAACCACGGGTACTCTCCTGTCACGATACTTGCCGCAAGCCTACCCGTGAGACCATCAGACTCGGTGATAGAGTGGACCGAGACTCTAAGCTGGATGCAATACAACCTGCCAGAAGACGCCATCATTTGCAGTTGGTGGGACTATGGATATTGGATTACGGTGAAAGGTAACAGGACAACTCTCGCTGACAACGCCACCTTCAACGCCACCCACATAGGGGAAATAGGCTTAGTCTTCATGTCTAACGAGACCGAAGCTATCAAGATCTTGGCGACTCAATTCAATGGGCCTAAAGGACCGCCCACACACATCCTTGTCTTCACATCGTTCAACGGCTACGACGGTGCTGACCAAGGCTACGGGGACGAGGGGAAATGGAGGTGGATGGCCCGAATCGCCAACCAAACTGTGGCGTCAGGGTTCTACAAGGAATGGGGCGATCGCGAGCAGTACAACACTTTCGGAAACATAACGGACAACGGACAGTGGGTGTGGAACGAGCTGGGAGAAAACACAACGATCTACAAGCTGATGCAGAACGCAAAGAACTCAGTAGTATCCTCAGTTAATGCTCCTGAACTGAAGTATTTCAAAGCAGTACACTTCTCACCTAGAAACCCCGTGGCAAGCCTTGGAACAGTCGGAAATCAAACCGTGTACCTTTACGCCACGGTTGCTCTGTACGAGATAGACTATGACGGTTGAGGGAGAACAGCCTGTTCCCCAAAGCCGTAGATCAGCACAAGTCAAACAAACCTCTAGTACCCAACGGACTCGGCATAGTCTATGTCTTGGTCAGCGCAGTCTACCTATTCCTGCTCTACTCCTTCCACTACTCTGGAGCTCTGCCATTGGCTGGATGCATTCTGTTCGGCGGTTTTATGGGGCTTCTGGACGACTGGCTGGATCTCAGATGGAGGTACAAGGCATTTCTCCCCATCTTTGCTTCACTGCCTCTAGCGGTGGAGAGGCAAGCCATGGGTCCAGAAGCCACAAAGGTGGCGACTTACATTTTTGGCAAAATCGACTTCGGAATTTACTTCTACATTATCTTAATCCCCGTAATTGTTACCATAGTAACCAACACCGTGAACCAGCTCGGTGGCCTGAACGGCCTGGAAACCATCTGCCCCTCAATCGTGATGATCGGGCTGGTGGCTACTTCCCCGAAGACGAATATTCTCCTCTTCGCGCCCCTCTCCGTCTACCTAATACTTGCCTACCTGAACTTTAGGGGAAAAATCTTTGTAGGCAACACCGGGAGTTTCGCAGCGGGCATCACCCTAGCCTCATACGCCATATTAGCAAACCACGAGCAAACCCTGCTAATATCCATCTTGCCTTACATATTCAACTCTTCTCTGATCCTACTGACGATTTTTCTAGCAGGGAAAACCGCCTGTCTTGTGTTAGAAGAGGACAAACTCCACTCAGACCACAGACGCAGTATACTCACCCTAATCGCCTACTACCAACCCTCAACTGAACGCAGACTCGTGTTCCTCGTAGCATTGCTTGTCGCCATTTCAACACTCACAGCAGTCCTTGTGTGGTGGAAATGGTAAAACGAGTTCTCGTCACAGGCTCCGGCGGCCCCGCTGGTATAAACTTCTCCAAATCTCTAAGAACTGCTCCAGAAAAAACGTTTCTAGTCGGTACGGAGGCAAACAAGCACTACACTACCCTAGCTGTCACTGACAAGACTTTCCTCGTCCCAGAAGCCACCGCTGATGGCTACATTGACAGACTCAACGAGATCATCAAAGGAGAGAAAGTTGAGCTAGTCCATCCGCAACCCGACATCGAAGTCACTGTTATCTCCGAAAATCGAGAGAGGCTCAAAGCAGCTACGTTTCTCCCATCTAAGGCGGCGGTACGCGTCTGTCAAGACAAGTTCCAAAGCGCCCAAACATGGAAGCAGAAGGGAATACCTGTTCCAGAGACAATTGAGCTGAAAAGTAGTGCTGACGTTGGGAGAGCCTTTCAAGAACTTGGAAGTCCTCTATGGATAAGAGCGAAACAAGGTGCTGGGGGAACGGGAAGCACACCAGCCTCAAACAAAGAGACTGCTGAAGCATGGATCAGCTATTGGAGATCACGAGGCAAGAACTGGGAATTCATCGCCCAAGAGTACTGCAAAGGAAGGAACCTGGGGTTCCACAGCCTATGGAAGGACGGTGAACTCCTCGTCTCCATGGCTAGAGAGAGGCTTCAGTACTTCTATCCTCACCTAGCGCCGTCGGGGATCACTGGGACCCCTTCTGTTCAGAGGACTATTCACGACGACGAGGCCAACAGGATAGGAACAGAAGCCGTGCTGGCGATTGACCCCGACTTTAGTGGAATAGCGTGTGTTGACCTGAAGGAAAACGATGAGGGCACGCCTTGCCCGACGGAGATCAACGCTGGGCGAATGTTCACCACGTCTTTCTTCTTTTCCTACGCGAGCAAAATCCTATACGGCAACTACTATGCCAACATCCCTTACCTCTACCTGAAAGTCGCGTACGAAGAGGAGTTGCCCAATATCCCGCGATATAATGTCCTTCCAGCGGGGCTTTACTGGATTCGACATTTCGATGCCCCGGCTAAACTGGTTAGAGATGGCGAAGTGCTTGGGGCGATGTACACTTGAGACAAGCCAAGTCCAGCCTTTTCTGTTAGATAAGCATTAAATAGTTCCATGGGTTTTTATTGGCTTCTCGGAGAGTGAGAACTTGATTCTCATCACAGGAAGCTCTGGATTTGTAGGCACGAACGTAACCGAGTATTTCATCTCAAAGAATGAGCAGGTGGTGGGCTTAGATCTGGCACCTCCCCAGAAGGATTTTGACAGGAAGCTTTTCACGTTCCACAAATGCGACCTGACAGACCAGGACGCCTTGGAGAAAGCCTTCAAGAATTTCAAGCCCAGGCACGTGATCCACTTTGCCTTTGTCACTTATCGCGAGTCGCTTTACCAAGAATTCCTGAAAGACGCGCAGATCACCCTCAACATGCTGGAAAACGCCTTGAAGGCTGATGTGGAACGGTTTATATTGATGAGCAGCTCCACGATTTATGGCTTGAGGATTGAGGATCAGCCTGTGAAGGAGGACGAGAAGCCGAACCCCAAGGGCGTTTATGGGAAGGCTAAGCTTGCGGCTGAACTCATGGCGAGGCAGTACTTTGAATCTCAAAACCTTCCCATCGTAATCGTCAGAGGCTTCGAGATCTACGGTCCCCATCTGACCACACCATCGATAGTCAAACGGCTTCTTGAAAGGGCTGTCCAGAAGGAGCCGCTTCAGATTTACTGCTATGGAAAGCAGAAGACCGATTTCACGTATGCAGAAGACTTGGCGCGAGGTATGGAGATTTTGCTGCGCGAAGAGAAAGCCGTGGGAGAAGTTTTCAATGCTGGCTTTGGAAAGCCCCACACCTACAAGGAACTGGGAAGCTTGGTTAAGCGCCTGGTACCCTGCAAGGTTGAGTTGCTTCCTCCTAGACCCGGTGAAAAGCCCTTCTATCTCTACACGGACGCGAAGAAGCTGAAATCCCTCGGGTACAAGCCAAAGTACGATTTGGCAGAGGGAATGCAGAAAACAGCGGACTGGATGTTAGCCAAGCATGGCTGACGTGTGGCTAGACGCAGTAACGCCTAAGGACGCTCTCCTCGTTTATTGTCTGCTTCCCCCGCTTCGCAAGAGAAAGTTAGACGTTTTGGTGACCGCTAAGGAGCAAACCCAAACTACGCAGATACTAGAATTGCTCGGCATCTCCTATGTGCAGGTCGGCAGGTACGGTAACACCCTAAAGGAAAAGCTTGTTGAAGAACAGAAGAGAATCCTAAGGTTCCTCGACTTATTCGAGGAGACAGGTTCGCCTAGAGTGTTATGGACTCACGGAGGAGTCGACGCCATAAGAACCGCTTTTGGGCTACAAATACCAGTCTTGTACTCCAATGACACTCTCCATGCCACGCACGTGGCTAAACTCGTCTCTCCGTTAGTAGATTGGCTCGTAGCCCCCAAACCCTTCGGCAGGTCGTGGAGCAGATTCGGTATCCCCAAATCTAGGATTAAACTATACGACGGCGTGGAGGAAGTCGCTTGGATAAGAGACGCCGCTCCCAAATTGCCGCCTGAGATAGAGGAACTATCCCAACAAGGTCAACTAATACTTTTCAGGGACGTTGAACACAGGGCTAGCTACTTCCACGAATCGAAAATTGACACTTTCAGGCTACTTAACCAGCTTTCTAAGATGGCGAAAATAGTCTACCTGCCGCGGTACGAAGAGGAAAAGGAAGAGTTGAAGAAAATCAAAAACGTGTGGGTTCCAGAAAAAACTGTCATTGCATACCATCTCTTACCTGCAATTGACTTGGTGGTAGGCAGCGGTGGAACTGTTTGCCGAGAATCCGCCTTACTCGGAATCCCCACAGTAAGCTTCCACTTCTGGGATGTCATAGCCAAATACCTGCATAAGAAAGGGTTTCCCCTATACTACACCGCAAAGGAGAAGGGAATCGTCAGCCTAGCTAAAGCCTTACTGAAGAATGGTGAGACACACAAGAGAGAGGTAGCCAAACGGTTGAAGACTCTCGAGTCTCCCACGCCCTTGACGGTCGAATGCTTGGAGAAGAGTCTGTCTTCCAGGCAATAGAGCTCGCGCGGATGCAAAATGCCATTATTCCGATAGTTCAAGGAGTACGCTTATAGGTTCATGAGCTTGCATCTATGCTGGGAAAGTCTCATCGACAAAGACACTTATTGAATGGGATGCCAGGTCAATGAAACTGAGAGTCAAATACAGACAACTCCGTAGAAAGCTGTTCTACAGACTTACAGGCAGGATCAAGGAGGGCGGGTATTCTTTGGAGATGGCCAAGGAATATTGGCAATATGCGCCTTTGGGTTTGGGACAGGAGAAAACAAGCACAGAAACTCTGCTCGGCGTGAATGATGAAACATT
>CAYGVX010000055.1:0-5830 GCA_964353725.1 uncultured Candidatus Bathyarchaeia archaeon
GCTTCCTCCAAGGTTCACAATGGCAGTTTGAATGTCAGTGAACATGTCTCCCAGCTCCCGCTTATGTTCTGACATGAACTTGTCAAGATCAGAGTAGCTTTTGTGAACTGAAATCAAGAACCCATCCATGTTCATCCCTCGGCTTCCACCACTCATAAGGACATTTGGATGTCTCATCAACCATTTTTTTCCTCTCTCATGGGCAGCTTCAAAGTTACCCTTCAATCCGAGAGACTGGTTGCTCTTGACGAATGTCAATGCAAGTATCTCATACCCCATCTTTGCCCATTTTGGAATGGCGGTGTAACCATCAATAGCTTCCTTCTCCAATCTTGCCCTCCTTCTCGTGACAGTGGGCTGAGAAACACCAATCTGCCTTGCAAGTTGCCTATCACTGATCTTAGAGTTCTTCATCAACGCAAAGAGAATCTGATAATCAATACTCTTCAGTTTCTCCATGACACATCAGAAGCACATATTTGTCGCATCAGTTAAATAGTTTTCATAGGAACACCGTGCAGGTCTAACACGCATGGGAGTCACCCTCGAAGAAAAAGCCTTCAGAACAATGAAACTGGAACGCGTAGGGTAACATGGGGCGTAGAGTGCGGCTGTCGTACAGAAAAAAGGAACCAGTGAAAGTGAAGCTTGAAGCTACCTCAACACGTCAACGGAAATAACGGCCTTTTCCCGCATGCGTTCCGAAGCATACTCCACGAGGGCCTTGAACTCTTCATCGTTTAGCACATGTTTTGCGCGCGCCAAAATCTCTAGACAGACTTCTTTGAACACCAGATCGGTTGACCCTGACTTGACGTCGTCGATCAGATCTTTACAGGCCTCAAATAAAGTGTTGTCCAAACATCACACCTCGCCCAAAAGTGAGCGTGATAAACCATTAATCCTTGCGACTCACAAATCCATACCACTGATTCACCTCTATTTCGGATTCAGATATCCAATAAATCACGCGCGAGCTTCGAGTGGTTAAGCTACCCATCTCAAGAGAATGATTAGCCTCGCATGTTATTCATGGTGAGGGACGAGACAGATGAATTTCAGGATGCCTTCTCCCTCGTTCCTAAAATGATGGGTTGCGTTGGGCGGGATGAAGACTGCGCTGCCAGCACCCACCTTCCTTCTCTGGTCGCCGCACACAACGAGGCATTCACCGTCTAGTATGAAAACCTCATGTTCCCACGTGTGGGAATGATGGGGAGAGTGCCCCTCAGGAGACATTTCGAAGTGACGCATGGCAAAATGCTCTGCGCCGTCGTCCTTGGTTATTAGCCAGCGGATTTTGGTTCCTTCGGCCCCGCATTCGGTTACCTCGCCTGCTTTCACTTCGGAGTAGTGAACAGTCTTGAACCCCATTCAGGTCACCACGACCTCTTGAAAGTCTTAGGATATTTAAGATTAGCCTTCTGTTTGGCAGGCATATATCGATTTTTGATATATGTTTTCTAGGAGAATACGGGATTAATTAGCGTGTGGGGCTTAGTTATCTTCTAGAATTGTTGTCTAGAGGAGCTGTTCTCGTGGTCAGGAAGAGTGTCGCGGTCTGGGTTTTGGGCTCCTTAACTTTCCTAGCAGGGCTTCACGTTCTTGACGGCTTTCTTTGGTTGACAGGCAACCAAGCAAGTGCTGCTCTTCTGCAGGTCTATCCATTCGTCAGGTTCTTGGAACCTGTAGACCCAGTTGTTTACATGCTTGGTTCTTTTGTTGCAGTGTTTCTGCTCTGGGGTGGGACAACGACTGTTGCCCTGCGGAATCCCATTGAAGCTTTTTTGGGAAAGGTCTTAGAGGATGGCCGAAAGGAGAACCAACCTGACACCGAGTTGTTGGAGACTAAAACGAGTATATTGGAGATGATGAGCGCGACTCTGGAGAATAACAGCAAAATGCTGGCAAGACTGCAGGATACTGTTTCAAATGTGCGCAGTGAGGTTTTGAGCCTCGATCCACTTAGTGACTCTGTGGAAGGCTTAAAGAGCGATGTGGAAGGCTTGAGGAAGATGGTTAAGCGGTTGGAGCGTGAGGTTAAGAAGTACAAGCTTTGCCCGTCCTGTGGGCGGGAGATTATGGCTGAGTTTAGACTGTGTCCTTACTGCGGTGAGAATTTGCTGAAGCCTGCGGTTGACAGCGGGTCGGTGATGTTGGCGGCATTGCCTGTTTCTGCTGCTGAGAAAAAGAGTAAGCAGTAAACGTGCGTGCTAATCCTTCTTGTGCTTGACCATTTTAACATATTCCCGTATTGCGTTATCCATCCGCTCGGAATTCAACTCAAACCCTTCCATCTTAGGCAGTAGATGCACCTGTCTCCAAATCTCCCTGACAACAAGATACGCTATCGGCGTCTCTGCCGCGATGATGCCCAAAATAGGATAGTACCCGTAGAACCTAATAGTAAAGAGGCAGAACATCACAACAAGCATGTTCAGAAAAACCAAACCGACTTTCAAGGGTATGCTCAAAGATTCCATGACAGCCTCTAGAACCTTTGCCAGCCGATCAAGCATCGCCATCCCCCTGCTAAAAACGCCTTTAGTAATGTAGAATCGGATGATTTATCTAAGCTTTTGCACGTGCAGTAGCTGACGCGGCCTTAGTTTTTCTGCGCGCAACAGGCTCTCAGTGTTCTGATCTTCATAGGTTGCGTGGCGTAACGCCTTTTTTGCAAGTTGCGATGTGGCATTTTAGGTTGTTGTCTGCGTCTTGGAGCTGTGTTTCCAGCCCTGCCTTCTTCAGGAGTTTCAGGAAGCTTTGCTGCGAAAAGCGTTTCTTCAATCCAGTGACTACGATCTGTGCGTCGGGTTTTGTGATGCGCCCCATTTCTTGGAGGGTTTGTTGTGGACGGGGCATATTCTGCAGCAGGGTTATGGCGAAGGTCAAGTCGAATTGCCCTGAGAGCAGGGGGGCGTAGTCTGCGTCGGCTTGGATTAGGTGGATGTCTGGGGAATGTCTTGTGTTGTGCTTTGCTTCATCTAGCATTCCTTTAGAAATGTCCAAGCACACGATAGTTTTGGCTTTTTTCCATATTTTTGGGAGGAGTAGGCCTGTCCCGCAGCCGAGGTCGACTATGGCAGAATCGCTCTTAAGTTTCAGATTTCTAAGGGCGGTTTCTGTCTTGAGGCTCTGTTCCTCGATATAGCGGGTGTTGTAGATGTGGGCGGTTCTGTCGTAGTGGTGCATGTGCCCCCGCTTTTGGCGCCACTGTGCCATGGATATCAGAAGTCTTATGTAAAATGGGTTTTACTAAAGGTTGTTGGCGAACTTAATGGCTAGCCAGAAGAATTCTCTCTTTCTGGAGAATCCCAAGCTCGACGGTGAAGTTGAGAGATTTGTGAGGGAGGGGCTTTCTCAGCGCAAGACTCTGCTTCTGGTCGGAAGCTGCTGGGTGGACTACAGGGGTCGGGCTAATAGTAGACTGGAGTTAGGCGAACGAGTTGTGATGATAAAAGAGGATGGTTCTGTGCTGGTGCACCGACCCAGCGGGTACGAACCTGTAAACTGGCAGCCGCCCGGATGCATTTTCCACTCGCGCCTCAAGGACGGTGTTCTACAAATCAAAGCAATACGTCGCACGCCTGCAGAGTCTCTAAGCATAAGCTTCAACAGCCTCTACCTCATCGCGGCTATGAAGCTGATGGACGCGGGGCAGTTTTCTCTTTACGCCAGCGAGGAGGATATGCAGAAGGCGGTTTTGCTGAAGCCTTCATTGATTGAGGAGGGGTTCAAGCCGATCAGCTTTGAGAAGAAGGTGAAGCCTGGCTTCGTGGATGTCTACGGCATCGACGGCGACGGCAGGCTCGTGGTTGTAGAGATTAAGCGAAAAGCTGCAGGACGCGAGGCGGCGCTCCAGTTGTCGAGATACGTCAAGGCGGTTGAAGGCATCGCTAACCGCGAGGTGAGAGGTGTTCTTGCAGCCCCGAGCATGGCAAAGGGGACGCAGAAGCTGCTAGCTTCACTTGGCTTGGCCTTCAAGTCCCTTGATCCGAGGAAATGCGCCGAAATCCTCCACGAATCGAAAACCAAGAAACTCGCAGACTTCCTCTAAACCCGGCACAGTCGCAAAGTCTTTATTCTTTCGACGGAGAAGATGCCTCCGGAGAGCATTATGGTTAAGCTGGCCATAAGCGAAAGCGAACACAAGAGAAGAATAGAGTGTGTGAGAAGAACGCTGGTTAAGAGGAGGCTGGATGCTCTTTACCTCACCAGTGGCGTCAGCTTCTTCTACTTGACAGGCTATTCGTACATCGCCACAGAACGACCCGCAGCCCTAGTCATTCCCGTGGACGGGAAGACCACTTTTATGGGACCACTGCTGGAAATAGACCACATACCCCTGAAGACGCAGCTGATAGATGATATTAGGACTTACTTCGACTATCCCGGGAAGAAGCACCCGATAGACTACTTCGTCGAGTTTTTGAAAGACCTGGGGTTGGCTGGCAAGCGTGTGGGCACAGACAACATGGCTGGCGCCTCGGGGATCTGGGGGTACGAAGGCCCTCCTATCACAAAAAGAATGCGTGGAACCAAGTTCGTCGCCGCGAGAGACGTTGTCGAAGGCATGCGCCTGGTCAAGTCTGAGGAAGAGATTGCTCTCATCAGGGAGAGTGCGAAGTGGGCGAACTTGGCGCATTCTCTGCTGCAAGAGTACACTGCGCCGGGTTTATGGGATTTTGAAGTGTCGTCGACCGCAAGCCACGAGGCTTCTATAGTCATGAAGAAGACACTTGGAGCAGACTACTTGCCCCAGCGTTGGGGTCGAAGCCCCGCGAGCGCGGGGTTCCGCGGTCAGGTGGGTGAAATGTCCGCCATACCCCACTCGATAGCCACGAAGCGGTCTATGAGGGAGGGCGACGTGCTCGTGACCGGAGGAGGAGCCGACGTGGGAGGCTACAGCTGCGAGCTCGAGCGGACCATGATACTAGGCGAGCCGACGCCGAAACAGCAGAGATACTTTGAGGGTATGGTGAAGGCGCAGGACGAAGCCTTCAAAGCCTTTGAGCCTGGCGCGAAGTGCAGCAGCGTGGACAACGCGGCGACGAGGGTTTTTGTGAAAGCGGGTTTCGGCAAACTGATGCGGCACCATGCGGGGCATGGTCTGGGGTTAGAGGGGCACGAGCCGCCTTGGCTGGATGTTGGGAATGACTTGGCTTTCAAGCCTGGGATGGTGTTAAGCTGCGAGCCTGGCATCTACGAGCTGGGGTTCGGCGGTTTCAGACACTCCGACACGGTACTGATAACCGACGACGGAGCAGAGGTAATAACCTACTACCCGAGAGACTTGGACTCTCTCTCCATACGAGTGTGAGTAGCAAATGAGCCTTGACAGAAGAGAATTGCAGAAGAAGATCGCGGGAGCGAAACGCGTTAGGCGAATGGCGTTCACAGGATTAGCAATAGGCGTGACCGTTTTTTTGGTGGGGCTTGTGCTGCAGCTTTCGCCTCTTTTCCTGGTAGGCTACACTGTCTTCATAGTCTGCACAGGCATAAGCTCCTTCGTCACCGTCTTGAACTGGCAATACAACAAGGCGTTGAAGGCCCAGCTGGAGAGGAGTGAAAAACTGCCTGTTGAGAGTGTCTGCCAGAGATGCGGCACGGAAGTCGAGAAAAGCGAGAAATACTGCCCAAAATGCGGAAAAAAGGTTCAAACAAGAAAACGCTAGAAGACCAGTTACCTTCCAAGCTTTCTCCGAGCCGAAAACTCGCTTATCCAACAATCTTTGTGAACTAGACTTAAATCGCACCTTGCCCTTCAGGTAACCGGGTGGCACTTGTGTACTGTTCCAATTGTGGCGAAGAGCTGTCCGAAAACGCGTAT
>CAYGVX010000056.1:0-5599 GCA_964353725.1 uncultured Candidatus Bathyarchaeia archaeon
GGCATGTGGCGGACGGATGCGGAATATCTGTTCAGTTTCTTGATGCTGAGCTTGTAGCTGGCTGGAAACATCTCTACTTCTCTGTTTTGAATGCCTTGAAGGCGTTTGAAAGCGGGACGAGCATTTCGAAGAGTCTAGCTGTCGAGTGTCTGCTCTTTGCTTCAGCTCAGGGGCAGATCAGCTCCGCCTTTGAGCTCATTGGCGTTAAGAAGGAGTCTTCCCAGGTTGCCGTTGTGGTCGTGGCTGATAAGAAGGAGCAGGCTGAGAGGGCTTTGGGAGAGGTCACTGCTTTGATTGGCGGTGTACGTGATGACGGGGTCCTTGAATTGTCGGATGAGAAGGTGCAGGGGGTAATGAGGCTGTTTGGTATTTCAGATGTCGAGTTAGGAGCAAGATGTGAGAGCGGTGAAAAGAAGAAGGCTCTTTCTGACTTGGTGATTGAGCACGTCGCGCTTCTGGTCGTCGAGCGCTAGATCTCTGTTCTCTCTTTTGCCGCGGACATTATGTCGGTGGGTTTGAGGATTGACATTCCTGTGAGTTTGCCTACGACTTCGATGATAATGACCTTGTCTGGGCTGGTTAGGTTGACCTTGTTTTGGATGTTTTTTGCGGCGGCTTCGATTATGTCTTTTGTGGTGGTGTTGGTGAAACGTTTTTCGACGGTTATGCGGAAGGTTTCGTTGGGTTGCATTTGTTGGGCTAGCTGCGTGGCGGTTTGTTCGATTTCGTTTAGATCAGTGTGGGCTATTTTCTGGATGGGGATTATGCGGAGTGTGTAGTTGAACTCTCGGGGGTGTTCTCTTAGAAAGGTGCGGAGTTCTTGGATGGCTTGTTGAGGTGGGAGGGTGGTTTTCGCGGTTATGAGCCCTGTTATTGGCGTTGTGTCTGTTTGCGGGTCTGGGTCTCCGATCTGGTTCAGTAGATACCACGTTTCTTGGCATGCGTTTACTTCGTTTCTGCGGGTGGTGGTAATCAGGAGGTTGAAGTCGCGGAGCATGGTTGTTTGTTTGGTTAGATGGGGTATTGAGGTTTGTGTGTACTCTGTGCTCAGACTAGACTATTCCATCAGGCGTCAAATAATCTGTTGATGGGCTGCAATTGTGTTGGTAAAGGGTTGGTGGTTTTTGACTGGGCTAGATGGAATTGGAGATTTTGGTTAACAAGTTCTTGTCATAGTCGCCGAAGACTCCGGCAGCATGTCTCAGATAGATGATTTTTTCGGGATCCATGCCCATCAATCTCGCCGTGACCGAGTCGGCTTCCACTGAGTTTCGGCTTCCCACGAACGTGCCCTGCCCCTTTATCTCGTTGATCCAGTAGCAGGGCGAGAAGAGGCTACGGTAGATTTTGTTGATCTCCACGATGCTCTTGGGCAGGCGGCTGTCGTTCTTCCCGTGCCACTTCCCATACCTCGCCGGGTCGGGTATCAAGCCGAACAGGTTCTTGATCGAAAGCGATATTCCTCCCTCTATCGAGCGGCTGCGATTGAGGCTGATCAGCGTGCTGTCCCTGAGCTCGTAGACTTTCGTGGGCACGAAGCCATACATCTCCGGGCTGGTCAACATCCCATACCTGTTGTCCACAAGATCCCTTACCTCTTCAGACTCGAGGGCTCTAGCCGACCAAACCTCCTCAGTGACGTTTATGTACTCTACACAGTGCTTTGCCAGAACCTTGTCGATGCCGCTGAACCTGAGAAACCACTCGTCCTGCTCCTTAATCCACCGCCACTTAGCCCTAGCATTACTCGGCGTTATAACATCCTTCGGCTCGGGTCCGGTGTTGAGCTCGTTGCGCCACGCCGTGTAACCCTCGATCACTTTAACTTTACCCGTCAAGGCTGAGAAAAGCCAGTCGAGCGTCTGGGCAGATGTGAAGTCATGAGCGTTGCTCCAGTTAGGTTTTACCACGAAAACCGTGCCCTGAACACTCAGCTCCCTCAAAAAACGACGCATGCCGTCTGCATCCGCGACTTTGCCCACGACCACCATCATCAGACATCTCTACATAACTATGACTACACGCATTCGAGTTTAATAAAATAGTGTCACACAAGCTCAGGAACGCGGTTCTCTAGAGATGCAGACGCGGGATATCTAGACTGTTTCCACTCCGGTTATTCCCTGCACCTTTTTCTTAAGGAAATTCTCGACGCCCCACTTCACTGTCATCGTTGACATGGGACAGCCAGCACATGCACCTTTAAGCTTCACCATCACCACTCCGTCTTTCACGTCTACGAATTCAATGTCCCCTCCATCAGCCTGCAAATTCGGCCGAATCTCTTCAATTGCCTCTCTGACTTGCTCCTTGATATTCTCTTTCATTCTGGATTCCTTGAGACCAGATTAGCGCGGGGTGCAATAAAAGCCTGCCCTAAAGGCGACATCAGTAGGAGGCTTCGGGCTTGGGGGCGAGCTGCAATCTAAGAAATCGCCCCCTTTGGACCTCCAGAGGAGAGAGCCCAAAAATCGTGAATGTGTGCGCGCTCAATACTCAAGCATCCTCCATCTCACTACAATCAAGGGTGCTCCTTAGACATCTGCATGATAAGACGAGTGAGAAGACGGTGACCCTTGAGCCTGCGTGAAGTTATGTGTCACTTACATGTTTCCTACAAACTTAAATAATCCACAGACAGATTCTCTGACTCGTTTATCATACAAGGGGGGCCGGTCGTCTAGCTTGGTTAGGACATCTGCCTGACACGCAGAAGGTCGCCGGTTCAAGTCCGGCCCGGCCCACCACAATAGATGTCTAGCTACTCTAAGTGGTTTCTGTGTGGTTTTGGGTTTCTAGATAGTCTAAAATGCTGGAAAGAGCTTGTTCTGTGACTTTTGCGATGTCTAGGCGGTGCTTTCGGGCTTCTCCCACCAAAGTTTTACTGAGATACAGGCTTACTGTGGTTTTGGACTTTGTCTTGTTGTGGTGTTTTCCACGTGGAATTTGAGGGTTTTCCATGTGGGGTTTTGCCTTACGTGTTCACTCATGGCTATGCCTTCTTTTCTTGTTCCTCTTCTGTCAAGTACAACACTATTGCTACGATTATGAACACAACTCCTATAGACTCGAATGTTAAGAAAAGCCCAAGAGGCCATTCAAACCCCAGCAACATTTGGAGGATTGGGCC
Source organism: uncultured Candidatus Bathyarchaeia archaeon (assembly GCA_964353725.1). Classification (GTDB taxonomy): domain Archaea; phylum Thermoproteota; class Bathyarchaeia; order Bathyarchaeales; family SOJC01; genus CAYGVX01. Next base: position 3,131 of record CAYGVX010000056.1, read on the forward strand.
ACCAACTAATGTTCCTCCAGCACCACCAAATCCACCTACCAAGCGACTGCGGAAACTCTTGCCTGACATGCTATTCCTTCTATTCTTTAGACATATGAACGTTCGCGGGAAGGGACGGAAGTTGGCTGTCCTTCTTTTCTGACAAGGGCTTTCTTTCGTTCACCTTCTTTTCTTTCAACCTCTTCGACTCGAGGTTCTTCCTTCTTTTCCTTCCTATGGAGTTTTGACGCTCTGTCTGCGTCTTCAAGAAGAAAAGGAGTCTGTCTTTCTTCTGCCATCAACTCCCTGTAGAACTCCATGTAACCACAGCTTTTGCAGTAACAGGAATGAGCCCTAACTATCTGCAAGTCCTCAGGTTTTGGCTCACCCCGTGTACAAGCGAAATTCCTAACGAGGTTCTCATTAGTTCCCCAAACCATTTCTCCCCCACATTTGGGACACATCTTGAAGCTGCTCACTGCCTATTAGCCTCTTTTCTGCTGAGCTTCAGATTCAAACTCCCCAATGATAACACAGCCCCTTCTAATAGTCCACTAATTCTCCGTTGTATTTGAATATATGCGAACACGCATAGAAGATCTGATGATTAAATGCTGGGAATTATGTTGGTCACGTGTATTTCGAGCGCGAGCACATGTTGGTCTGTCTGCTAGGCTATTCTATCTCTTGGCTCCTTTCCAAGGTTGACAATGAGATCTCGGACCTTTCGGATATCTTCAAGGTAGACGAACTCATCTAAACCGTGATAACGGGTGTCAGCGCGGATTGTTCCATAACAGACAACGGGAATACCATTTTTGGCGAAGAAGCTCCCATCGTTTCCACCCAGTTCCGCGGCGAAGGGCAAGCTTTCCCCAGTGGTTTTTCTGATGTTTTCTGCGACTGTATGTACGAAAGCGAGGTCTTGAGACGTGTGGTAGCCGGGCATCTTGTTGGAAAGCTCCAGCGACGCATTGCATCGGGTCTTCTCCACCGCCTTTTGGAAGTACTCCTTCAGCTCCTTCTCGGCTTCTTCTACCTGCTCTTCTGGGAGGAGCCTCCTGTCGAACCGGAACTCGCAAGTGCCGGGGATCACGTTCTCCTTCTCTCCTCCGTGAATCATCGTCACAGTGTATCTTCCCCAGACGAGTTTTCTCGGGGCTTCTGGCGGGGCGTGTAGCGACGACTCCTTCTTCTCCACCGCCTTCCTGTAGGGCTCAAGGGCTGCGAGGAGTTTCAGGGCTTCTTCGATGGCGTTTTTGGATTTGAAGGGGTAGCCCGCATGCCCCTGCCTTCCTTCAACATTTACTTTCCCCCATAATATACCACTTGCGCCGAGGTAAAGCCTCTCGCATCCAGCGTCAACGATCAGTCCTGCGTCGCCTCCGAGCTTGCAGTCAGTCATCACGTAGTCTACGCCATATCGCCCCCCGATTTCCTCGTCCACACCAGCCAATAGCCTGATGTTTACGTCCAGTGTCTTCTCCTTTCTCAGTTGAACCATGGCTCCGACCGCCGCAGCGATGCCAGCCTTGTTGTCCGCCGAACCCCGACCAAAGGCTTTGTCACCCTTAACTGTAAGCTTGAACGGTGGCACGGTCCACCCAGGACCAGGTGGGACAATATCGATGTGGGATTCCAGGAGCAGTGTGACGTCTGAGCCTGCGTCGAGGGTTACGATGACGTTTGGGCGGTACAACCCATCCTTGGCGCCTTTTTCTCCGTCGATCACTTCCACATCGAGTCTGCTGTGCCGGGCTTCGTCGATGATTATGGACGCACACTTTTCGTAGCCTTTCTTAGAGACCGAGTCGGTGTCGACCTCAACCATCTTCGAGAGTAAGCCTATCTCATAATCTAGCGAACTCAAACAGTATCCCCTCTTGAACGACTTCTACGCCCAGCCACAACTTATCCTTTTTGATGAACTGCTCGCATATCCGGACCGTGCGCGCGCAAAAGCTTGCGAGAAACGGAATTCTGAAGCCACTCCGCCTTCGAGGTAGCTTTTGCAGTCGTTGTCGGCAGAGTAGCTAGCTTACGAGCGCCCATCCCGTTGTGGCCTGTGTGCCGTCGAGGTTTTCTGAAAACGTCCGCTTCATCTTGACCCCGCAGCACATGCACTCTCTCTCGGAGAGTACGTGTTTCCGTCTTTCCGCCTTTGTACCCGGGAGCAGTCCGGGTTCCTTCCAGACGACCAGCACTCTCGCTCCGTAGTTCCTCCACTTGTGTGCTCCTAGCCTGCAAAGCAACAGAGGCATTTAACCATCTCCATTCATCAGAATGATTTTCTAGTCTGGGATAAAACTCTTTATCCTTTGGGGATGGCTGGTTCTGAGCAGAGTATTGTGGTGCTGCCCGTCCCCAAACCCAAAAAAGGTTCAAGTACGATAATGGGGCTGCCCGGATTTGAACCGGGGTCACGAGAGCCCAAGTCTCATAGCCTAGACCAAGCTAGCCGACAGCCCCATGCAATGAGGGAATCCAAGC
>CAYGVX010000057.1:0-5370 GCA_964353725.1 uncultured Candidatus Bathyarchaeia archaeon
TGAGGAAAGTGTATGACTACATCGACCAGCACTCAGAAGACTCTGTCAAAGCCTTGGCGAAACTGGTGAGGCAGCCCAGCGTATCCGCAAAAGGAGAAGGGATTCAGGAATGTGCGGAAATGGTGGAGAAGATGCTGCAAAAGACGGGTTTTTCAACCAAACTAATCCCAGAGAGAAATGGAAACCCAGTCGTGTATGGAGTGCTCAAGTCGAAGCGTTCGGGAAAGACGCTTCTGTTCTACGATCACTACGACGTCCAGCCTGCCGAACCCCTAGAAGAGTGGAAGTTCGGCGCCTTCAGCGGAAAGGTCCATGAAGGAAGAATTTATGGGCGAGGCACCTCGGACAACAAGGGAAACATAATTTCAAGAATCAAGGCAGTGGAAGCTTTTATGGAAACCACGGGTGAAGTTCCCGTGAATGTGAAGTTCGTTGTGGAAGGCGAGGAGGAAATCGGCAGTCCCCACCTCGAGCCCGTCATAAAGGAGAATAAGACCTTGTTCTCCAACGACGCTACGATATGGGAATTCGGCGGAACAAACCACAAGGGACGCCCCGAGATATACCTAGGGCTCAAAGGCGTATTGTCGCTGGAACTCAGGGCGGGAGGCGCATCGAGAGACACACACTCCGCAAACGCCCCGCTAGTCCCAAACCCGGCTTGGCAGCTAGTCTGGGCGCTGAACACGTTGAAGAACGAAAGAGACGAGATACTCATAGAAGGCTTCTACGACAAGGTCGAGCAGCCTTCCAAGACGGAGCTGCAGCTGCTGAAGAGCATCCCGCTTGAAGAGGAGAAGGTGAAGAAAGGCCTGGGCTTGAAGGAGTTTCTCCACAAGAGAACGGGTATGGACGCCAAGAAGACGTTGTTCTTCAGTCCCACGTGCACTATTAACGGTATGCTTACAGGCTACACGGGTCCTGACTCGAAGACGGTTCTGCCGAAGGAAGCCATGGCGAAGCTCGACTTCAGGCTTGTGTCAAACCAAACATCAAGCGAAATCCTCAAGAAGCTCAAAGAGCATTTGCGAAAAAAGGGCTTTGAGCACATCAAGGTCATACGCTACGGCTCCACCGACCCGACCAGAACCACCGTAACGGACATGTTCGTCAGCGTCGTGGCGAAGGCCGCGGAGAAGGTTTACAGGAAGAAGGCAGTCATATACCCGACGAGCGCAGCCTCAGGACCCATGCACCTTTTCAGAAACATTCTGCGCAGCCCCGTTGTCTCCGCGGGTTGCAGCCACGCAGACCCCAAAACCCACGCCCCAAACGAAAACCTGACGCTAGAGGGCTTCACAACGGGAACGAAGTTCATGGCGACAATCCTTAACGATTTCAGCCAACAGTGATCCGGAGAACACCAAGCCTTTAGTACCGCAGAGGCCAACCATAGCCCAGGAGAAAGCAGACGAGTTGAGCCAAGCAGACATAGAGCAAATCTTGAAGCAGCACAGAACCGTGGCGGTGGTCGGTCTCTCACGCGACCCAGAGAAAGCCAGCCACCGAGTCGCCGATTATCTGCAGAGACAGGGCTACCGAATAGTGCCTGTCAACCCGACCGTCGACCGAGTTCTAGGGCAAAGAGCCTACAAAACCCTGCTCGACATGCCCCCCGAACTCCAGAAAACCATCGAAGTCGTCGACATCTTCAGACCCTCAGAAGATGTCCCAGCCATCGTAGACCAAGCCGTGCAGTTGAAACAGCAGAGCGGAACCCTCCGCGTGGTCTGGATGCAGCTCGGTATAGTGAACCAGCAGGCTGCACAAAAAGCTCAAAAGGCGGGTCTCATAGTAGTTATGGACAAATGCATGATGATGGAGCATGACCGCTTGTTCGGAGAGAAGGAAGACTTTGAGCTCGAGAAGATTAAAGCCAAAAAAATGCAAGAAATGAAGAAGACAACCGGGGGCAGCGAAAAGATTTCCACCCCCATCACAGTCACAGACGCGGACTTCGACCAAACCGTCAAAAAACACCCCTTGATGGCCATAGACTGCTGGGCAGAATGGTGCGGACCATGCCGCATGGTAGCCCCAGTTATCGAAGAGTTGGCAAAAGAACACGCTGGCGAAATCGTCTTCGGCAAGCTAAACGTAGACGAGAACCCCGAAACCGCGACCAAGTTCAACATAATGGGGATACCGACCATACTCGTCATGAAAAATGGAGCGGAGACCGACCGCATCGTAGGAGCAGCCCCCAAACTCCTAATCGAGAACAAGCTGAAAAAACACGTTTAGGATGAAAAACTCATGGACACCTCGGAAAAGCGAATCATAAGCTCTCTCCTCCTGCTCGCAGGCATAACCTTCTTATCTATAGCCCTCTACACGGGTCAGCTGGCAAAGATCGCAGAGCTGATAAGCGGCATCTTTGAACCCGCCGTGGCAGGACTGCCCTGAGAAGGAAGCAGAGATGCCCATACTCCGCGGGAAAGGAGAAAAACAGGGAATACTAGACGTCGCGAGGCTCATGCTCGTCTCAGCCAGAACCGCGCCGAAGTCAGCGGGGATCGACGACCTCGTCTTGGCAGTGGTTTATGGCAAGGAGAAGGACGAGATAGCCGCCGAGATGGACAAGATCGCTGAAGAGAGAAAACTGAAAGGCTTCAAACGCGACAGCAAAAACCTACGCGACTCTGAAGCAGCATTACTCGTAGGCGTCAAGGGACCGAAGTCCTTCGGCCTTAACTGCGGCGCATGCGGCTACAAGACATGCGAAGAATTCAACAAGGCCGAGAAGAAGCAGGGCTTAGACTTCGTCGGACCCACATGCCTTTTCAAAGCATTGGACATGGGCATAGCCCTAGGCTCGGCGGCGAAGACTGCAAGCCTCCTCAACGTGGACAATCGGATCATGTACAGGATTGGAACGGCGGCGAAAAGACTGAACCTTCTGCCCGAAGCCCACGTAATCATGGGCATGCCAATCTCCGCCAGCGGCAAGAGCATCTACTTCGACAGACCTACAGAGGTATAAGTGCGCCGCTAAGACACCTCACGCTTGACCCCCAACACGAAAAAACTCCCTCATGTAAGACTCAAGCTGCTGGAAGATGGGACCATGGAGATTTCTCAGTTTGATGGAAAGAGTAATCGTTAGCCCGCGCAGCGGATTATCTGAGGAACAATCAAAACATCAAGAGTTCGACGAACACTTTTGACGGGAAGAAATGGTCTCCTGTTACAGCTGATCCAGAGACTACCCATGTCTCAGGCTTATTCAAACCCACAGTGAAAACAGAGATACAAGACCTACCGCCTAGGGGGGGGGTACCCCCCCTACCCCCTCGTTTTTGAGCGATGTTGTTCACGTGTCTATGGCTTTGGCATCGCCTACTTTCAGTTGCCTCTCCCTTTCTCTGCTGTTTGTTGGCCTTTCTGGAAAACGTATTTGCCCTTCCAGGCAAGTGGAATTTGACGAAATCCCCGAGGAATGCCATGATGTGTAGGAAATCTTGGGTGCGGTGGTATCCCAGTGGCTTTCCAGTAGAGGTCTGTTATGATGTAGCCGCATCCAGAAACCTTTGGCGTCACTATGTTCCCAGACTATTTATAAGTCAGCTGCTAATGTATTGACAAACCATTTATAAATAAGCTGTCAATAGAGGTCCAGCACATGTCTATACCTGTTGAACTGATGGATCAGAATCCTTGGTGGAGAGATCCCAAAGCTATTTCGAAAGATAAGTACATAGAGGCGTTAGACCAATCCAAAGCCCGCTGGAACCCACGGCTAAAATACAAGTTCAACTTGAACATAGACGCGATTTATACCCTCAGAGGACCCCGTCAAGTCGGCAAAACAACACTGCTCAAAGACCTAATACGACAGCTCATCAAATCCCGTGTGCCACCCAGAAACATATTTTACTACACCTGCGATCTCATAGACAATCCAAAAGCACTCGCTGAAACAATATCCACTTACCTAAGTTTTGCAAGGCGATCTCCTAAACAGAGAGCGTACTTGTTGTTAGATGAAGTTTCCTCAGTCAAAGACTGGCAAAAAGCCATCAAACATCTAGTCGACAAAGGCAAGCTAACCCGAACAACCGTTATTTTGACAGGCTCTCACACGCTTGACATCAAAAAAGCAGCAGAAAAACTACCGGGCCGACGAGGACTAACCAAAGACACCCCAGACAAAATAATGCTACCCATGAAATTCGCAGAATATGCAGAGACATTAAACAAAGACGTAGAAAATTCCATCTTGGGGCAGAAAATGCTTTCATGGAACAAAAGAAAACAACTCTTCTTTGACCTTCTAAAAGGTAACATCCCCGAAGAGCTCAAAGAACTCTCTTTTCTATCTAAAGACCTAGAGCTTCTGTTCCAACAATACCTCCTAACAGGAGGAACCCCAAAAGTAGCCCATGAATACCTCAAACACAACGAGATACCTGAGAGCATCTACAAAACCTACGTAGACGTAGTGCTTGGAGACCTCGCAAAATGGGGAAAGAGAGAAACCTACCTTCGCCAAGTCATAACCCGAGTAACGGAAACTCTTGGAAACCCGATCGGTTGGAGCACCTTAAGGCAAAACACGGACATAGCAAGCCACAACACAGTCGCCGAGTACGTCGACACCCTAACCGACAGCTTCGTACTATTATACCTACACCGATACGACACAAGTCATCAACGCCCCGCCTATCAAAAAGAAAAGAAGATACACTTCAACGACCCCTTCTTCCTACACGCAATGAGAGCTTGGACCACCGGGAAAGAACCATTTGACTCAACCGTGGAATTTTTGGAAACCCCAGAAAACGTTGGCTTTCTCGCGGAAGGAATAGCAGCCGATCACTTGGTCAGACTTGCCTTCCTCCTATGCGAACAGAAGCAACTCTTCGCATACGAAAACAGGGTCCTATACTGGAGAGGAAAAAAAGATCGAGAAGTAGACTTCGTAATGACAGAATGCCTACCAAAGTGCGCTGCTTTAGAAGTAAAATATCAGCCCACTATCAGCAAAAAAGACACGTATGGTGTCATCGACTTTAAGAAAGCAACGGGATCCTCAAGTTTCTCAAACGGAATCATCTTGTCAAAGGAAACCTTGGAAGTCAGAAGAAACATAACCATCCTGCCCATCTGGCTCTTTCTACTTATCGTCTGAGAATGGCCACAAAAAAAGAAAAAAAGGAAAGTCAGTGCCTTTCTGGAAAACGCTTTTGCCCTTCTAGGGAAGTAGAATCATCTACTTCGACCGCCCCGCGTAGAAATCAGCTGAAGTGTTTCCAGCCAGTCGCCTAGACATCTTTCTTGACTTTTTCGTGCATTTTCTCTAACGTCCAGTGAACGCTGGATTTCAACTCGCGTAGCCTGTCTGCCGTCAGGTTTCTTATCACGATCTCT
>CAYGVX010000058.1:0-4750 GCA_964353725.1 uncultured Candidatus Bathyarchaeia archaeon
GGGGAAAATCTGCATTCTTCAGAAAGCCTTATACAGCTTTCTTCAACCACATGAAGTCTTGGAGGTAAGTTGTCGTGCCCAAAAAAGGCAGAAAGAAACTCGCCATCATCGTCGAGGGAGGAACATTAGACAAGCTATACTGCACGTTCATCTTGGGTTCAACTGCGGCAGCCATGGACATGGAGACACACCTCTACTTCACTTTCTGGGGGCTCAGCACGCTTGTGAAGGGAGCAATGGAGAAAGCAGCGTTGCCCGCAACCTACAAGCATCTGGAGGAGCAGATGAAGAGGAATCTGGCAAAGATGAAGTATCCTACGCCCTACGAGATGCTCAAGCGGCTGAAGCAGTCTGGTATGCTCAAGATCTACGCCTGCAGTCCAAGCATGGAGATGTTCGGCATAAAGAAGGAAAATCTCATCCCCGAAGTGGACGAAATCGCAGGTGCAGCGACGTTTCTCGAAGTTGCAGCTGACGCAGACATAACTCTGTTCATCTGAGACCGACAAGAGAGAATGCCAGACAGCCATCTCTATGTCATGACTTTGGCACACATAAGCTGGAGCATTTTAGCCAGCAACCCCTCTATTAGACTTTGGAGTTGTGCGGGATGAGAAGAGTCCTGGTTCTGATGGGCACCCCCGGCGTCGGCAAAACGTCTGTTGCCAAGCTGTTGGCTCAACGCCTAAAAGGTGTACCCATCAACCTGAGTGAGCTAGTCAAGAGCGACGGGCTTAGCTGTGGCTATGACAAGAAGCGAGAGACTCTGGTTGCGGACACAGAAAAGGTTGCAAAACGAGTTGGAAAAGTCATCGCCCAAACCAAGGGGTACGTTGTCGTTGAAGGGCATTTCGCAACGGATGTCGTGGCGGCGAAAGATGCTTTTAAGACCTTTGTGCTTAGACGTGACCCTGACGAGCTGCGGAAGGCCCTGACGGAGAGAGGGTTTAAGGAAAGCAAAGTGGCAGAGAACGTTGCAGCCGAGATTTTGGATGTCTGCCTATTCGATGCAGTGAATGCTTATGGGAAGGATAAGGTTTGCGAAGTCGATGTTTCGCGAAGAAGCCTGGAGAAAGTGGTCGATGAGCTCATCTCTGTTACTAGGCATCGCGGGAAATGTCGTGTGGGCGTTGTGGACTGGCTGACGAAGCTGGAGATGGAGAAGCGCCTCGACGAGTTTCTGGCTACATTCTAGTTCTTAGGTAATGGGATCGCGAGGTGCTTTGCAAGAGTGCTCCAAAAGCAATATCAGCGAAGAGGATGGAAAATTGGAGCGGTATGTATGAGGAAAGTCAAGGACATCGACTACAGGATTCTTTATGAGTTGATGAGAAACTCGAAGACAAGTGACAGGCAGCTGGCCAAGAGAATGGGGTTTCTCAGCCCACGATCACTCGGAGGAGAGCGAGTTTGGAAAAGGAGCTGGTCGATGGCTACACCGCCGTTCCCAAGTGGGACAAGTTTGGGTACGAGTTATTCGCCATAACCCTCTTCAAGAGCAAATTCTCTCTTGCGTCAAAGGAGAAATGCGAGACGGTTTGGAAGAAGGGAATGGATTGGCTAATGAGCCAGCCTAACATCATCATGGGGGGCGGCTGCCGAGGAGATGGGATAAACGCCTTCATGATTTCAGTCCACAAGAACTACACTGACCTAGACAACTTCATGTACAAGTACAGACTGGAGCTCGGAGACACTGTGGAGACATGAAGACAATCCTAATAAACTTGGCTGGGAGAGAGCTGCTGAAGTCCCTGCACCTGAAATACCTGGCAGAAACAAAGTAGACGCTGTTGTGGGGAGCCATCCACGCTCGCTGCAGAAGCACTCTCAATGTAGGCTACTATGGCGTTCTCATTCTCTAGTAGAGTGTAAGAGAAGAGTTTGCATCAAGGTTTAAGTATCGAGGAAGGCGTAAGTTGATATTGGCCTCCTTATGAAGCGGCTTAGAGCACATGTAGATTCCCTTGTGGAAGTTTTCTCCATAGCCAAGACAGTGGTCACGACAGTGTGGTTCTGGATTCCTATCGCATACGCCCTATATTTCATTGCTCAGTTGTGGTTGATCTTTTATGTCCACCCTTTGACCGCATTCGTGGCGGCGACATTGCTGGGAGTCTACGCGGTCTACTTGGAGGGCAAACGGGCTACGGCAAGGTATTCCCTGAAAAAAGTCAAGTTCCTCTCGGTAACCCACTCCTTAAGTGAAGGCCCAAAACCCGTAGACCAATGGGAGATGAAAGTGGAACGGACCGTTGAGGAATATGAAGACCTCCTGAGAAAGAGAAGACAAGGAAAACGATAAGACGCGGAATTCCGTTGATCCTTTTCCGCCATTTGGAAATTTCTTCAGGTGTTGTTTTTATCCTTATTGAGTTTCTTACAGTTATCATCATTATCTCCTTGTCGACTAGAACGAAGTGCTGTGATCATTTTCCCTGTTCACGCAGTTTTCTGAAGTAAACCTTAAGGGGTTTCCAATAAAACTCGTTCCACCCTTCTTTGAGGTCTTCAGCCTGTTCTGCGGGGATGTCTGAGTGAATCATTGAAATCTCCGTGCCCGCTTCTACTTCTCTGAGAGTGAGTTCGAAGCGTGACGGCGGATAACCTTTAGGCCATTCTGTCGTGACCCACTCCTGAACTATCCTCTTTCCTTCTTCCAGTTCCAGAAATCTGCTGGAAATATACCCGTCCCAGGCCGTGAATTTCCCACCGACTTTTCCTTTTCCTGTAGCCTTACTTCCCGTAAATGCAGAGTGTTTTTTCGCGTCAACAAAAGCCTCAAAGACTTCGATCGGATTTGCTGGCAAAGTAACCTTCTGCCTAATCGTCTTCTTTTTCACAGACAACACCCCCAAAAAAGTCAACATAGTCAGAACTGAAAGGATTGAATACTCCGCATAATAAGCCTTATGCGCGCGCATAAACTATTGCCTATTGAAACCTGCATTTTCCGACTTTCTGGGAATTGACAGTCTTCTGACAGCCTTTCTGGTAGCTTTTTCCATAGTTACGCCATGATAAAAGCAGTGCATGCGCCAGAGGTGGCCTTTCAACTACTAGCGAATCGTGGACTCAAGCAGTCTTTTACCGTAGCTCCCGGAGAAGAAGTTCTCGATGGGGGGCTTTCTCTCCCTCTTTCTCGCAACTTTATTCCTTGTCCTTTCGTCAAGAGTCTCCCACACTTTTTTGATGTCCGCTTCGTAGCCTAAAGCAAACATCACAGCGACGCGGAAGTTTGAAGGATATCCCAATACCTGCTTGACAATCTGCTCGTTCCAACCTGCCATCTGGTGAACCCTTAGACCCAAATGTTCGGCTTCGATTACTAAGCACATTACGCTCAGCCCCGCATTGAATGCGTAGAACGGCAAGCCGTTTTCTTTGCAGTCTTGGTCTGGGTCGGCGGCGACGGCGACCAGATAAGGCGCTCTTTGTGCCCAAGCGTTTCCACGGGTGAGAGCTTCTTCGAGGGCTTTGCGTGTTGTGTCCTTCTTGTGTACGAAAACATAGTTCCATGACTGGTTATTGGAACAAGATGGTGCCCATCTTGCGGCCTCTACGAGTAAAGTAAGCTTTTCTGTCTCAAAGTCCCTTTCGTCAAAGATTGTCGGGCTCATTCTGTTCGCGAGTTCTGTCAAGATCGGAGTTCCCAAGTCGTGTCCCCTAGCAGCTAATTCGCATGTTTACTAAAAAGCCAATCTCCTAGGTGTAACAGTGAAGCCTGGACACACTGGTGTGAAGACGTCATACGGTGAAGCCCTCAAAAGAGATGCTGAGGAATACCAGCCATATGAATTCGACTGGAACTGCAAAAAGTGCTACAAGTCGCTATGTCTAGGAATCACCGCCCTTGCCGACTTCCCCTCAAAATACGGTTCATTCAAGGTCGTGGCATTCGAGAGCAACAAAGATGGAAAAGATCACATCATGATTGTCAAAGGCGATGTCGAAAATGCCGAGAACGTGCTGACCCGGGTTCACTCATCTTGAGTTACAGGAGACGTTTTTGGTTCGCTTAGATGTGATTGTGGGGACCAGTTGGAGAAGGCTCTGCATATGATTGTGAGAGAGAGGGACAAGGCGTGCTCCTCCATATGCAATAAGAAGGAAGGGGATAGGGCTCACTAACGAGATCAAGGCTTACATGTGCCAAGACAGAGGAATAGACACCTACGACGCCAATCTGCTGCTTGGATTCCCGCCTGACCGGAGAACGTATGAATTGGCGGCAGCCATGCTAAAGAAGTTTCGGATATCAAGCATCCGCCTGTTGACGAACAACACCAGAAGATCCGCGATCTTAAAGAATTCGGTGTCAGAATCAAGAAAAGGATACCAACTGAGATCCCACCAAACAGATTCAGCCGTTTCTACCTAGAGACCAAGAAGGACAAGCTCGGGCACATCCTTTCACTGAACACTGACGAGACCAAACGAGGCTAGCGCGTGTTGATCCGAATATACATCTTGGCGTACGCTACTGGTCTGAAGTCAGCTTGCTAACCCTTCCTCTGACGTCGAAATCACCAATAGACTCGTCTGAACCCCCACCGCAAATCCTGTCATGAATCCGCCAGAGAATCTCTTGCGCACGTGCACACGCGCTAGGCTTCGACTACGTCACGGGCGAGTACGCGGACGGCGGAAAACTGTTTAAGAAACGAAAATTGCTATATCTAGGCTCAAGCCAAGAAGGGCTGTAGTCTAGGTGCAGGGGCCCGTGGTCTAGCACGGATCAGGACGCTGG
>CAYGVX010000059.1:0-4197 GCA_964353725.1 uncultured Candidatus Bathyarchaeia archaeon
TACAGGTAGGCAGATGAGGCCCATGCTGTTCATTTGAGCCCACAGCGAATACAACTGTCCTAAAGTCTCTGTCCAGAGCTTTCTGGATATCAACCCGTGTCATCTCGGACATGCGAACCTTAACCATTTGTGTTTCCCCTTCCAATTCCAACACAAGTGTGTCATCTCACGGATTGTCATAAGCGAGCAAAAAAGTTTTCCTAGCTAGCCTACTCTCAAGGGGTTCTAGTCAGTATTTTTGGTTCTTTCCATTCCTCTCTGAGGATGCTGTAGACATGGAGGTCCACCCAATTGCCCCAAGCAAACATTCCTTTTCGTATTCTTCCTTCTCGCTGGAACCCAGCTTTTTCTAGAACCCGGTGCGATGCCACATTGTCTATGAAGGTTCCTGCCTGCACCCGAACAATTTCTTTCGACAGGAACAAATAATCCACCGCCAGCTTGACCGCTTCTGTGCAATGACCCTTGCCTCTTTCCGTAGGAGTCAGAACATAGCCAATTTCCCACCCGAAAACACTCTTCCCCATTCCCAAAAAACCAATCTTGCTGCCATCTTTCTTCAGTATCAGAAACCACTGTCTTTCCGCGCCAAGCTTCTCATACTGCTTCTCTATGTCAGTTTTCGACTGCTGTTCGTCTAACGGATTATAAACCCCTGAGAACTGAGGATTGTTCCGCCACTCCTGAAGTAAAGACAAATCCTCTTTCTCTACGACCCTCAGATTCACAGTCGCGCCTTCAAGCAACTCAACTCACCGCTCAAACCAAGAGAACTGGTTTGGATATAGCTTTTCTGTGCGGAAATGCCGCTATTCTAGCCATGCGCGCGCACACACTCTCATCATTTTTTCGCTTCGGCGACGACGACGTTTGATAGGATGTGAAACCTTCTTGCCACGGAAAGAGAATGATGGTAAGCCATCAAATTATAGTGCGCGCGGCGATGCGTGTTAGCGGGGCACTGAGGAGATTGGCAAGACCCTCGAAGCCCGGGAACAGGAAGTTGAGTAGCAGGGCCAAAAGTGCGCGCGTTTCTGTCTCCATGCTCACTCCCGGCGTCTACGTCGGTGGCTTCTTCCCTTTGTGAATGAGAACCGCTGCGAGCAGGGTCACGAGCACCACGCAGGCGACGAACGCCGACACGGCAAGCAGGGACGGTTCTGGAGCTTTGGTGTCCTCGCGCGTAATCCAATTCATCTTGTGCTCTGGACTACTGTATACGTGTGTGTCCTCCCCTCCGCTCTCGCGTCCCCCCTCGCCCGGAGCGCCGGCCTGCGCCGCGTCCCCTGTCGACACGAGCATTGACGCGCTGCACGCCACCAACAGGACGATGAGCATGAGCCTTATGGTTGCTGGCTTTGCCATCTCTCTCCAGATGTACTAGGTTGGAAAGCGACTTAAGTCTTGGCGCGAGCGACGGTTCTCCTATCCTACGAGGTGCGCGCGTGCAGGATCCGAACTCCACGGCAGCGGCGATGTATGGCCGCAAAACCCCGTTCTTCCATGCCTTACACAAAAAGCCTGAAAGAGCTCCGTGTGTGTGGACTGTTAGCTGCTTTGAGCTTGGATTGCTCTCAGAACCTGAAGTAGGTCCAATTCGCGCGCTCTTCTTTCGAGGTATTCTTCATCCAGACTACCCTGCTGTCTAACCAACACGCTCTTGACGTCTTGCTCGTCGTTTACACCCCTATCGGGCCTCGCAAGCTTATTGACTATGAAGTCCTCGGGAGAAACGATCCATGCCTCAGTGCTTTCATCTAGTCTGGCCTTCCTTCGCCTCTTGAGTACTTCATCGTCAAAAACGACCCCGTCGGGTCTTAGCCACAGCCCAATCTCTACCTTTTCAACTAGATCAAAGATAACAATTAGAGGGTCCTGAAATGAGGATACAACAGGTCGGAAACTGATCGCTCGCATCCACGTTGTGAAGTTTCGGAATTCTTCTTCAGTTCTTATTGCAACAGCGAGGTCAAGATCGATTGTTGTCCTGATTCTGCCATAAAACGGAAGAGCGTAGCCCCCAATGATCATGTACAGGATGCCCTTGCTATCAAGGAGATTGAGTAGCCTCTGAAGAGATCTTAATATTGCTGGCAATATCGTTCAACTCCATGAAAAGCTGGAAGGGCGAGTGCCCAGCCGCTGCGAGTCGCGCAGTGTACTCGGCGTCCCTTGCCGCGTGGGCTAAATCCGCCTTCCTAGCTCTTAGTGGCTTCATTCGGAGTTTCTTGTAACTCTCTAGGAATTCTATCCCGAGAGGTGTACATGCCACAGTCTTTCTAGGTCTGCCCCTGCGCGCACGCTTCGACGGGTGCGTATCAGTGCTCTCTATCCCAACAATTAGACCCTCATCTTCCATTTTTCTCACGAGATTGATTGTACGAGAAGACGCCCATCCAAGGGCCTGAATCAGCTCTCTAGTGCCCCGCTCAGCAGACAGGACGGCTTCGAGTACCTGTGCTCTCTGATCCATAGACATTTTGTTTCTCAAATGAGAACAAAAATCCAAACAACTATTTAAATCTAACGCTCAAGAAGGAATTGACAAGACCCTGAGTTTGAAGAAAAAGCGCCCACGCTCGCCTGTAGCTCATGTTCCTTGACGCTTTCTGGCCTTGAAGATCACAGTGTAGGGCACTTTGCACCACAAATCATAATCCTTCAAATATTCAGCCTCAAAGTAAGGAATTCCCGCAAGCTCAGTCTCACTCATCTTATCAACATGGTAGGGTTCAGGCTCTAAGACACGGTCAGCAAAGAAGCCAGTCTCGGCAAGCAAGTCAAAGTAGTCCTGAAACGTTATTTGGCCCATGCGAAAGTGCGCCGTGCCGTCTTCGACCTTCCACTTCCAAGCCCGTTTTCTGCAATCAAAGTAGTTGATCAGTGTCCAGACTCTTCTCCTTCCGCGACGCAGAGGCCGTCCTCTGACCATCGTCGGATGGCCAACAGCGAAAACGAAGAAACCTGCTCTCCGTAACACCCTGAAGACGCCTTTAAAGACTGCTGGAATATTGTCTGCATACTCGATGGCAAATGAGGAGAGGACGATGTCAAAACTGCCAGCCTCAAAGATATCCAAGTCTTCCATGTTGCCAATGTGAAACGGAACATTCACTCCCTCCTTCTCTGCGAGCTTCCGGGCGAACTTGATCTGTTCTCCAGAAACATCCAGCCCAACGGACCTAGCGCCCCATTTAGCAAGCACTATGGCGTTTTGCCCACCTCCGCAGCCGAGTTCCAAGATGTCCCTGTTCTTTACGTTTCCAAGAAGCTTCAACTCACGCTCTCCGGCGGAAATCGGTCCGTAATGCACATCCTTAAGAGAAATCCTCGTATTCTGTTGATAGCTTCGGGAAATAACATCCCATCCCTTCTTCGCTGACATTCTAATCACACCTCTTCTATTCGATGGGATAGCTGTGAAGATTAGGTTTTCCAGATCTCCTGCACACGCTCCACCCCTGTGCCGAGGCATTTCGAGCATCGGGTCCACTTCCGCAAGATTATACAGATGAGCCGCATCTGGTAGCATTGTCGGAGTATTTGACAAAAAGCTCAGAGTGGAACTAGAGTGCTTAAGGCTGTCTTCTTCGACTTAGGCGACACGCTGATAGTGGAGCAAGGGGACAAGCACCTTGGTGAAGCCCACTTTGATGCAGTACCCCAAGCCAAGGAAACACTAGCCGCATTGAAAGAGAAAGGATTCGCGGTGGGCGTTATCGCCAATACCACCATTTCAAGAGAGAAGGATGTCCGGAAAACCCTGCGGCAATTGGATCTTGAAAGCCACATTGATTTCATTGTGACGTCTGTTGACGCCGGCTGCGAGAAACCTGATGGAAGAATATTCTCAATAGCACTGAAAGCTACTGGAATCAAGGCTAGTGAAGCTGTTATGGTCGGCGACCGAGTCGCAAAGGACGTCGTTGGCGGAAACAGAACCGGAATGAAGACCGTACTCCTCAAATGGAACCAACGCTACCCTGAGGCTGTGACAAGACAAGAGGAACAGCCGACCTACACGATTAAGCGTCTGGGAGAGCTGCAACACGCCCTCGACCAAATCGAGAGGAATCCGCGTCAGTAGCGCAGGGTGGGGCAAAGCTACGTACCCATTTCTCAAGTCGTCTTCGTCAGTATCCTTGGTTCTTTCCATTCTTCTCTGAGGATACTGTACAGACAATCGTCACACCATTT